>CAZQKI010000125.1:0-3697 GCA_964592855.1 uncultured Lentisphaerales bacterium
TGCACGCACAAGCGGCCATCTGTTATCATTCATCGACGATTGCTGATGAACGGGGGCACACCATGAAGAATCTGATCGCGATCACAATTGGCTCAGTCATGTCCGCCATGCTAACCAGTGCGCTGGCGGAAACAAACACCCTTTATTCGCTGGACCCCGTAAACTTGAGAAAGAGAAACACGGGGTCGATCACCTACACAAAAGACACCGACGGCCCCTATTTTGTTGGCCCCCAGTACTATTCCGACGGTGCCACACACGATGAACATAACACTCTGGTACCGTTTGATCTTGCGGGGGTCGGGACGATTACTGCAGCGACGTTCCATAGCCAGCCCGACAACGTATTCAGCCCGCCGATCACCTATAATATCGATCTCTATGGCGTCGGTTACAGTGCCGCGCTTGCCACCTTGCCGAACACCCTCGCCAACCTGTTCTATATGGGCGCTTTGGATGGAACCAAGACCCTGATCCTGGCCGATTACATTGTTCCCACTCCTGCGAACAACGTCTACGTGAGTGGGACGAGTGCGGCACTGGTCACTTACCTTAACAACCGCACCAGCGACATCGTTTGGCTTCGCCTGAACCACGATGCCAGCGTGAGTTATGTGGGACCCACCGGGAACGAAATCTACCTCGTTCGTCTTGACCCCACGGTGCTCGCCACCGGCCCCCGACCCTATCTGACCCTCACAATTCCTTCGGATAAAGGGACGCTGCTCCTGATCCGCTGAGACCGGGACGAGAAACACACCATGTGGAAAATCCAAACGATGCCCCCATCGCGTCGCTACCAACCCGCTGAATTTCCAAGATGGATGCACGTCGCTGCCGCAGCCCTTGCGCTGCCGACCCTCGTGTTCGCCGCACGGCCAGCGCCGGCGCCCGCTTACGAATGGGCCACGACCGGCCTGGTTCAGCATGCGGGGCGCCTCGTGCCCAACACCGGCCGCCGGGGCGCGGAGGCGGAGCCGGCCCGGCAGGTGCTGGCGGCATCGGGAGTGTCCTTGGACGAGGACGGTTCACACACGCACCGACGCGTGATTTGGGATTCGGAAGTTGCCGACCCGCTGGGCCGGCACGAGGCGCTGACGCTGGCGTTCACCGGGCCTGCGCAGCGGCAGAGCTTCCTGGTGCGCGCCCAGCACCCAGAGCTGCCGGAAGCCGACTGGATCTTGTCGGTCCGGGTGAAGCGCAAGGGCGACGCCACCGGCAAATTCGTTCTCGGGTCAACTTCGGATGCCGACGGGCCCAGGACGGTTTTCGAGGCCCCCGACGAATGGACCGAAGTGAGTGTGCCGTTCAAAACCGGCGCGGGCAAATATGACATCGCCCTGCGCCCGGCGGCGGACAGCCCGCTCCCCTGCGAGCTGTCGATTTACGCCCCCATGATCCGTGAGGCCGGAGCCGCGGCCATCCCGCTGGCGGAATTCCGCGCAGCCCGACAGGCCGGCCATGCCTATGCCCCCCTGGCCCTGCCGGGTGCCGTGCAGGCGGATCCGCAAGGCGGCATCAAGCCGGACGGCAAGACGCAAAACCTGCTGGCCGAACTGGCCCCGGAGGTTGTCACCAACCATGCCCTGTCCGGTTGGATCAAGGTGGACAAGCTCCCCCATGCCCGCGGTTTCTTCGCGGGGTTCTCGCGCACGGAGGATCCTTCGGAAGCCCCCGAAGCCTGGGGACGCCTCGGCGTGCATGGCGAAATCGACGAGGAGGACTTCCGCGGGCGGCTGCATTATTCGCCGGGCTCCAACCTGGACAAGCAGCTTTACAGCCCGCACTGCGACGGCTCCGGCTGGCTCCATGTTCACATCAACTACGGCCATGCCGGAACGGACGCACCCGTCCCTCCCGGCAAAGTGGCGCACGAGCTGCTGGTCAACGGCATCCCGTTCCATGAACGGGTCACCGACCCGATGGGGGAGGTCGTGCCCCGCCTGTTCAGCCTCGGAGGCCTCGACGGTTCGGCCAAGTCCATGCAGTGCGGGGAAGGGGTGTGGAACAACCCGTGCGAGCTGGTGCGCTACGAGCCGAACACGCACGTGTCGCGCGACGAGGTTTTCGCGCGGGTCAAGCGCGACCGCGAGGCCTTCCCCAAATTGCGCGAGCCGCTCGATGCGCTGATCGTCGTCGAGGGCGACAGCACCAGCGCATTCCGCGGGGCGCCCATCTACATGTTTTCGCGCGAGCTTCGCCAACCGGGGCGCTTGTTCGTCAACCACTCCCGCGGCGGGTCGTGGTACCAGGGCGGGAAGGAAAGCAACTCCGATTACATCGGCACGGGGCAGCGCCGGGCCATGCGGCGCGAAGCCATGGCCAAGGGCCTCGAACTCGGCTACCGCAAGGTGTTCACCCTTTGGACGCCCGGTGAAAACGACGGCAACGGAAGAGGTCTCCTCCGTCCCGGGGGCGCCGCCGGCGACGCCGTGCAGATCATGACCGATTTCATCCTCGACGACCTCGCGGCGGTCAATCCGGACCGCATACGGACACGCTCGATCTTCGTCAGCATGAAAATGAGCGATTTCCGCGACGAGGTGAAAGTCCGGGTGCGTGCCTACTGGGAGGCGCTGGACGCCATCTACAGCGAGCCGGTCGATCCGGTCCACGCGCCCTATCTCTACCGCGCCCCCGCCGGTCATGCCGGACGCGTCCACGACTACTTCATCGCCATGCACAAGTGGGCGCCCACCAACGGCAAGCAGACGTGGAAGAACTGGGAGGAGCTGGCCAGGGATGCCAAGGAAGACCGCAACGGGGCGCGCGACATTGTCAGCGGAGATGGCCAGCATTGGTCCCAGGGATGGAACCCGCATGTGGCTGAGGCGGTTCATATTCCCGCGCTGCGAAAGATCTTCGCACTCGAAGGAGTCGATGGACTCGGGACCGGCCGCCTCGACAGGATCAGCCGTTAACCGGCAAGCAAGGAACCACACAATGAGCAAGGCAATGAAATCGGACAGGCCTGCAGGCCTCTGCCGGTCGAGGCGGGCGGCGTTCGCGGTCATTCCGATGGCGTTGGGCTTGCTTGCCATGAGCGCGCGGGCCGACGTCCGTCTCCCGGCGATCTTTGGCAACAACATGGTCCTTCAGCAAGGCCGGCCTGTGCCCATCTGGGGGTGGGCGGAGCCCGGCGAGCAGGTGACGGTCACGGTTGCGGGGCATAGCGCGGCTGGCGCGGCGGCTCCGGACGGACGCTGGCGCGCAACCCTCCCGCCGCTGGACACCGCGCGCGTGCCCGCCACGCTGACCGTGACCGGAAAGAACACGGTTGTTTTCACCAACGTGGTGGTGGGCGAGGTCTGGATCTGTTCCGGACAGTCCAACATGGCCTTCAAGGGCACCGGCGTGAAGGATGCTGATCGGGAGGTGCCCGCGGCCAATTGGCCGCTCATCCGGCTCTTCAACGTCGGGATCGTGGAGAACCCCTCCGATTTGCCGCGGGAGGATGTCCAGGGTTCATGGGAGGCCTGCACGCCGACGACGATGGATAATTTTACCGGAGTGGGCTATTTCTTTGGACGCGAACTGCACCGCCGACTGGAAGTCCCCGTCGGCCTCATCAACAGTTCCCACGGCG
The DNA here is from genome assembly GCA_964592855.1 of uncultured Lentisphaerales bacterium. Taxonomy (GTDB): domain Bacteria; phylum Verrucomicrobiota; class Kiritimatiellia; order RFP12; family JAAYLN01; genus JAAYLN01. The sequence goes on from CAZQKI010000125.1 coordinate 3,587, forward strand.
GTACCTCGGCCGAGGGGTGGACGCGGCTGGCCCGGCTGGAGGCCGATCCTGAACTCAAGGCGAGCGTCGACCTTTACGAAAAGCGCAAGGCCGACCCCGAGGGGGAGCAAC
>CAZQKI010000125.1:3797-13131 GCA_964592855.1 uncultured Lentisphaerales bacterium
CGTCCCACCGATCATCCGTGGGCGCGACTGCGCGAGGCCCAGCTCAAGACACTTGCGGTGACGAATACCGGCATGGCGGTGGCCATTGATCTGGGCGAGGCCGAATCGGTTCATCCCAGGAACAAACGCGACGTGGGGTTGCGCCTGGCCGCGTGGGCGCTGCGTCATGTTTACGCCAAGGCCGAAGTGGTTCCGTCGGGACCGCTGTTTGACCATTTTACCGTCGAGGATGGCCGGGTGCGTGTGGCTTTCAAGGAACTGGGGAGCGGGTTGACAAACTGCGCCGCAGCCGGTGTGCAAGGGTTTGCCGTGGCCGGTGCGGATCGGCGATTTGTGTGGGCTGAGACGCGGATCGAGGGCGACACGGTGGTGGTCTCCAGTTCCGACATCAAGCAACCCATTGCCGTCCGGTATGGCTGGGCGGGCAATCCCGAAGTGTCGCTTTACAACCGGGCCGGACTCCCGGCCAGCCCGTTTCGCACAGACGATTGGCCATTTAATTCCAAAGATTGGATTCGATAGCCTGACTGCTCAGTCCGGCACGAGAAGCGACATGCCGGGGAAGTTCGCGAACGCTTCATCGAGCGTGACCAGCGTGTACCCCCCGGCGATGGCGAACGCCGCGAGGTAGGCGTCCATCACGACTTTGGGCGAGCGCTTGAACGGGCGACACTGACGTTCCCATTCGACCTCCAGACCGCGGGGCTCCAGAACGCTGCGGAACCCGCCGCATGTCAGCAGGGAGGCATAAAGAGACCACGCCTGTGGCAATGTCAGGACATCCTCCGACATGACCGCTTCGGTGGAAAGCAGGCGAAGCAGCGCGATCTGGACCTCGCGGCAGATCAATAGCGGCGAAGCGTGCTCACGGCCCTTCCACCAGCGTTTGCAGCGGTCATGGTGCGCATGCCGTTCCGTGACCAGCGCCAGGAGGACGTTAACGTCGCACATCTGCCGCATACGCCGCAGCCTCCTCGCGAAGGAGCAGTTCGCTGATCTCATCCGGCGAGATTCGCAGGGCGCCCGGCCTGCGACTTTTCAGCACTGGCAGCTTGGGCGCGACCGACGGAACCGGCACTTCAGCGGCCGACCCCAGCTCGCGCTCGATTGCCCGTGTGATGAGCGTTTTCAGGGAACTGCCCTCTTGAGCGGCCCGAATCTTGACCCGCCTGCTCAGCGTGTCAGAGATATCGATCATGGTTCTCATAGGCGCATATTCGCATATTTATGCGCCGATGGTCAAGTTTGGCCCATAACGGAAAGACTGGCACCCGCGGGATGGATGTTCTGCACGTCGCTTCCGCCGCCGTGCTGGGCGCGCGGGTTTTCTTCGCCTTCGACGCCCGGCAAAGAGCCCTTGCCGCCAAAGCCGGGATGAACGTCAAGCCGTAGCGACGCAGTCGATCAGGCGCGGTCAAGCCTCGAAAACCAGCTGGCCGCTGCGGTCGTTGCGGTGGTTGGCGCCGAACATGCAGGACCAGCAGGAGGTGTCGCCGGTCTTGTCCAGATGCCGGTGGCGGATGATGTTCATCATCCACCGGTCGCCGGGGTTCGGCGGCTCGGTGCCGAGCACGGCGAACGGCACCGCGATCTCAGCGTACCAGCGGCCCGGGATCCGGGCGACGCGCGCCGTCCACGCCACCGGGGCGACGTTGCGGCTGCCCCCCTCCTCGACGCTGAACCAGTTGTGCTGCGTCGCTCCGGCGCAGGTGATCATCAACTGGTTGAAGAAGGTCCCCTGGCCCGGCGCGTTGAGGCGGACCTCGACCGTCTCGTCGCGCGCATAGCGTAGCGGGCCGTCGGGGGCGGTCTCCGGCAGGCGGTCGGAAAGCGGCTCCTCGCAGTCGATCGCCAGATAGAGGTTCGCGGCGTCGCGCGTGATGGCGACGCGCGTCTTCAGCGCGGCGGGAAGGTTCTCCTGGAATTGCACAAAGTCGGCGGCGACGCCGGTGTGGTTGAAATCCTGCCAGCAGGTGTCGTCGAACCGGCCGTCGATGACCGGCGGATCGACGCAGACCCCGCGGCAGAGGACCGGCGGCGGACCGACCGGGGCGGCGAACCGCTCCGGCGCGCCGGCGGCCTGGAAGGCGAACAGCTCCGCCTTGACGAGCGTCAGGCGCAGCATCAGGTTCTGACCGAAGAACCCGGAGAGGTCGCCCGATCCATCCCACGTGAGCGTATGGTCGACGGCATCGCCGGTGAAGCGGTCGGCGCGCGCGGCGCTGAATCGCTTGAGGATCTGTCCGCCGTCGCTCAGCAGTTCCGCCGCGATGGAGCCGCCGGGGGCGGTGCGGGCGTTGATGCGGAGCGAATCGCCGCGGAAGAGGAACCGTTCGGTCAGCAGCCCTCCCTCGGCGTCGGCGCGAAGCGAGACGAAGCCGCAACGGCGCAGTTCGGCCAGTCCGATGGCGGACTGGCGTCCATCGCCTGGCACATCGTGCAGGCCGTTCCAGGCGGTGTAGTAGAGGCGCAGGCGGTCGGGGAGGACGACGACGGGGCAGTGGCACAGCATCATGCAGGCGTCGAAGGCGCCCGGCGCGCCAAGTGGCACGGCGTCCTGTTCGGGGGCGAGGGCCTTCCAGGCGACGCCGTCGCGGCTCCAGGCATGCTTGAAGCGGATCGTCTGCCGCAAAGCGGGATCGAGGGGCTCGTCGGTGTAGCAGATCCAGGGGAGGCCCCAGTAGAGGCCGCCTTCGTGGACGACGGCCATGCCATACATCTGCGCGCCGTAGCCGTAGTGCGGCATGGCTTCCCAGATGATCTTCGGGCCGCTCCAGTTCACCAGATCGCGGCTTTCGCCGAGCGAGACCGTCCGGATCGTCTGATGCCGCTGCCAGACGCGCATGTAGCCGCGGTAGCGGTCGTGGCGGGGTTCGCGGAGGAAGAACGAGGTCTCCTCCAGGCCGTCGCCGGCGCCGTTGGCCCAGACGGGGTCGGTCTGCGCCGGACGCCAGGTCAGCCCGTCGGCCGACCAGGCCAGATAGTAGTTCGGGCGGTAGGTGATCATCTTGAAACGCTTGGAGGGATCGGGCTCGGACGGATCGTCGAACACGACCTGGCAGCCGCGCACCGGCGTGCCGTCCTCGTAGACGCAGGCGTTCGTCGGCGCCCCGGCATGCCGGTACAGCCCCAGCGACGGCTTCTCCCACCGGACGCCATCTGGCGAGGTGGCCAGGAGGCCGGCGCCGTACCACATGCGCCACTGCTTCAAGGCCGCGTCGTAGATGACGCCGGCCGGCGACATGGGCGACTTCTCCCAGGGCCGGTCGGCCTGGAGCTGCGGGCCCTCCCCCGCTTTTTTCCACGTATGCACCTGCCGCGTCAAGCCCGTGCTGGCGGCCAGCATGGCGTCGTCCACGAACATGACCGGCTGGTCGCCGATTTCCGTCACCGGATAGAGGTTGCTCATCGGAATCTCCTGAAGCGACTGCCAAAAAAAACGGGGGCGGACACCGCTTGTGCCATGGACGGCATACCATAATCCAACCGACCGCCGCCGGTCAATGCCCTTTGTGGGCGCCGGCGATACGATCTTTTGACAGACCGTCCTAAATATGAAAGAATCCCGCAATCCCTTTTCTCATCGGTCTCGCAAGGATTTTTCATGAACAAGCTGATTGCACAACTTGAACAGGCCTCCATTCCCAAGCGGCCGGCCCCCTTCGACCCCGGCTTCCGACCGGCGGCCCTTTGGACGCGCGCCTACCGACTTCTTGTGGCCTCCGAAGCCAAGCGCCACCCCATCCGCATCGCGCTGGGCCGTCTCGACGGAACCGTCTTCCACTACGCGCTGGACGTCCTCCCCTGGAACGACACGACCGCGGCCGCCACCTACCACTACATCGAGCGGACGCTCAAATACCTCCTTTGGCAGAAGGGCGGATGCAAGGTCTGGATCACCGGCTGTCCCGAGGCGGCGGCCCGCCTGGCCAAGGACTACGGCCCCGGCGGCATCCGTGCCTTCGACGCCGAAGTCATGGGTGAGACCATCTTCGGCGGACCCTTCACGGTGCAGGCCTGCAGCGAGGCGGAGCTTCCGGACGCCAGCGAGCCGAAGTTCCGGATGGGCGGCTGCTGGAAGGGCTGCCGCATCGGCTTCGATCTCGGCGGCAGCGACCGCAAGTGCGCCGCCGTGATCGACGGCAAGGTCGTCCACACCGAGGAGGTGGGCTGGTCGCCCGTCGTCCAGGCCGACTGGCGCTACCACCGCGACGGCATCGAGGACTGCCTCAAGCGCGCCGCCGCCCACCTCCCCCGCGTCGACGCCATCGGCGGCAGCTCGGCCGGCGTCTTCGTCAACAACGAGGCGCGCATCGCCTCGCTCTTCCGCGCGATTCCCAAGCCCGATTTCGACGCGCACGTCCGCCGGATGTTCCTCGACATCGAACAGGCGTGGGGCGTGCCGCTGGTGCTGATGAACGACGGCGACGTCACCGCGCTGGCCGGGGCGCTCTCGCTGGAGGACAGCCCCGTCCTCGGCATGGCCTTCGGCACCAGCCTCGCCGGCGGCTACTGCGGTGCCGACGGGGGCCTCACCTCCTGGCTCAACGAACTGGCCTTCGTCCCCGTCGACTTCCGCAGCGAAGGCGGCCCGCAGGACGACTGGTCCCGCGACTTCGGCACCGGCGCACAATACCTCTCGCAGCAGGCGGTCGGGCGACTGGCGGTCGCCGCCGGGATTGATTTCGCCCCGGCCTGTGCGGGGCTGCCCGAGCGCCTGGCCGACGTGCAGCGCCGCCTCGCCGCCGGCGACGCCACCGCCCGCGACATCTTCATCGCCGTCGGCCGCTTCCTCGGCTACGCCGTCGCGCACGCCGACAGCTTCTACGCCCTCAAGCGCTTCCTGGCGCTGGGCCGCGTCACCTCCGGCGACGCCGGGGACATCATCATCCGCGAAAGCACGCAGGTGCTCCACGACGAATTTCCCGAGGTCGCCGCCAAGGTCACAATCGAGATGCCCGACGAGAAGTCGAAGCGTCATGGACAGGCCGTCGTGGCGGCCAGCCTCCCACCCGACGAGCTGATCAAGGGGTGATGAGCCCCGCCGCGCCGGGGGAACCCCTCCGGTCCGGATGCATCTGGAGACCGGAATGAAATTTGCCAAGCCGGAAGCCACCCTGTTCATCCCCGACGGCACGGACGAGGCTGCCGCCTGCGCCCGCGTCACGCATCTGGCCGTCGGCGCGCATCAGGACGACATTGAATTCATGGCCTTCCACGGCATTCTGGCCTGCTACCGCCAGCCGGGCCGGTGCTTTGCGGGGGTCACCTGCACCAACGGTTCAGGCAGCCCCCGGGCCGGCGTCTACGCCGACTGCTCCGATGCGGAGATGATGGCGATCCGCCACGGCGAACAGGACGAGGCGGCCCGCATCGGACAGTACGGCTTCATGGCCCAGCTCGCCTACGCGAGCCGGGAGGTGCGCGATGCCGGCAACCGGGCGCCGGTCGACGACCTCGAGTCGATCCTCCGCGCCGCGCGTCCCGACGTGCTTTACTCCCACAACCCCGCCGACAAGCACGACACCCATGTCGCGGTCCTGCAGGCGCTGATCGAGGCCGTCCGCCGCCTGCCCCGGGAGCTGCGGCCCCGGCAATTCCTCGGCTGCGAAGTCTGGCGGGGGCTCGACTGGATGGTGGACGGCGAAAAGGTCGTCTGCGACGTCGGCGGCCGCGACCATCTGGCCCAGGCGCTGATGGGCGTTTTCGACTCGCAGATCGCCGGCGGCAAGCGCTACGATCTCGCAACAATGGGCCGCCGACGCGCCAACGCCACCTATTTCGAATCACATGGAGTAGACAAAGTCGAACAATTAGCGTATGCTTTCGACCTTTCGCCGCTTCTGACGGACGATGCGCTGAATGTCGTCGATCTGGTCGGAAAGGCCATCCGGAGCTTCGAGAGGGACGTCGGGAAGCGTTTAGCGCAGCGTGCCGGCCGAAGCCCGGCGTGAACCAACGAGGCAGCGCCTTGCGTTGCCATTTCAACAGAGACAGTACCAGAGAGGATTAAGCAAGATGACAGTTCCATTCTACGGGCATGTGCGGCAGTACAACAACATCAAGGCGGAAATCGACGCCAACATGAACGAAGTGTTGATGAGCGGCAAGTACGTCATGGGCCCGATGCTCGACAAGTTCGAGAAGGAACTCGCCGCCTACACCGGCATGAAGCACGCCATCGGCGTCGGCAACGGCACGGATGCGATCTGGCTGACCCTGATGGCCCTGGGCATCGGCCCCGGCGACGAAGTCATCACCCACCCCAACACCTTCTTCGCGACCGCCGAAGCGATCTGGGTCGTCGGCGCAACCGTCGTTTTCGTCGACTGCGACCCGAAGACGAAGTGCATCGATCCCAAGCTGATCGAAGCCGCGATCACCCCGAAGACGAAGTGCATTATCCCCGTCCACCTGTACGGCCAGTGCGCCGACATGCCCGCCATCTGGGCGATCGCCGAGAAGCATGGCCTGAAGGTCATCGAAGACAACGCCCAGGCCATCGATGCCAACGGCGGAACCTTCCATCAGGGCGACCGTTCGGCGTCCGTCTGCACCAGCTTCATCATTCAGAAGAACCTCGGCTGCTTCGGCGACGGCGGCGCGGTCTATACGAACGACGACAAGATCAACTCCGAAGTGCGCCGCCTCCGCAACCATGGCTCGCTGAAGCGCGAGCACCACTCATTCGGCTTCAACAGCCGTCTGGACGATCTCCAGGCCGGCGTCCTCAGCGCCAAGCTGAAGCACCTCAAGAGCTACTCCGACGCCCGCATCAAGTGGGCCGCCCGCTACACCGCCGCCCTGGCCGGGGCGAAGAACTTCTCCCTGCCCTACGCCACGCCGGGCTACCGCCACGTCTTCCATCTCTATGTGATCGAGACGAACTGCCCCTGCAAGCGCGACGCCCTCGTCGACTTCCTGGTCAAGCAGGGGATCGACGCCAAGACCCACTACTCGATCCCGATCCACAAGCAGAGCGGCTATCCCTGGGGCAAAGAGGTGCGGATGGTCGGCTCGCCCACGCAGGCCGAGAAGAATGCCTCCTGCTGCGTCAGCCTGCCGATGTTCCCCGAACTGACCGCCGAGGAGATCGACTGCGTGATCGCCAAGGTCAAGGAGTGGGACAAGGCCAACGCCTAGCCCGATGCCGTTGCACCGTGGCGCCTGGCCTAGCCCAGGCGCCACGGATTCGCTCTGCCCATCTCCACTGACTGCTTACCGTTTACCGTTCACTGCTTACTGTTCACTGTTTACCGCTTCCCGCTGACGCCCACCGCGACTGTCCAGAGAACAAGGAGTTCCAGAAAATGAGCAAAACCTACCGTGTCGTCGTCGTCGGAATGGGCAAGCGCGGCATGCATCATGCCACCAGCTTCAATGCGAATCCCCGCTTCAAGGTTGTCGGAATCTGCGACATCGACCAGGCGCGGCTCGACGCGGCTGCGGCCAAGCTCGGCAATCCCGAAACGGGGACCGACGCCGCCGCGCTGGCCAAGTCGGTCAAGCCCGACATCTTCTGCTTCTGCACGATGCCCCATCTCCGCATTCCCTTCGTCCAGGCGGGAATCGCGAGCGGCGCCCGGCTGATCGCCTTCGAGAAGCCGCTGGCGCTTACCAGCAACGAGGCCTTTGAAATCAAGCGGATGCTCACGGCCGCCGGCGTGAAGGCTGTGGTCAGCCATCAGCATCGCTACGGACCCCACTACCGCAAGGTCGCCGAGATCGCGGCCAGCGGGGCTCTGGGGCGCATCGAGAGCGTGACCGCTACGACCGTGGGCTGGATGACGCACATGCTGAGCCACCTGGTCGACTACGCCCGCTGGTACGCGGGCGCGCCGAAGGCCCAGTGGGCGATGGCCCAGGCGGCGGGGCGCAGCAAGTTTGCCGACAACCACCCCTCGCCCGACTACATCGCGGGCGTCGTCCAGTTCGAGAACAACATCCGCGGCTACTTCGAGGCGGGCGCCGGCGCCCCCGACCAGCCCGACGTGGCCAAGTGGTGGGGCAAGAACCGCATCTGCGTCCAGGGGACCGAGGGCTTCGCCGAGGTCCTGACCAACGGCGGCTGGCGCGCCGTCACCAAGCGCGACGGCTACCAGTCCGGCGAAGGCGCCATGAACTACGAAGCCGACATGCCCTTCTACATCCAGGAGATGGCCGACTGGCTGGACGACGACACCAAGGTCCACGCCTGCAACTTCGACAGCGCCTACGCCGGCTTCGAGATCACGGCCGCCCTGCAGCGCTCCGCCGCCAAGGGCGGACAGGTCGCCCTCCCCCTGACTGAACCTGCCGACGAGCAGGCCCTGCTCCGCGCCGCCATCGGCGATGCGACCGTCAGGGTCTCCGATCCCGTGAACAAGAAAGAGTTCGGTCTGGAGTAATGGAGCTCATCATCCAGAAGGATGCGGCGCAGGCCTCGAAGCTGGTCGCCGCCTTCATCGAGTACGAGTTGCGCCGCAAGGCCGCCCTCGTGCTCGGACTGGCCACCGGCAGCTCGCCGGTCATGCTCTACCAGGAGCTGATCCGCCGGCACCGGGAGAAGGGGCTCGACTTCAGCAAGGTCACGACCTTCAACCTGGACGAATACCTCGGCCTGCCGCCCGGCCACCCCGCCTCCTACCGGCGCTTCATGAAGGAGCAGCTCTTCGACCACATCAACATCCCCCCCGAGCATACGCACCTCCCGGACGGCCTGGCGGCCGACATCGACATGCACTGCCGCCTCTACGAGGCGCACATCAAGGCGGCCGGCGGGATCGACATTCAGGTGCTGGGGATCGGGGCGGACGGTCACATCGGCTTCAACGAGCCTTCGTCGTCGCTGGCCTCCCGCACACGGACCAAGACCCTGACGAGCCTCACGCGCTGCGACAACGCCCGCTTCTTCAAGGATCCGGGCGAAGTGCCGGTCGAGTGCATCACCATGGGCATCGGGACGATTCTGGAAAGCAGAATCTGCCTGCTGATGGCCTTTGGCGAGCACAAGGCGGCAGCGATTGCCGGCGCCTTCGAAGGCCCTGTGACCACCATGAACCCCGCTTCCGCCCTGCAGTTGCACCGCGATGTCCGCATCTTTCTCGACGAGGGGGCAGCCAGCCGACTTCGCATGCGCGACTACTACAACGAAGTCTTCGAGCGCGACACCTTCTGGAGCGCCATCCGCCGGGAGGAAGGCTTGTAGGCCGATGCGGCTTGACTTTACGCCCCCGCCTTGTCTATAGTCTGCCCCGATTCATTGCAGCCATTGCCAACGTAGCTCAGTAGGTAGAGCAGCTCACTCGTAATGAGCAGGTCGTCCGTTCGATTCGGATCGTTGGCTCCATCTTCC
>CAZQKI010000126.1:0-12883 GCA_964592855.1 uncultured Lentisphaerales bacterium
CGACCGTTTTGAAGAACCGCACCGGATCGGCCCGGAACTCCTCCTCCAGCGCCTTGACCAGCACGTCGACGTTTTTCCTCTGTGCCAGCATTTTATCCAGGCCCGCCAGCGCCCGCGCCCGTCCCCCGAGCGCCCCTTTCGGCCGTCCGGTTGGATTTCCCGATTTTCCCGCAGCAAACATAGCATTACCCTCCACCCCACTCAAAAAATCAACATTTCCACCTGTCCTCTCCTCGTCCTCGATTCCCTCGATCCCGCATAGGTGGGGCGAGACGTCCCCGGCGAGCCGCAGTCGGGACAGTACAGCCGTTTTCGTGAGCGCTCTTGCTTGACTCCCCCGTCATACCCGGCCTATACTCGCTTCACGGTGTTGTGATTGCCGTTTTTTTTTGGAATGTTGGTGCATGAGATATAACAATGGCTTCCGTGCTCTTCATCATAGTCATCGGCGTTGCAATTCTGTTGTTCCTCGTCCACTGCATCCTCCATGGCCGCACGTTAATCCGGTGGCTAGGTATTCTCGTGCTGTTGCTGTTAGCCTTCAGCGCCATCAATCCGGGCCCTTGTTACTCGCCCCGTGAGATGGAACGCCGTGAATTATGCATGAGTAATCTTTACCAGATTGGCATCGTTGCCAGAATGTACCAGCAGAACAACAGCAACGCGTTCCCACAATCCATACTCAATCTCACAAATGACCTGACGGTACCAAAACTTTTCGTCTGCAAGAGTGCCGGGCATGCGCCAGGTTCTATAACCAATCTCCTCACGTGGTCAAACTACGTATTCTGTTTTCCACCGGGATCAAACCAGGTTTTGGCATACTGTTTACCGGAGAACCACAAAGGCCTTGGCGGGAACATCCTTTTTGCAGACGGATCCGTTCAATGGCTAAGACGAAAAGATTTCACAAACACTCTGACACATGGGAGACAGGAAGCGCTAACAAAGTCATCGAACGCGACTTTTAGAAGCGGTTCAAACTTGACGTTCGGCACAAAGAAATGAACACGACCGGCCAAAAGAGCAACTGGGCTTCAAGTGAGAATTGGCAGCACTTCCTTTGGCTGGTGTTTGCCAACCTGGTTGCCTATATGATCGCAACACTAGTGCTTCCTGTCTTTTTCTTTAGTGTAAGGGCAGACTGGCCCATGCCGTCTTTCCTTATCCCTGTCTGCATTGGTTTGGTTGTCATAACGTTCCGCTTGTTTCAGAAGCAAGGTGTAGTTTTCAAGGCTCAGGCGATCATCCTTTGGACGCTGTCTGGGGCAATGCTCGTCAGCGCCATCCTCGAGTATTTTGATTGGCTATTAATTCGCGGATTCGCGCATTGAGCGGCATGCAGACTATTCGTCGCTGGTGCGCAGAAAGCATGACACCGGGCGTTAGGCGAGGAGAAAACCGAATGAATGACGCGGAATTGATCGAGATGGCCCGGAAATGCGGAGTCAAGGGAATCGACGAGGCCCACTTGGTCGGTCAGACCCAAGCGTACGGGTATTGCTGTGATTTCGTTTCGAGCCTGGAGAAGCGCAAGACCATCAACACGCAACACGGGTCCTACAGCCTCAAGCACATGGTAGAGAATCCGAGTGGCTACTTCGACGTGCCAAAAGACGGCAGGTTCTCTACCGTTTACGTTTACGAAGGCACATTCATCCTCGCGGCCATATCCCATGGCTTTGATTGGAAGCAAATGGAAAGTCGCATGAATGTGGTCTTCAACGTCAGCGAGAAGTCATTGAAGGAAACAATTCGGCGCCTGACCAGCCGCTGAACGGCACGTTGTAGCGGCGCTGGATGACGCTACAGGTAGGGTCAACAGGAGCAAAGTAGATACCCAAGCTCATCAATCAAGTTACCCCATGCCCGCCATGCTGCAATCTGCTCCTTCATTGGTGTGTCGCTCAGGTGCCGGTGAACTGAAAGTCCGGGATGCCGCCCGCACAAATGACCTCGTGAACTTCGTCCCAGAGTTTGTCTTGGTAGTTTCGGCAGGTGTATAGACCCACCAGCGAGTACCTCAGCGTCGTCGTGGCTGTTGTGCGCACCTGGCGATTGCCATTGAGCTTATTTGTCAGGTCTGCGTAGACTTTCGCGAGTGCTTTGCGGCGTCCGTCATGGGTGAAGATGCCGCCGTGATTGGAAATATCGTTAGCCTCCGGCATGTCGAACGTCGGCCAGTTCACAAAACCGTTCGTGTGCGGTAGCAGCGCCTCGGTCAACGTGCGCGTGTAATCGGCGTGCGCGGCCTCAGTCCGGTAAGGCAGTTCGTTCAGAAAACGCGAGGAACCTCCGCCGTACCAGCCGAACTCCTGAATTACGACGGGCTTGTTGTAGAAATCGAGTCGCGACATGCCGATGCACGCGTTCAACCAGTAACGTAGCGGTTCGCCGCCGTCGAGCGGATCGCCCCGGCCGCCGGGCACGCACTCCCAAGCCGGATACGGATGGTGCGTGACGAAATCGAAGAGGTCGTGGAGCGCGCGGTTGTGGAAGCCGTTTGCGAGCCAGAGATCCTGGTCGGGCGACAGCCATCCGTTGTTGCCCTGCACGAGCATGTGGTGCGGGCTGACGGCGCGGATGACCTCGCACTGGCGCTTGCACCAGTCGTAGCCTCGGTCGTTCAGGTAACAACGAAAGTCGTACGCGCACGGATCGAACGGCTTCTCCAAGAACCCGACTGCCCCGGGTACATCGGCAAACGCGTCATAGGACGAACCGTACGTGCGGTTCATGCCCGCGACACTGCCGTGCTTCCGCTCCAGCCATTGCGGCCAGCGATCCCGGAGCATCGCATCGATCCGCTGCTCGTCGGTCGAGCCTGGCGAGACCATGTGGGCACGCGTCCAGAACAGCAATTCGTTGCGCAAATCCCACGCCCAGATTGCGGGATGCCCGGCGTAGTGGCCGGCAAACGCAGCCCAGAAGGAGCAGTCCCAGTTGAGTTGGCGTCCGCTGTCGGCCAAGCGTTCGACATCGAACCAGTCGTTGCCGCCGACGTAACCGCCGACGGGCATGAGGTAGATGCCGTGCTTTTCGGCGAGCGCAATGAAGGTGTCCCAGTTTCTCATGCCCTCGGCCTTCAGCCCGGTGTCCGGGTCGAACACCTCGTTCACCCCGATGGCCTGTCGCAGACAATTTAGACCGAGTTCCGCCATCAACCCGAGCCGACGGTCGCAATCCGCCGCGTCGAAGTGCTGGAAAAGCGTGCCCTGTACCGGATGTTGCGGATTGAGGATGTTCCCGCCGAGCGGCGTGATACACTCGCCGGTGCCTTCACGCTCGAAGTTCCATCCATCGGCGGCGACACGAACCCTATTCATGTGAGATGTTCCTCCCCTTTTTCAAAATCCGGCAACCTGTCAACGCAATGGCCATGTCTTCGATCTGTATCTTTTTACCGATCACGGTTTACCTCCCACGGTTCAATGCCACCTCTCAACGCTCCCAGCCAAAATCCAATTCGTTGGCCCAATGTTCGACCCAATCGGCCGTGAAGGAAATGTTGCGCTTGGCCACGCTACGCTCGCGCGAGAGTTCCATCGTGCCGCGACCGGCGTTGTCGTTCACGCGGTAGGAGAACTTGATCGACTGGCCGGCATCCACCCGCTTCTTCACGTCCGGCAGTTCCGACCACGGAATCGACGCCTCAACGATGCGCGTATTCCCCTCGTACCGGATCGCAAGCTGGCCCGCCTTCACGGGTCCGTCCAAGGGCGACTTGGGCTGGCGCGGGTAGAAGTGCTTGTGCGGCATGCCGGGAACCTGCAAGCGCCAGATTTCCGTGCCGCCACCATAGTGTGACGCCACGGGATTGAGGGCATATTCGTAGTCCGTGTCCTTGTAGCCGATGTAGCCGGGCATCGTTCCGGGCGGACACGCATACCAAGGTTTCTGATCCACCGACAGCACGTTGAACGCGAGTTGCACGTTGTCGTGGTTGGGGGAGTTGCCGCAGGGCAGCACCGGATTGCGCCGGTAACTGTAACGCCGCACCCCTTCAGGCCACACCAGTGTCTGCGGCGTCTCCGTGTCGCTGGCGCGGAACGGGGCGATTCCCGCCTTCGGCGGGCGCACGACCGTGGACGTCTGCGGGTAGAAGTATGGCTCGGGATCGAACGTTTCGTAGCGCGGCATCCCCTCGTCGGGCGTGGTATCGGTGATCTTGGCGGCAAAGTAGAAGGCGTTCGTGTCATAGGCCAAGAAGGCGGTGGCTAAGCCCTGCGTCACGCCGGCCTCGAACGCCTTGAACGGCAGCCACGCGGCTTCCGTCAGCGTCGGGCCGGTCGATCCGGGTGCCACAATGCTCTGCGGCAGCGCACCGGCCCAGTCGTCCAATTTTCCGTCCACCGCGATGCTCCGGCGGGCGATTAGGTTCACGGACATCGTCTCTTCGTGCACCGCCCGTCCATCGGCGCCGGCATCGAAGACCAGCAAAAGCGGATAGCGGTTGTCGGGCGCAGGTTTACCGACAACGGCAACCGTAACCACGCGCGTTTCGTGCGGTCCGAAAACCAGTTCCTGCTCGGACGGGTCAAGTGTGAGTCCGCCCATGGTTACCGACAGGCGACCGCGCACCGGACGGTTGAGCACGTTGTTCAGCGATAACCGCAACTCCGCGCCGGGCTCGATCGGGCGCGTCATGTCATGACACACTGTGGCCAGGGGCTCAATGCCGTCCACCCGTGAAGCACGCAGCGCGGCTTGGAGAGCCGCGAAATCGCCGGGGCGTCCCCCTCCGCGCAGGAAGAACCCGCGATGGTCGAGCGGTACGACGATCTTACCGCCCGCCGCCGGCACCGGATTTCCGTAGAAATCATAGAGTCCAAAAGTCGCTCCATCCGTTACAAGGGTCATCGTCGCCCCTTGGAGCGTCTCCGGCGTCCGCAGCAGCTTCAGCAGTTCCGCGCGTCGTGGGCCGGGTGCATCGGCAGGTAGGTCCGCCAGTTCGGCGCGCAGGGCGTCCTTGTGCTGGTTCTCCTTGAGCCCGCGCGCCGTGCGAAAGAGAAGGTCGTCGTGCCCAAAGGCGTCGCCAATATCGCCGATCACAACCACCGTGCCGTCTTCAGGGTCGGGCTGGCCGACCCCATCCGGACGACCGCGAAACACCAGCACCCACGGCAGGCCGTTGGTAAAGAGCAATTGCTCGAAGCGGCGCTCGCCGATGAAGTGCGTTGCCGCACCGACAGCGGCGGCGACAGACCACGTCATGACCGCGTTCGTGCGCGCCGTCTGACCGGCTTCGTTCCGGTAGACCACGCCGGCACCCTCGCCCGAAGCGACGTTGCCGCCGTAGATGCCAACGGCCCGGTCGTGTCCGGTGGAGAGGTTCACCGCAATCACGGCGGCCACGCGATCATCCGTGTTCGCCACCCAACTCTCCGTATCCCAGATGCGGACGCGACCGCGCGGCCCCTTGCGGTCCACCCATGCCTTGACCGTCGCAGGCGGCTGCATGCCCTGATAGTGGATGCTGCAGAAATCGAGATACTGCAGCCACTCGTCGGAACCATCGGAGAAAAGCTTGTCGAAGGTGTTGGAGGAGGAGTCGCAGCCCCCGGTAAGCACCTCGACGCCGGCTTCGGCACAGGCCTCCCGCGTCGCTTCGCAGAGCGCACGAAAAATTTCGCGGTAGCGCAGCAGGTCGGCGCCCCAACCGGAGATGGACATGCCTTCCCACGGTTCATTCCATAGTTTGATCCCGTTGATTGGACCGCGCGGCCAGCCGAACTCGGCCACCAGGCGCTTGGTGAAGAGCCGGAAGTCGGCGTCGTACGAAGGCAACCAAGCGAGATCGAACTTGGTGTCGCGCATGACGCCCTGTTCGTCCAGATGCGTCCGCGGGCGGCCCAGTGGCTGGTTGGCATGCCAGAAATCGCCGCCGCCGATCTCCACTGTGACCGACAGGCGTGCGGTCTGGTAGGCCCGCAGCCGCGCGACAGACTTTTGATACCACGTCTCGAAGTCGGGGTCGGTGGACGGTTTGTACGAGATGCCGACGCGGTTGGGCGCGGCGCCAAGACGGGTCAGCACGTTGATGTCGCCGGTGTCCATGCAGAATTGCGGATACTGCACGGCAGAATTTTCGGCGCGAAACGTGCGCACGCAGCTGGTCACGAACTGCCGACCCGCCTTGCCGAGATCCAGCACCAAGGCATAGGCCCCCTTGATTTCCGGCAGCATCGGCCGGATCACAAGATTTGTCCACCCGCCCGCAGGCAGGGCAAGCGACACCGGAACCGCGCCGACCATGTCCAGACGAAACATGTCCGGCGTCCAAATATTGCCCGGGCGGCCCCGCGTGGCATAGTGGATCACTTCGAGTTGTCCAGTGGCCGCGAGCGTCTCCTGACCAGGATTCAGAATCTGGATCGTGAAAGCAGCCTGTTCGCCGGGCCAAAGGATATTGCCCGGTGCCGATGCGCCGAGGAAGGTCGCCCGGTAGGCCGCCGGGGCGTCCTTCGTCGTGCCCATCGTCGCGTCGTAGCCGGGAATTTTCGCGCCGGTCACCATCTGCGCCGGTGCCATGGCACACAAACCTAGGTACACCTCAGCCATAAGTATCGTTAAGTTACGCAAAAAAACCTCCCTTTGTTTTGACGTTTGACCCTAGTCACGATGTCAGAATCCATTCAGGGCATCAGCGAAAGGGCGAAGTGGAAGGGCGTTAAGCCCGCGCAGATGAGTCGGTGGCAGCGTTGTTCAGCGAGGCCGGCGATGCAGGGGCCGTCGCCGAGGCCGATGGAACACTCGCTGGCAGGCAAGCCCGCGATGCGCAGGTGCGAGCCATCAGGCCCCTTTAGCAGGTAATCCCCACCATCGCTGAAGGTGCGACCTCCACGCGCCAACGTCAGCTCTGAACCGTCCGTCCGCAACAGGCGGCAGGTTTCGCGCAGCAGGAGTTGTACATTGACGTGGCAGTCCGGTTCGCCGTCGATCTCGCCCTCGAGGCGGAACGAGTTTCCAGGCAGGCGTCGAATCGCAAGCTGCGCCCGTTGGTCGAAGGGCAAGTGCGTCCAGTCCCATTTCGCCTTCGGACGGTAGTGCGCCACGTGGTCCATGCCGCAATCCACGCCTTCCATACGCAGGGAGCCGTCCGCCTCATAGAGGATCGTTTCCGGCTTGAAGCCGCAACCGCCCGTGCCCCAGAGCATCTTGATTCCGTCGATGATCGCCGTGCCGTGGTGCAAGCTCATCAACGTGTTGTTCCGCGGCGGGGCGCCCCAGCGTCCGTAGACCACGTCCCACCAATGCCCGCCCTTATCGGCGACAACGGTGGCGGCGGTCTGACCTTCGCGCCAGTGCCACAGGGGGCTTTCGCGGAAACGGATCTCGACATGCTCCGGCAATGGTTGACGTGGGATGTCTTCTTCCTGGAACCGCCGATCATCGAAGAGGAAGCGCAATGGAATGAACGGCGTGTAACCGACGTCCAGTCGAGCGAGTTGCATATCGGCGGCCTGCGCGAACTCACCATCGCCGAACTCGACGGCCAGCCGCTTGCAGACGTAGTAATCGCCCCAATTCGCACCCGTCTGGCCGCGATCCTGACGATGACTGAAGGTGGTGTCGGCTTCGCCGCAGGGTTGGATCAGGTCTAGCACGAGTCGCAGATTCCGTGCCGCCGCCTCGAGAAAGCGCCGTTCGCTCAGGGCGTCGGCCAGATACAACATGCCCCAGTTTGAGACGGTGTTGTAGTTTGGACTGCGCTCCTCGTGCCAGAGACCGTCCGCGTCGAGATCGAGACCGTCATCGAGATAGTCGTCGATAACTGCCCGATTGCCGGGGTGCGGGAAGACCCGGTCCACCAAGGCGAGCGGCCCGATGCAGGCCGTCCAGCGGTGGTTGGACGTGAACGGACGGAGCGTGCGCAACGCTTCGGCCCCGCGCCGAATATAGTGGCCGAAGGTGTCGAGAATCTCGCGTTTGCCGGGCACGTCTGAGGCCAACACGCGCTTGTACACCGCGCACGCTCCGGGAAGGGTGAAGCCGATTTCGCAGCATCCCGGAGACGCGCTGGCTCCGAGCATCACCGTGCCGTTGGCACGCTGCCGACGGCGCATGAATCCGAGCAGGAGACGGATGCGTTCGAGCATCTCCGGCTGGGTGTACCATTCCGAGAACTCCGGGTAGAGATAGCCGACAAACAGAGTGAACCCTTCGAAGATTGAGCCGCGACTATCGGCGTAACCGGAATCGTCCAGCAGGAAACCGCCTCCGTTGCGATGCGTCGAATCGGCACACTGGGTCGCAAGCAGTCGCGCAATCTTGGAGCGGGTATAGTCTTGGATGCGGGGAAGATCGTTCATGGTCCTCTTGCGTAGACCGTCTGCGACCAATCTGAAGCAGTCGTGTTCGCGCCAATCGCCCGCAGGCGATAGGCAGTTGCAGAGGATGTGCCCTTTTCATCGCGCCAGGTCATGACATCGGCAGTTGGGTTGGCGAGCGGTGTCCAAGGCCCCCAACCAGAGGGTTCCAAACGCCGACGTTCGATGATCCAGCCAGTCGTCCCGGCGACGGGTTCCCAAGCGAGGATCACAGCGGTGCCTTCTGTCTGGGCGGCGAGGGTCGGTGCCGGCATCCAGCCTGTGGTCGCGCCGCTCCAACGTACGACGATGGTCGCGTTGGCCAGGTACTGGGGCATGGTCAACAGGTAGCCATCGCGGAGCTTCGCGGCAATCAATTCCGGCGGGCCGTCGAAAATCGGGGTCTGGCTCTGCGGCCCGATGTCGATGCGGCCCAGCAGGGCAAGATCGGCACTGCGGTAGGCGAGGACGCCCATGCGTTGCTCATAGCCGACAAAGAGGGTGTCTCCCGCCAGACTGGCGGTGTAAGCCTGATCATGATCTCTGCCGTTGAGGTTGCAGTCATAGGGGATTTGCATGATCTGCGTCGGCTCCAAGACACCCTCCGCGATACGGCAACGCATCAGCACCCGGCCCAGCGGGTGGTTGCGTCCGACGACATTGGGTAATGCTTTGGTGAAGCCGAAAATGAATACGGCTTTACCGGCCGCATCGACCTTGAAGCCGCGCACGTCGCTACCGGGGAGGCCGAGCGGTGCGGGAATGTCGAAGGTCTGTTTCTGGGGCGATGCCCACGACCACGCCGGGATACCCTTGGCATCCAGTTGGTCGCCTGCCGGTAGACGGTGCAAACGCTGTAACCCTTGCCATTTGTCCGAAAACCAAAGATCGCCCGATTCATCAATCTCCATCGTTCGGGTGGACAGATCGTCCCGAATAATCTTTTCGTACTCGCCGCTCTGGAAGCGCCCGTCGCCGCTCTGGTCGCGCCAAATAAAAGCCCCAAAACCGGGGGGTTGGTTTGGCGGCCACGTTTTGCCGCTATGCAGGGTGCGTATCACCGCGCAAGGGATGGCCGTTTCGCCAGCGGTCTTTTCATCGAACCGATAGACGCAGAGTGGATTCTTTCCCTGCGTGGTGGTGATGAGGAAACGCTTCCCGTGGATACGGCGCACACTGTAGACTTGTCCGCCGCCCCCGTTAATGCGAGCGTCTTCGGGATAGCGTTCGGCGTCCACGGTGCTCGCGGCCCATGTCCAGCCGCCGCCCAAAGGCTTGGCCCAATCCATCTGGTAGCGATTGACGCAACTGAAAAGGGCCGTTTCGTCAGCGGGGTCCATGGCGGCGGAGTCCAAAAAGGCCAGGCCTTCCATGCGCCAGCGCGGCGTACCGTCGGGGGCGGCGTTTTCAAGCGCGGTCTGGCTGATCCCGCTCTCGCCCACGTGGCAAACGCTGATGTTGCCGTTACTGTCGACGCCCATGCCGCGGATGCGCTCGAATCGCAACGGGCCGACGCGGCCGCGTCCGGCACCCGTTTCTGCTAAGCGCCCGCCTTGCACGCCCAGTCGGCCCTTAACGCCGAAACGCTCGTCCCGACGTGGTTTGCCGCCCAGGTCGCAGTAGGCGTGCACCTGGTGATCCGGTCCGGCATCGGCGATGAGCAGACGCTCGTTGCGCACATCGCAGGCGATGGCGGCGGGGGCCGCAATCTCGACAATTTCCTGTGGCAGGCGTTTGCCGTCGGCTGAGAAACGCAACACTTGGCCGGGTGCGCCCGGTGTCGGGCCATAGGCCTCGAATTCGCGGATCCACACGCCCGGCCCGACGACGCGGATGCAGCGCCACGGCGTAGCGGGGTCGAGGGTCAGCCACTCTTCAGGCCAGTCGCAGGGGCGGTCGGCAAAACGAACCAATTCCTTCCAGGGTCCTTCCGGACCTTCGACGGAGCCCTCAAAACGAACTTCCGTGAAGCGCTGGTTGCCGGCACCCCCGATGAAGTGCAGCGCTACGACCGGTTGGGCTTTGCCCAAGTCGAGTCCGATGAAACCGAGTTCTTTGTCCTTGGCGACGAAGGACGCTTTGTTGTCCTTTCGCACTTGGGCGCGCGCCGGTTCTTGGCCCGGTTTGTCGGGTTCGCTGCCGAAGGCCTGCGCGTCCAGTTTTGTCTGGCCACCTCGGTCTTGCGCTTGCATCACCCACAGGGCGCCTTCGTGGTCGAGTGCCAAGCGCGTGGCCCGCGGTAGGTCGACGACGAATCCAGGGTCTTCAAGACCGTCCGCGAGTTTGACCGCCCGCACCCGTGCGCCATCGGCCCAGTAGATACGCCCACGGGGTTCGTCGATGGCCAAGCTCTTAACGGCCGGCTTCGGTTCGCCCAGTTCGAAGCGCTGGTGGCTGGCGGGGTCGATACTGCGCCCCGGCGCACGGTGGAAGAGATCGATGCCGCCATTCTTCGCGTAGACCACATGCTGGTCGGTGACCGCCACGGCATCGCCGGAACTCGTGCCTGCGAAATTGGCACGTTCGATGAGCGCATCGCCATCACGGTAAATGCCCGCCGCTCGGCAGCCTTCATCCCAAGGTGTCGTCAGGTAGACGAAGCCGTCTGAACTCACCGCCATCTCGCTGGTGTAGAGTTGAAGGTAAGTCTGTTTGGGGTCGAAGAAACTCGATCCGCCACGCAACAGGCTGTTGCCAATGCCGCTGGTGGTCACCGGCAGGATGGGAATCGTGGCGGGCACGGGCGCGGGTGGTGGCATTTCGCCGGCATCCGCGCAGGTGGCCACCAACAGGGCAAGCAACAACGGTTTATTCATTTGGGTGCAGTGTTTTGACAGGATTGCCAGGATTCGGCCAGATTGGGAGTGTTCTTCACCGAATGAGAATCACCGTGGCACTGGGAGCCATCTTGAGGATCACCGACCAGCCCGTTCCGGCGGGTGTGTTCGCTTTGACAGCGAGGGTGTAGCCTCTGACACCGGTCGAGGTCCACCCAGACAAATCCGTCGCGCCGCTGAGGGTCTTCGCGGTGCACAGAACGGGTTCCTCCGGAAGGGTTGCACCGCTCAGCAAGGTGATTTTTACGGTACCTGTGGCGGGGAGTTCGAGGTTGCGACCCACGACCAGCAAATCGTTGGCGGTGAGGTTGCGCTGCCAATCGATCGTGGCACCCGCGCTGATCACGACATTGCTGCTGGCGTAGAGCGTGCCGACTGCCGAGTTGGTAACGGTTGGCCCTAATGCGCCGTCGAACAAACCGGCGCCGGGCGCCAGAATTCCCTGGATCGTCATCTCACCGCCGATCGTCGATTTTCCGCCCACACGGCCACCCGCCTCGATCAGGATCGGGCATTTGCCGGTGGTGTCGGTGGCCGCGTTAGCGTGGTGCGACAAGAGGGTGCCGCCATTTGCCACACGGACAGACCCGCTTCCTAAGCTGGTCGCGGCGGTCGTCTCCACCGTTCCGTTAGAGACGATGGTTCCACCCAAGTACGTGTTCACGGCACCCATCTGGAATCGTCCCGCTCCCGTCTTGACAATGCCGCCGCCGCCGGTGATCGCGCCTGTAATGTTGGAAAGGTAGGTCCCGAAATTCGTGGTGGCGTTAACGGTGAGGCTCACGTTCAATGTGATGCCGCCGCTGTAACGGTTTTCCGCAGCCCACATGGGACCGCTGATCATGATGGGCCCTGTTGCGCCCGTCGCGAGGATGATGGGGCCCGCATGACCCCAACCGCGAAATTCCACGGCTCCGCCGCCTACACTCCCCAGCGTAAGCGTGGTGATGTTCCCAAACTGTTGTGACTGGGTCCCGCCCCCGACCACAAGCCCCTGCTCGATTATCACGTCCGAGAAAAGCGTGGTTGAGTTACGCTTATCGACGGAAATGGCGTTGTTGCTGTTGCCTCGCAGGATTAGTTTCTTTCCTGCTGCCGCCGTGAGCGTGGACGTAATCCAGATGCCATTGCCGCTGCTCAGGGTGCTGTTGTTCACGACGAGAAGGTCGTCGTTCAACGTGATGTTTCCTAGGCTGAAATAGAGTTGTTTGGCTGTTCCATTGGTGATGACGGCCCGAGCGGCGCCTGCGCCGTCCATGTCGAAAGCGAGCAGCTTCGTCGCCGCGAGGGTGATCTGCCGGGTTCCCGTTGGGGACCCCGTGAGTAGGACACTGCCGACAGTCTTGGTGCCGACAGCATCCTGCGTGGTCGTTCCGTTGCTTGTAAACTCCGCGACGGCGCTCTGGGCATCGGGCACGCCCGTGCCATTCCAACCAGGGTTGCCGTTGCTGCTCCAGTTGCCGTTGCCGCCGCTCCAGGTGGAAGCGTACACCGCACCCACAACGAGCAACAGCAGGCCGGTTATGCCATGCCTGACAGATCGCAGTGAAACCAAATGTGAATATTTCATGGTTTTTCTCCTTTGTGTCTGGGTGTATTGGGGCTGTGTAGTTCTCGTCAATTGTTTATTGCGCTAAGTCCGAAGACAACGGCTTACCGCCCTGCAGACTCGGCAGCAAGAACTGCGGGGCGATCACCCGATGCTGGGGTTCGGGCGGCAGTTTGCCAGCCAATCGT
>CAZQKI010000127.1:0-12819 GCA_964592855.1 uncultured Lentisphaerales bacterium
CCGGAGCAGGATCCGGTGCAGGGGCGGGGCTCGTTGCAGGAGCGGGTGCAGGGGCGGGGCTCGTTGCAGGAGCGGGTGCAGGGGCTGAAGCCGTTTCAGGAACCGATGCCGATGCCGGTGCAGGATCCTTGGCCGGTGCGGGGGTTTCCGGGCGCCGGGGGGCGCCTCCGCCTCCCGACTTCACCGCCTTTTGCGGCTTGGGCGCAAGCATGCACCCCAGCAGGCGGCCCAGCAGACGGGGCGGCTGTTCGCAGATGGCGACGGCCTCCAACTCCTTGACCACGGTCTGCATCACCTCGATGCCCAGATCCTTGTGCGCATTCTCGCGTCCGCGGTAGGCCAGCGTCAGCTTGACCTTATGGCCTTCCTCGAGAAATTCACGCGTCTTGCGGAGCTTGGTTTCAAGGTCGTGCTCATCCACGTTGGCGTGGAACTTGATCTCCTTGATGACCATCCGCTGCTGACTCTTGCGAGCCTGCTTGCGCTTCATCCCCTCGTCATAGCGGAACTTGCCGAAGTCCATGATCTTGCAGACCGGCGGATCGGCATTCGGAGAGACCTCGACGAGGTCGAGTCCCTGCTGCTGGGCCATGCGCTGGGCGTCGCGCGTGGTCAGCACGCCCAGCATGGCGCCGTCCGCATCGATGACGCGGACATTCGGAACCCGTATTTTGAAGTTTGTGCGAACGAAGGAGCCGATAGCTCACCTCCCATTTTGACGCAAGGTTACGCCAGGGTTTCCGTGCGAACAAGTTGAACGAAGTCGGCCAGGGGCACGGTACCCTGATCGCCCTTCTCGCGGCTGCGAACCGCAACGACACCATCCGCCTCTTCGCGGCCGCCGACGACCAGCATATAGGGGATTTTTTCAAGCTGCGCGCGGCGGATCTTGGCACCGAGCTTGTCGGCCGCCTCGTCCACCCCGACGCGCACATCCCCCTTGCGCAGTTCATCCGCCACATGGCGTGCATATTCCAATTGCTTGTCGCTCAACGGCAGGACGCGGACCTGCTCCGGAGCCAGCCAGAGCGGGAAGGCCCCGGCATAGTGTTCGATCAAGATGCCGAAAAAGCGCTCAAGGCTCCCCAGCAGGGCGCGATGCACCATGTAGGGCTGGTGCTCCTGGCCATCCTCGCCGGCGTAGACCATCTTGAAGCGCTCGGGAAGATTGAAGTCGATCTGGATCGTGCTCAGCTGCCACGGGCGGCCAAGCGCATCGCGGATCTTCAAGTCGATCTTCGGTCCGTAGAAGGCGCCGCCCCCCTCGTCGCGCGCGTAGGTCAGCCCCTCGGCCTGGAGGGCGTTCTCCAGGGCCACGGTCGCCTGCTCCCAGCGCTCGGGGAGCCCCACGCTCTTTTCCGGCCGCGTGGCCAGATAGGCGGTGATGTCGGTAAAGCCGAAGCGGCGCAGAATGCCGAGCGCGAAATTCAAGGTGCGGCGGATCTCCGCTGCAATCTGACCGGGCGTGCAGAAGATGTGCGCATCGTCCTGCGTGAAGCCGCGGACGCGCAGCAGCCCGTGGCGCACGCCTTCCTTCTCGAAGCGGTAGACGGTGCCAAGCTCGGCCCAGCGGAGCGGCAGGTCGCGGTACGACCAGCGGCGGCTGTTGTAGATCTGGATATGAAACGGGCAGTTCATCGGCTTGACGAAATACTGCTCGACATGCGCATCGGCATGGCCTTCATCCTCGGTGATGGTCATCGCGGGGAACATGCTCTCGCGGTAGAAGCCCAGGTGGCCCGAGGTCTCCCAGAGCTGAGCGCGCCCGACATGCGGGGAGAAAACCATTTCGTAACCGGAGCGGTAATGCTCGCGGCGCCAGTAATCCTCGATCGCCACGCGGATGCGGGCCCCCTTGGGATGCCAGAGGGCCAGCCCGGGGCCGATGTCGTCGCTGATGCTGTAGAGCTCCAGCTCGCGGCCGAGCTTGCGATGGTCGCGGCGCTTGGCTTCCTCGATGCGCGCCAGCGCGGCATCCAGGGCCTCCTGCGACTCCGCCGCCATGCCGTACAGACGCTGCAGCATCGGATTCTTTTCGTCGCCGCGATAGTAGGAGCCGGCCACCGAGACAAGCTTGATCGCCCCGATGGCGCTGGAAGCCGCCACATGGGGCCCGCGGCAGAGATCGACAAAATCGCCGCAGCGGTAGAGGGTGATCGCCTCGCCGGCGGGGATGTCGGTCAGACGTTCGAGCTTGTAGCGCTGTCCGGCGAGCAGCCGCGCCGCCTCCTCGCGGGAAACCTCGATGCGCTCGAAGGGCAGCCCGGCCCGGATGATCTTGCGCATCTCCGCCTCGATGGACTTGAAATCTTCGGGCGCCAAACGGTGCGGCAAGTCAAAATCGTAGTAGAAGCCCTCTTCCGTCGAGGGCCCGATATCCAATTGGACGCCGGGGAAGAGACGGCAAACCGCCGCCGCCATGACATGAGCGGCACTGTGACGCAGCATTTCAATCGATTGCACTAGGGAAGACTCCAGATCATGAGATTCGGTAAGGGTATGCCGGCGCACCCGATTTGTCAAGTGCGGCGTAACCGAAAAATAGCGATTGCATGCACCCTGGTTGTTTTGCTATCACATCAGCCCTGTTTTTCAGACGAACGCT
This sequence comes from uncultured Lentisphaerales bacterium, assembly GCA_964592855.1. Taxonomy (GTDB): domain Bacteria; phylum Verrucomicrobiota; class Kiritimatiellia; order RFP12; family JAAYLN01; genus JAAYLN01. The sequence goes on from CAZQKI010000127.1 coordinate 2,606, forward strand.
AAACGACCTCAACATGCGAAAAACCATCCTCCAACTCGGTCTCTGTCTCCTCTTCGGCGGCGTCTTCCGCGGCGCACCCGCGCACGGCGCCGGTTCGGTAGCGCAGGTGCTGCCGCCGCGCGAAGTGGAGATCCTGCGCCGGGTCGGCGAGGAATACGGCCTCGGCGTCGACACGCTCAGGCTGCTTCTCGGTGGAGCCATTGGAGCACCATGGCCCGGCATTGGATGAACCGGGGCTAGCGGAGCCCGTGGGCCAGCATCAGGGCCTCGTTGCCGAGAATGTCGCGTGTCGGCCCGTCGGCCACCACGACGCCGCCGTCGAGCACGATCACGCGTGAACAGACTTCCACGACCAGCTCCAGATCGTGAGTGGCGATGATCTTGGTGTGCTGGAAGGATTGCAGGAGGCCGATCAGCCGCCGCCGCGCCCGCGGGTCGAGATTGGCGGAGGGTTCATCCATCACGAGAATGTCCGGCGACAGGGCCAGCGTCGTGGCGATGGCCACGGCCCGCTTCTCGCCGGCCGACAGCCGGTAGGGGGGGCGATCCCGCACATGCGTCATGCCGACGCGCTCCAGCGCCGTCGCAACCCGCTGTTCGACCTGATCCGCCGGCAGTCCGTCATTCAGCGGACCGAAGGCCACATCCTCGGCCACGGTCGGCATGAACAGCTGGTCGTCGGGATCCTGGAAGACCAACCCCACGGCCCGCCGGGCCAGATGGGCCGTCGCGCGCGTCACCTGCGTATCCCCGATCCGCACGTTCCCGCCCGTGGCCGGCAGATAACCGTTGAGATGAAGCAGCAGGGTGGACTTGCCGGCGCCGTTGCCGCCGATCAACGCCACCGAGCCTCCGTGCTCGACGCGGAACGAAACCCCCCGCAGGGCCTGCGTGCCGTCGGGATAGACATAGGACAGATCGCGGACTTCAACCACGTGATGACTCATCCGGCACCTCCGGTCAGCAACCGTCCCAGGCCGCCCGCAAGATTCCACAGGCGCGCCGCCAGGAAAAAGAGGAGGCAGATCCCGGCAAACACCGCGTCCGGCCATCGAAAGGCCGTGGGATGCAGCACGCGAACCTCGCCGTCGAAGCCGCGCGAAACCATGGCGCGGTAGATGCGGTCGGCCCGGTCCATCGCCCGGAGCAGCAGATGGCCGACCATCGAGCCGTAGACGCGCAGGGGGAGCGCGCGTCCCGACGACCGCAGCTCCGCGCTGCGCATCATCGCGCCGGCCTGATCCGAGATGACGAACAGGTAGCGGTGGAGAAACAGCAACTGGACGACGAACACGCGGGGAACGCCGAGCCGCTCCAGCGCCGCCCCCAGCCGGTTCATCCCGGTGCAGGCCACCAGCGCCAGCGCCGCACCGACCGTCAGGACGAACCGGGCCAGGATCGAGGCGAACGAAATCCAGCCGCCGGAGATGACCAGCGGCCCGAGGGCGGCAACCGGCTGCCGGTCCACGAGCGGATTGAAGATGCCGACGATCAGGGCAAACGGCGCGGCGATCAGGATTTTCCGCGCAATGTACCCTGCGGGAATGCGCCCGAGCGCAATGAGCGCCACCGGATACAGCAGGAGCGGGGTGAGCGACGTGAGCGCGTGGCGGGGAAAGGACATCACGACGACGACGAACGCGAGCGTGACCAGGGCCTTGGCCCGCGCGTCGAGACGATGCGCGGGCGTGTCCATCCGCCCAAGCTCATCCATCTTTCCAAGTTCCAGTCGGTCCGCGAAGCTCATGGCGTTCCCTTGCGCGTCTTCGGCGCGGCGCACAGCCGGATCAATACGCCCGCCAGACAGGCCAGCGCCAGGGTCAGCAGGCCGCCGACCAGTCCCGACACGGAGGTTCCCGCGCTCACGGCGGGCCAGGGTGCCGGCGCCGCGGCTTCCTCCGCGTCCGGCGCCGCTTCGGCGTTCGCCGCCTTGAACCCGTAGTCCGGCAAGATCGCCATCGTCCCCTGAATCGTCGACAGGCGCTGATGTATGCCGGCTTCCGGCGCAGCGACTTCCTCCCGGCCGGTGACCTTGGCGATGGACCACTCCAGCCCGTCGGGGTGCGTCGAGGCAAACCAGCTCGCCACACCCCCGACGACGACAGCGGCGACGGCCAGTTTGACGAGCACGGGCCTCAGGCTGACGGGGGCGGCCGTTTGCGGCGCCGCGGGCAGCGCGTCCGGCCGCGCCTGGGCGACAAAGGCGACCACGGCGGCCGTGGCCAGCCCCTCCACGACGCCGATCGCCAGGTGGATCGGCAGCATCAGCAGGAGAAACGCGCCAAACGACAGGTCGGAGATGCCGGAGGCCCGTGTTTCCAGAACCACGCTGAAGGCGCCCAATTGCAGGCCGACGACAGCCGCAATCACCGGCGCGATCCAGCCGCGGACGGCGCCGCTCCGGCTGCCGGACAGGACCCGATAGATCAACGGATACGCCACGAATGCCGGAAAGAACCCCAGATTGAAGATGTTGCAGCCCAGGGCCAGCAAGCCGCCGTCGGCGAAGAAGAACGCCTGGACGGTCAGGACCGAGGCGATCACCAGGAAGGCGGCATGGGGTCCGAGCAGGACGGCCAGCATCAAGCCCCCGCCGAGGTGTCCGCTCGATCCGGTGCCGGGAATCGTGAAGTTGATCATCTGCGCCGCGAAGACGAAGGCGCCCAGCACGCCCATCAGGGGCACGAGGTTGTCGCGCGCGGAGTCTTTCACCTTTCGCGCGCAAAAGGCGAGCAATCCGCCCGAAACAATCCAGAGCGTCCCGCCCACGGCGGGGGAGATCAATGCGTCTGCCATGTGCATGTCAATTACTCCTCATGCGGTCGGAGCCCGCAACCCAATCGCTGTTGCCAAGCCGAAAGGTACTTAGCGACGCAGTTGCCGCACGGTGCGAATGCCCGCATCAGGCCTGCGGTCCCTGCGAGACAAGTAATACATATCATATAATCGTAACACGCAACAAGTGCAAAATGGCACATGTACAATAGCGCTTCAGGGATTTTCCTTGTGATTTTTTTGTCGGGAACTCAGGAAATCAGGACAGGTTCCGAGTCGGTTGACGCGTGCGGCGACGGAAGAACTGGACCCCGCCGTCCCCGGCGGTTGCGAATGAAGACGCCGTTCCGGCCTTCGATTCACTACGGCGGAGGACCGCCGGGTCCATGTCCTCCCGATGCGCGACACGAAAGAAATGGACCCCGCCGTCCCCGGCGGTTGCGAATGGAGCCGACGTTCCGGCCTTCGATTCACTACGGCGGCCGCCGGTACCGTCAGGGAAGCGACCGGCCCGTTGTGCCGGCGGCCAGGGAGACGTGCTTCATCCCCTTGACGGACTTCAGCCGCTTGACGATGGCGTCGATGACCGCCGGTTTGCCGCGCACGGCTACGATTTCCAGGCAGTTGTCGTGGTCCAGGTGGATGTGCTGCGTGGAGATGATGGAATCGTGGCAGTCGTGCTGCAAGTCGGTGAGCCGCTTCAGAATGTCGCGCTTGTGATGGTCGTAGACCAGGACGATGGCCCCGGCCACCTGGTCCCCCGCGCGCCATTCCGTTTGCACCAGGCTGGCGCGGATGAGGTCCCCGACGGCCTTGGACCGCGTCGGACAACGGTCCGCCTTGATCTTGGCATCGAACCGCCGCACCAAGTCTTCATCGAGCGATACGCTGAAACGTGTCAGATCCATCTGGGCCAGGCCTCCCGGAGCGGTGAACCTAAAAACGGGAGGCGAATCAGCAAACAGAACACTTAGTCGCCACCCTGGTACCCTTAGTCGAACTGCTTAGTCGTTTGAACTCCCGCTTTTAGGGTGAAAACACGAGCGTAACGACACCGCCGGCCAAAGGCAAGAAGGAAGCGCGGGGTTAGTGCCAATACAGAATTCCCGCTGCGTGGGCGCATAACCCGTCGACGTGAATCCCATGTCGACAAAGCTCAAGACAAAGCTCGCGACATAGATTGCTCGCCCGCTTATTCGCTGCGGGCGAGGACGCCCGGGTCCATTTCGTTCTTGGGCGCACCCGGCGAAAAGAGCAGCAGTGGACCCCGCCGTCCCCGGCGGTAGCGAAAAAGAAAGCCATTCCTGAACGGGCGAGGCCGCCCGTTCCCCCTAACCCCTAACCCCTAACGCCTAACCCCTCCCGCGCCCACGTCCGCAATTGCAGTTGTCCCCCGCTCCCTCTATAATGGCGCCATGTCCGGTCCCCGCATCCTCATCGTGAAGCTCAGTTCGCTCGGCGACATCCTCCATGTCCTGCCGACCGTCCATGCGCTGCGCGAGCAGCTCGGAGCGACGATCGACTGGGCCGTTCAGCCTGAATACGTCTCCCTGGTCCGCTGTTTTCCCGATGTGGAGCGGATCATTCCCGTGCCGCGGCATGGGCTGCCGGGAGCGTTCCGCAAGACCTGGGCCGACATCCGCGCGTGCGACTACGACCTGGTCGTCGATCTGCACGGCCTCTTCAAGAGCGCCTGGGTGACGCGCGCCGCGCGGGCCAAGCGCCGCATCGGCCCCTCCTACGCGCGCGAAGGGTCTCGTCTGGCCTACACCGAGCGGGCGGGCCGCCGGAACCGCACGCGCCACGCGGCCGAGCAGGCGATGGACGTGCTCGACTATCTGGGGCTCAAGCGTCCCGCCACGCCCGAGGTCGCCTTGCGACATCCCGAAGCAACCCTGCCCGCGGCCCCGCTGCGGATCGGCTTTTCGCCGGTGTCGCGCTGGCCGACCAAGAACTGGCCGGTGGCGCATTTCGGGCAGCTGGCGCAGCGGCTGGCGCGGGAACTGGGCGCCAAGGTCTTCGTTCTCGGCACGCAGGCGGACTGGGCTGTGGGCGAGTCGATCTGCGGGATGGAGCGGGAGAACACGGCCAACCTGTGCGGCCGGTATTCCATCCCCGAGCTGTTCAGCGTGCTGAAGCAATGCGACCTGCTGATCGCCAACGACACGGGGCCCGTTCACATGGCGGCGGTGCAGGGCAAGCCCTGTCTCGTGCTGTTCGGGCCGACGCGCCCCGACTGGACGGGGCCGTACGGCAAGGGGCACCGGATCCTGATGCACCACCTGCCGTGCCAGCCCTGTCTCTCCCGGCGCTGCCGGCGGGGGGATTTCGCCTGTCTGGCGGGGCTTTTGCCCGGCGAGGTTTTTGAAGCGGCACGCGCCCAGCTCGGGCCGGTCAAGGAGCTTTCCCATGCCTAGGAAGCGAAAGGGGGCGCCTCGTGGTTAATTTTCAAATGGGCTTCGGGGATGTGTTTCAAATCGTCATCCTGGCGGTGGCGATCTACTTCATCTTCGACCTGTTCCGCGGCACGCGCAGCGCGCAAATGCTTTTCGGGCTGACCCTGGTGCTCCTGGGGCTGATCGTGCTGACGATGTTCTTCAAGTTCGAGGTCCTGGGCTGGCTGCTGCGGAAACTCCCCGTGTTCATGGTCTTTGCGCTGGTGGTGATCTTCCAGCCCGAGATCCGGCAGGCCCTGGCGATCATCGGCCGCCGCCGTTCGGCCCTGGGCCGGCACAAGGGACCCTCCACCACGCGCATCGACCATCTGGTGGCGGTGGCCGCGGATTTGGCGCGGAATCACATCGGCGCGCTGATCGCGATCGAACGCGAGATCAGCCTGGACGGCTATCGCCAGAACGGGACGATGCTCAATGCGCCGCTGGTGCCCAAGCTGCTCTCGTCGATCTTCTTTCCGCGGGCGCCGCTGCACGACGGCGGCGTCATCATCCGCGGCAACACGATCATCGCCGCGCGCTGCATCTTTCCGCTCCTGACGTCGGACAGCTCGCAGAGCTTCGGGATGCGGCACCGCGCCGCATTGGGGCTGAGCGAGGAGACGGACGCGATCGTCATCGTGGTCAGCGAAGAGAATGGCAGCATGGCCCTGGCCTTCCAGGGGCACCTGTTGCAGAATCTTTCCGCCGCACGGCTGACGCGCTACCTGACGGCGCTCTCGCCCCGGGAGGGCTTCCTGGATGCCTGGCGGCGCATTCTGGCCCAGATGGACATGGACGGGGAACGCGGCGCGGCGGCCGATGATCCCGGGGCGCCAGAGCCGCAAGAGGAGACCAAACGCGCATGAAGGTTGACCTTCAGAAGCGACTGCGTCTGTGGGTGAATGAAAACGGCATCATGGCGTTGATCGCCCTGATCATCGCCGTCTTCGTCTATCTCACCATCCTGGAACTGGTGAGCAACACGACCACCCGCACCATCGCCGTGGAAGTCGAGCGCGAGCCGGGCGTGGCGCTGATGGCTGTCCGCCCGGCGACGGTTGAAGTGACGTTCCGCGGGGCGCTGAACGAATTCCGGCTGCTGGACCGCACCGACTTGCGGGCCATCGTCAAGGGGATGCGCAGCCCGCACGAGGCGGGGGTTGTGCGCGTGCCGCTGAACAGCCGCAATCTGCGGGGCGTCTCGGGGCTGCGGGTGATCAATATCGAGCCGTCGGTGGTGGAGATCACCGTGGACCATCAGGGCGAGCGCGAATTCGCGATCACGCCCCCCACCGTGGAGGGCAAGCCCTTTCGCGGACATGTGGAACTCGACTACGCGCCCAAGACGGCGATCGTGCGCGGGGCGCGGCTGCAGCTGGACCGGCTGCACGACGCCGGCGTGACGCTGAAGCTGGATCCGATCAATGTGGACGGCCGCGTGCAGAGCTTCAGCAAGCGGCTGGCGATTCTCCCGCCGGCGGATGCCTGGATGCCCGAGATCAACCCCGATTCGGTGACCGTGAAGGTCAACATCGTCCCCGACATCGCCCAGCGTGAGTTCGCAGGAATTTCCGTCCGGCTGGCGGGCTTCGACCATCAGACGAACACCGGCTACCGGCTGGTGCCTGCCGAAGTCACGGTCCGCCTCACGGGATGGGCGGAGGCGCTCCAGAGCATCCCAACCAACGCGATCCGCGTCTATGCCGACCTGCCCGAGCCGGTCGACAGTGCATCGACCAACGGGATTTCCCTGCAGGTGCTGCTGCCGCCGGGCGCGACGCTGGAATCGGTTGTCACGCTGCCCGCGTCGGTTCGACTGGCAAAACCCCTTGAAAACGAATAGAATCCACCTCCGCCATGCCTGAAGTCAAGACACGCCCCCCAAAGACCGCCACCGTCCCGGAAACCCGGCTGCGCTGGCTGGGCTACATCCTCATCGTGCTTTCGATATTCCCCGTCCTGAGCCTGATCAGCTACGACAGCGGCGATGTCTTCTGGCTCAAGGCGCCGCGCAACGATCCGCCAACCAACCTGATCGGGATCGCCGGCGCGGTGAGCACGGCGATCAGCTATCGGCTGCTGGGCCTCGGCGCGTGGCTGCTTCCCATGTGGATGCTGCTCTTCAGCCTCCGGCTGGCGGCGGGCCGCAACACCCGGCCGTGGGGCCGCCTGGGATGGTGCTCGCTTTTCCAGGCGGGCTTTTGCGCGCTGCTGCAGCTCGGCGACAACCTCTTCGCGGGCATCATGGACCGCCTGAACATCGCGCCCGATCCGGGAGGCATTGTCGGCTGGCTGGTGATGTCCCGGTTTCTCGAGCGCTTGATCAGCCCGGTCGGCGGGACGCTGGTGGTGCTGACCCTCATGCTGGCGGCCCTGTTCATGGCCATCGGCCCCCGTAATGTCAGCGCGGGCTTTCACGGCCTGCTGGCACGGCGCCGTCAATGGGCGCTGGGCCGGGCGGACATGACGAAGCGGATCGAGATGGAGGAGAAGCAACTGGCGCATCAGATGGAGCGGCAGCGCCGGGAGGCCGAACGCGAAGCCAGCCGGCAGGCGCAGGAAGCGGCGCGCGCGACACGGGAGGCCGAGAAGGAGGCGAAGCGTCAGGAGCGCGAGGCGCGCGAAGCGGCACGGACCCAGGAGGAGTCCGAGCGGCAACGCAGCTACGAGGACCGCAAAGAGCAGTTGCGGCTGGAGCGCGAGCGCGATGCGGCGCGTGTCGAGGCGCAGCGCGCGTCGGCCGCGGCCGTCAAGGCCGCAGCGCAGCAGCAGCAGCCCGCCCCCGCACCATCGGACGACGAGCCGGACGCGCCGCCCGTGGCCGGCGAAGCGCCGCCCGCTTCGACCTATGTGCTCCCCGGCGTCGAGCTGCTGAAGCCGCTGCCGGAAGGCGAAGCCGTCCATGGCGATGTCCAGCTGAAGGCCGCGACGCTCGTGAAGACCCTGGCCGAATTCAACATCCCGGTGGAGGTCACCCACATTGAAAAGGGCCCCGTGGTGACGAGCTTCGAGCTGCTCCCCGCGCCAGGCATCCGCGTGGAGCGGATCGCCACGATGGCCCGGAACCTGGAAATGGCCTTGAAGGCCACGAGCATCCGCGTGGAGGCGCCGATTCCCGGCAAGGGCGTCGTGGGCGTGGAGATGCCCAACGAACAGGCGTGCCCGGTCACGGTGCGCGAGATTCTCGAAGGCGAACGGTGGGCGGAATGCACGCGCGAGATGGAGATTCCCCTGCTGCTCGGCAAGAACGTCAGCGGACGCGACCTCGTGATCGACCTGGCCTCGGTGCCCCATCTGCTCGTGGCGGGCGCCACGGGCTCGGGCAAGAGCGTCTGCATCAATGCGATGTTGACAGGCCTGCTGATGTCGCGGACCCCCGATCAACTCCGGCTTGTCCTCGTCGATCCGAAAATCGTCGAGTTCGCGCTCTACAACGAGCTGCCGCACCTGGTGGTGCCCGTGATCACCGATCCCCGGAAGGTGGCGCTGGGACTCCGCTGGGCGATCCATGAGATGGAGAAGCGCTACAAGCTGCTGAACGCGGCGGGGGTCCGCAACATCGCCGCCTTCAACCGCCGCGAATCGGTCGTGCAGCCCGAGCTGTTCGGCAATGGCGGGGCGCCGGCGGCGTCCGCCGCCCAGGCGCTCCCGGCGAAGCTCCCCTACATCCTCATCGTGATCGACGAGCTGGCCGACCTGATGCTGCAGGCCGGCCCCGAGATCGAGAATTGCATTGCGCGCCTCGCCCAGCTCTCGCGGGCGGTGGGCATCCACCTCATCATCGCGACCCAGCGTCCGTCGGTCAATGTGATCACGGGAACGATCAAGGCCAACTTCCCCGGCCGCATCGCCTTCCAGGTCACCCAGCGCGTCGACAGCCGGACCATTCTGGACGGCATGGGCGCGGAGACGCTGATCGGCAAGGGCGACATGCTCTTCCTGAATCCCCGCACCAGCAAGCTCGTCCGCGCGCAAGGCGCCTACATCGGCGACGACGATGCCAAGCAGGTGGTCGACTACATCCGCAACCAGAGCAAGCCCATCTACATCCAGGAAGTGCAGGACCGGCTGGCCGCATCGGAGGAGGATGAGGCCGACGGCGGCGGGAACGGCGGCGCCGACGGCGCCATGGGCGCCAGCGAAGAGGCCGACGACGACCTGTATGCCCCCGCGCTCGACCTCGTGCGCCGGACCAAGCGCGCGTCGACCTCCTCGCTGCAGCGGGCGTTCCGGATCGGCTATACGCGCGCGGCCCGTCTCATGGACATGATGCAGGCCCGGGGCATCGTCGGCCCCCCGCATGGCTCCGACCCCCGCGAGATCCTGATTGATCTGGACGGGGAAATCCCCAATAATGCGGAACCGCGCGGCGAAGCGCCGGATGCCGCACCGCCGGAGGGCGCCGATCCGGCGGAGCGTTGATGACCCGACGTCTTTTTATGTGAAGGTGGTGTTGAGATGGCTCTTGGCAAGATTCTCAGAGAAACCCGTGAACAGCAGGGCTATTCCGTCACGCAGGTGGCGGAAGCCACGCACATGATGATCCAGATCGTGGAGGAAATCGAACGCGAGGACTTCCACCGGATCGCCGCACCGCTCTACGGGCGCGGGTTTGTCAAGATGTACGCCGAGTTCCTGAACATCGATGCGGAGCCGCTCGTCAAGGAGTTCAACGAAATCTACTCGGGAGCGCGCCGACCAGCCGTCGCCACGCGCGTCTTGAAGACCATTGCGGAACGTCCGGCCGCTCCCGTCGCACCCGCCGCACCTGTCGCACCCGCCGTGCCGCTGCAGGCGCCGTCGGCGGCAAAGGCAAGAGACGTGAAACGCCGGTCGGTAAAGGATGCGGAAAGCGCGCCGCCCGCCCCGTCCGCACCCCCAGAGCCGCAGGTGGAAGAGGTTCGCCGCCCCGTGGAGCCGCAAGTGGAAGAGGTTCGCCGCCCCGTGGAGCCGCAGGCGGAAGAGGTCCGCCGCCCTGTAGCGCCGCAGGCGGAAGAGGTCCGC
>CAZQKI010000128.1:0-12795 GCA_964592855.1 uncultured Lentisphaerales bacterium
TGCCGAAGTTCTCGCTCCACCCAACGCGCAACGCTGAACGTTCATCAGAGCTTACGCGGACCTGTTGGGGCCTTTACCTTCGCGCCCAGGCGAAGCCCCATGCGCCAGGCCGCACAGCTTCTCCAAGGTTCGCGAGGATGAGACAGGTGCCCTTGCGCGGGATCGGACCGTCTCTTTCCTGCGGCAGCAGAATGAAATCGCATGGCCCGACCATATCGAACACCACGGTCACCACGCCGCCGACATCGGATACGCTCTTGATCGGATGAACGACAGTCTGGGGGTTCCCCATGCTCCCGTTGCGACGGAAAGACACGCAAAGGTCGTTCACCGGCGCACCCGTCCAGTTCGACAGCGCCACGACCGTTCCGTTCGTTCCGTCCAGCCGGTTTGCTTCCACCAGGTAATGTCCCGTTTGCACCGGGGGCGCATAGCCGGGGGTGATCGGCGCAAGCAGAGACGAGAACAGGGTCCGGTAGCCCTCCGCGAAGTCCGTGGAGCTGTAGGTGACCGTTTCCAGGCCTTTGCTGGCAAGCAGGGTGTTGCGCGCCTTCATGGTCACGACGGCGGTCTTCTGGTACGCGAGTCCCGGCAAAAAACCCGCATATTCCAGCTTGCCGGCGCCGACCGGCCGGATGAAGACCGCAGGCGATCCGTCGCCCGCAAAGGTCGCCAGAACCTGCTCCGTGCCGTTGGTTGAAACCTTCTGGTAGCCGCACACAGACTCCAGCGGGACTCCGCTCCAGTTCACGGCAGCCAAATTGGGACGAGTCGGCAGCTCGTAGTACTCCCGGCCCGGGTCCGCAGCGAAGACGAAGGGCGCGCGCGTCAGCCCGACCAGCGAGTCAAAACCGAGCGCCTGATTGAATTGGTTGCGCATCAGGGACCCGGCGCCCACATAGAGCACACCCCCGCCGTTCAGCCACGACACCAGGGGCAGAAGCGCATCCGAATGCAAATGCGATCCGTCGCAGATCAGCATCGCGTAGTCGGCCAGGCCGCCGGCGGCGATATCCTTCTCCGTAACGAAGTCGATCGGGTAGCCGAGGTGCCGCAGAATCAGGTAGAGCCCCATGCGGTCCTTGCCGAACGTCGAGTACGTCTGTTCCAGCGTCCACAGGTCCGTGGCATGGGAGTACAGCAGCGCAATCTTGCTCTTGACCACCGTGGCGCCGGCCAGCCGATCTTCCGCGCCGCCCACGGCGTAGTTGACCGCGCGCAGCGCCGGGTAGAGATCGGTGTTCAGCGATTTCGAATCGGAGGTCCCGGTGTAGTACGGACCGTAGGTGTAGTGGTAGATGGCACGCGCGCCGTGCCCGATTTCCGCCACGGCCTTCGCCTGGATGTCCCACGGCTGCCGGATGATGTTGTACATCCGGAACTCCCGGCCGGCCCGGCTGCACGCCGCGCGGAGCTGGTCCGCTCGGAATCCGCAGAGCTGGTACGTCGCGACGTAGGCCAGCCAGTCTTCCGTCCACCCCAGGCGCAGGGCCTCCTGCTCGAAGATGGCAAACCAGTCGACACCCCGGTACAGCAGGTTGCCGTTGTAGGTCGACTCCTCGGCGAAATTGGCGCTGGTCGGCGCGTCCGGGATCTTGGCCTGGATGCCCGCCGTGCCGAGGCGGAACATATCGGTCAGGATCTGGCAGCGGAAAACGGCGGTGTAGTAGTAGGCCTTCGTGTCGTTGGTGGTGGCCGTGGGCGAGACCTGGCTCCAGTCGCTCTTGCCAAAGAAGGCGGGAGCCAGACCCTCATGCTCCAGGAAGTTGCGGTACTTGGCCGCGCACACGGCGCAGCCCGCGATGTGGCTCATGCTCATGGAGCCCGGTTCGTCCATCAGCCACCAGCTCACGATGTCGTCCGCATGCCCGCTGTCCAGCGCCGCCTGCGCGGACGCAGCCATGGTGCTGGCGATCGAGTCGGTCTTCGGCGCGCTGTAGTCGCCGCCGGTCGTCAGGTTGAAGAAGCCGGTGGCCCACTCGATGTTCGGAAAGCCGGCCGCGTAGTACACCGGCTGGTATGGGGCTCCGGTGAGTCTGAGCGAGGACATCCCCAGCGCCGAGAGAATCGCGACCTCGTTGCTGACGGTCGCGGGACGGTAGAAGCCGGAGTCGGTGCCGCAACTCGTCGACATGGGGAACCGCCTCGGCCTGCGACCCGGCGCCGGCGCAAGCGACGCGGCAGCCGCGTGTGCCGCCGTGCTGTAGTCCAGGTCGCTTTGGGTCCCGTTCCGATCCATCAGGTCGATCAACAGCATGATCCCCGATCCCTGGCCCCGGCGCGAGAACGTGTCGATCAACCCATCGCCCGACGGCGTGCTGGAGATCGCCACCGTGAAATCGGACGCCGCAAGCCCCGTGTTGTACTCCTGCATGGCATAGAACTGCACCTGATTTTCGCCCACCGGATCAAGCAGCGGCGCCAGATTGAACCACGGGGTCGAGTCGCCGGCTGTCAACGCGTTGGCCGGCGGCGAAGCCGCCTTGATGCCCGTGTAGCACTGCGCGAGGGCCTTGTCCTCCCACAGGTTATAGTGCGGCAGATACCACGGCGACCGCGGGCGGCGGCCCCAAAGGTGGATGACGCACGCGGTGGGGTGCGTCGACCCCATCGTGACCCGCACGTAAAGCGGCGCGACAAAGTCCGTGATACCCGGCGTGTAGGTCAGGTCGGTCGACAGCACGACACAGTCCAGGCGCCGCGTCACCCACGATGCAGTGATCGGCGCAACCTTGGTCATGACGATGTCCACGCTTCCCGGAACCAGGGGTGCGTCGACATAGCTCCAGACCCAGTTGCCGTAGTCGCTGCCCCAGATCGCCTTGCCTTCAGGGGTCAAACGCAAGCTTTCCAGATCGAAGTCCCGGAAGGCGACTTCCGCGCCGTTCTGAAAGACCTGCATCTTGAAGGGCCCGCGGTAGGCCAGGATGTCGACGTAGCGGACCCAGACTCGATAGGTCGTGGACGCGCTGACCTGAACCGTGTTGCTGGACGCCCCCTGTCCCCCCGCGCTGCCCCAGAGCATCCACCCGCCGGAGGCCGACCCGGTCTGCCAGCCGCCGTTGTCGACGACCCACGCGGTGCCGGTCGTCATCGTCTCCGCTTCGAAGAACAGCGTCTCCGCGCCGGCACGGCACGCACACGCGACGGCCAGGAAAAAGCCAGCCAGCGGTAGCGCCGCAAATCTGGGCCGAGACCCGTATCTTACGCTCACCATACTGATTCCCTGTCCGCTCCCCGATTGCGGGATTGCGTGGTAATCAATCGCTTTTCCGGAGGCGCGGGCGCATACCCGCTGAGACCATCCTGAAGGACGGTTATTACGTTACCGGATGCTGGGAGGATGCGTCAAGATGAGTCTTAATCGAGCGAGACCACATCCACGTCGGCCAGATCGACCGTGAACCGGGAGATCAGCTTATAGCGGCCAACCGCTTCTTCCGACACCTGGAAGGGCCTGGGGCCGGTCCGGGCCGAGACGATGCGGACGGGGCGGGTGACCGTGCGCACGGCGACCTGAAGTTCGCGCTGAGGCATGCCGCTCCAGTTCAACAGCGTGACTGCCGTTCCTTCCGCGCTGGCCAGGGCGTGTGCTTCGATCAGGAACCGGTCCAGCAGGACCGGTGTGACCACGCCGGCGGCCCGCACCGGCAGCAGCAGCAGGTCGCGCCAGGCCGGTTCGAAACCCGCGGGGAGTCCCCCGGTCTCCTGCGTCGCGCTGCGGCGGTAGCACAGTCCGGGGAACACGGCGTAGCGCAGAATGCGTCCGCGGCCGACCGCGCGCTCCGTCACCGCCGGCGAACCATCGTCGAATGTCGCGTGCACGCGGACATCGCCGATCGTCAGGCGCTCCCGCTCGCCATGGAAGGCGACCGTGTTCGTGCCGGACGTCACGAACCCGCCCGCCTCGACCGCCTGCAGCCGGGTCAACAGGGGCCGCACGGCTCGGTCCGGCGCGCTGGCCGCGGCTTCACGCAACGCCCCCAGAGGCTGATGGTAGCGGTCGAACAGGCCGCTCCCCGCCGTGAGGACGAGCGTGCCGCCGGCTCGCACCCAGCGCAGCAGGCCGGCCACGGCCTCTTCCGGCAGATCGGGGGCGGTGACATACACCACCTTGTAGCGCCCGAGCGCCTCGCCGGCGCAGGTCTCCTCGTCAACGGCCTGAACGGGAATCGCGGCGTGCTGCAGCGCCAGGTGAAGACCGAAGGTTTCAGACTGGTAGGCCATGTGGCCGCGGAACAGATCGGTATTCGTGACATCCATGAGACCGGTGGCGACCCGCTGCTCCTCAAGATCCCAGAGCTGGGCGCTTTGCGGCATGAGCAGGGCAACCTCGGGCGGGAGCAACTGACCCGGAGCCAGCAGGGCTTCGGCCCGGCCGACAATGCCCATCCCGAGCGACAGCGCCTGGTAGACCGGCGTGTTGAAGGCATAGCAATTGCCGGGGAAGTTGTATTCCGGGCCGAATGTGAAGAATTTGATGGTCTTGGCCCCCTGCCCGACCAGCGCGAGGAGCTTCTGGGCCATCCCCTCGGGACGCTGGCCCGACACGCGGGGAATCACCAGCGCGCCGAAGCCGACACCCGACAGTTCGCCGGCGGAGCGGAGCCGGGTGGCGTAGAAGGACCACTGCGGCGCGGCCGCGTCGTCGAACCAATCTTCCGTCGCGATGCAGGTGCTGCCGCGGAGCCGCCCGAACTCCAGCCAGTCGTGCTGCCCCATGGCCGCATCGGGATTGTCCTTGTCCTTGTTGTTGCCGACCGGTCCGGGCTGGTAGAGGCGTCCGAGGAAATTGTTGAAATTGACCATCACCGGAACCCCGGGGCCAAGCTCGGCCTCGTAGGCCCGGGTGACCTCCGCGAAGAACCGCGACGAGGCCCACGGAATGTAGCGGTTCGACCAGTAGAAGAGGCGGCGGCTGTTCAGATCGCGGCACGCCTGGCGTCCGACCAGACGAACCCCGCTCCAGTCGGATGCCCCGAGTTCCTGCGGGGTGAGCCCCCGCCCGCGCAAATAGGCGTGAAAATCGGCGAGGGCCAGCGGATCACCGTTCAAGGTGTCGTACGTGCCGGGATAATACCAGCCCGGCTCGTCGCTGGTCACCCACAGGGCAATCTCCTGCCGCTGCCAGCCGCTCGCGACCGCCTGCTCGACCTGTCCGGCGACAAACTGGCGGAAGACCGCCTCGCGATTGGTGGCGTAGTTGAAAGCGTAGCCGGGCGGGCTGTAGACGGCGCCCCAGAGCTGCGTGATGCCGCCCTCCCGGACATGCCGCACAAACGGCTTCGGCACGCTGTGCATCGCGTTGAACCCAAGCCCGCACAGACGCGCAATTCCCTCGCGCTGGGCAATCGCATCGCTGTCGCCCCCGATGTACCGCTCGCCAAAGAGGATGCGACGGGGGCGGTCGGCCGGCGGCAGGAACGCCGCCCGCATGGCGGCATCGTAGACGCGGCGCCCGTGCCCGGCCAGCGTATCGACGTGCAACAGGTCGTCCGTCCCGCGCCAGGCCAGGATTCCCAGCTCAGGGCCGGTCAGTTCGGCCGGCATGCGGCTGATCTCGCCGCCGTGCAACCGCGTCTCGACATCGAGTTGCAGATCCCCGCCCGCCCGGCCAACCGGGTTCACCGTGCCGATCAGGCGCAGCTGGGGCAGCCGGTTGTTCTGATTGGGATAGGCGGCCAGGAGTTGGGCACAGACCTCGCGCGTCGTTTCGGCCCACGGGCTCCAGTCCGCCCCGGCAAACGCGACGGGCGGCAGCGGTGCCAGACGCAGCGAGAAGGTGTCTTCCGGCGTCACAGTACGTCCGTCGACCTGGCGGACGCGGACACGGACACCGATCTCGGGCAGCTCGTCCAGCCGCAAGGCGGAACCGTGCCCCGGACCGGCAGCCAGCAGCGCAGCGCCGACCATCGCGGCGGCCACAACCCGACCAAACTTATTCACGTATGCTTTCATGCGTTCTTTCTTCGTCAGACCGACCTTGCTTGTCAGAACATCGTGAAACATTCTACAGCCAATCAACCGCCTACAGCATATTGCGCCTGGGTATCGTGGAGTTTCAAACAAACAGCTCAGGGCCGCACGAGACACACGCAGAGGATGGGTGCCTAGCGCATCTCTGCCTCGATGTCGGGCAGTTGCGCGTAGAACTCGTCCGCCTTGTTTTGCTTCACCTTCGATAATGTACTTGTCGCCACTGCGGTCAGCCTTTCCTCGCGCTTGCGTGTGGGCATGATCGTAGCACTCGCATTCTCAAACGGCAACATCGAAATCAGAAGAATCAGCTCGCCCCAATAGGACAACCCGACAGGGGGCTAGAGATAAATCTACCGATCCCGCTTGAAGTCCCGCTTGGTCTGTCGCTCATTCTTGCTGGGCCGTAGGGGTGTTTGCATTGTCAAGACGAAGCATCGCCTCTGTGGGACTCTCACGGCCAAGTCGCTTCGCAATATCAAACAGCCTGTCCAACAACGCCCGATGACACTCACCGCCGCGCTTCAAATACGCAATTCCCCTCTCATAGGCTATCTCATCAAGGTTAAAGCGGATGGCAAGAATGGCCAGTTGAAAGTCCAAGTTTCCAATAGTGCCTGGTTTAATAAGCGCATTCATTCGCTCAAGATGCGCGAGAACAGTACTTTTCTCATCGGGCAACAGCTTTGTGTCGCCGAGACGCAGATAGGCGTCCGCCCATGCTTCGGCTAGTTCCGCTTCAGATGATTCGGCGTTGCGAATTTCAAAAACAATGGATTCTGAGATGTGTTCTTCGCGCGGAATTCCGTTGCTGGATAGCAGGACACAACATGAAAACGTCAGTCGGAATGATCCGACAGGCAACGAAAGGGCAGGGTCACGGATGTGGATGATCGGTATCTGGATTGAATTTGCTCCGATGAAAGCAAACTTGTTGAAAGCGATTATCCAGCGTCCAAACGGCCATTCGGTATTTTGCCATGTGAGATTCTCTTTTATGCATAAATCAACTCGAATTGTATCTTGGTCTATACCACGCAGTTCCACCTGTTCACGGGGCATTCTTTCTGGACGCCGATATACAATTTCTCCTGAACGCGGTGGCAAAACTTTTGGCAAGCGCGTTGATCTGATGTTCACCTGTGCATTCAGAGGAGAATCAGTATCCAGCGCAGGCATTGCATCGGATGCATTGTTCGTTGCGTGGTTCAACGCCAATTCAGCAGTGACGCGTCTTTCAACGCTTGAGGCTGCCGGAAATCCTGTCCCCAAGGGATATGAAATGTGCTTTTCAAAGACAGGTAAGTCAAGCGTGTTTGATGTCACCAAGAGAATGTGACGTTCAGCGTATCGAATCGTCGCGTTAGATTGCTGGCAGACATTCGTAAGGGTCTCCCACATGGAGGTATCCGCATCAGACAATGTTATGCGTGCGGGAACTGCTGCTGCAGTTGCATGCTTCGTCCCAACCAGCGAAATATTGGTAAATGCTCCGCCGGGTTTGACGATTTCAATAACTTGGCGGAGGTGGCCGCATACGTCGTACAGCGACGCGTTGCGGTACAGGACCTCCTTGATGGTGACGCCTTTCAACTCGTCAATGACAGCCAATGGCAGCGGCGCCCCCGGAAGTTGCGCGGCAGCTTGATGCTGCATGGTTATGATCGCGAGTGATAATAGAACGATGACTTTCATGGTCTAGTCCTCCAGCGGGTAGTAGCTCAACGGGTTGACACGGATGCGATGCTGCCGCCGTTCTGACCGGAGTCATTGTGTCCAACGGTTGTCGTTCGTGAAGACAAGCATTGGCAGAAACGATTATTTGTTCTTTCGGCTTGAAGAGAGACGGTCTTCAATAGAACGGCACATTTTCTCAATCTTTTCATGTTTCCATGCGGGGCCGTATGTCTGGCGCTTCAACACGGCAAGCGTGTTCGTATCCGCCCAGGATTCCAGGTAGTACAAAGCATCGTTTACCATAGCCTCGCTCAGGTGGTACATGTCGTCAATCGGAACATTGTTGGTTACGACGTTCAGCATGAAGGCCTGAACTTCAGCGTGTTTGGCATCGGCAAGATAGAAAGCAGAGCGCATGCGCGCTGCGGCCTGGCGTGAGTCGTCCCGAAAGACAACTTCAATAAGCGTATCGGCATCTTGCACGTGGTCAACAACCGCCGGGTCTTCCGTGCGCTTGGACCGACTACGTCCCCATAGGCAAACGACCAAATCCACCAATTCGCTTTGCTCGTAGGCGTCGCCCTCCCCAAGGAACTTCAGAAAGTGCTCCAGTACCGCTTGCCGCGCTGCTGCGTTTCGGGCAATACCTGCCGCGACTTGTCCGTCGGTAAACTTTTCAACCTTCTTCTGATAGAGTCCCCGCATAACAAGCCTGTTCGTGGACGATTGCAGTTGCTCCCGTGAATCATCGCGCACGTACACATACTTGCTTTCAGGTCCGCGCCAGACGAACTGCATCAACAAGCCAGAAAGAAATCCGGGACGCCCCCCGCGCGGTCTAGACGACTTTTCACGCACGCGCCACTCCTCGATTTCGTTGGCAAACCCGGCGAAGACATCGGGGTGTCGAATGCGCGCAAGCAAGATGCGGGCATGCCTGGCGCTCACACTGCCGGCAGATTCTTGATTGAGGATTCTCTCAAGGTCCTTTGCCCTTTCTTCGCCATTGATGACAACTGCGACCGCATCGCGATACGACTTGCCGGATTTCGAGACGGCATCAGCGAAACCCGGCGGAAGGGCTGTTTCTGCGGCAACAACAACAGAAACGGGTAGGAACACTATCGCCAAAAGGATAGATCGAATATCCATCGTTACATCTCCAGATTCAGGGTAATTCCCGGCGAACGTTACCGGCGCAATGGGCTTCTCCGCCGGCGCCGTGTGGCGCCCGTGTATCAACAAAGGTGACCGTGCCAGAACAACCGGCAGATGTGAGACTGCTTCCTAAGTTTGTGGCGAACGGTACGAAGTAGGTGCGTGGAACCACGAGATTAAGCGCCCCGGACTGTGGTTTAACAACGATCATATTTACCATGTTGGGGAGTTTGGTTTCGCTGGGGCCGCCCGCATCCATCTTGAAAGCAACAGGGACCTTGATCAAGTCCAACGTATTGATGCCAAGCCCTTGTGCCAAGTTTGTCCTGATTGATGCCAGATTGTTGGTTATGAGCGCTATCTTCGCCGCATTGTTGGGATCGTCGTAGGCGGCGAGGATTTGCGCGCGCATGTCGAAGCCGCCCCACGTCTCTTCATTCGGATTGTTGCGAAGAAGGTCTATGGCAAGTTGCAGGTCTGCCACAAGGACGCGAAACCCGGACCCGACAGGAACGATGGTCATGACCTCGTCCACATGGCCGACCTGCAACCATCCAACTGGCAGTTCGATCATATTTCCGTTGTCGGTCTGAATTCTTTGCGCCTGCATGAATGCCTTGATATTACTCTGCAAGGTTGAACCGACAATGAGCCGACCGTAGGAGTAGCCTTGAATGGGCGGTGACGCCTCAACGTTGCCGCCAGGATTCCCGGCCTCGATGTGGAAGTAACCGGTATCTGTGTCGACTTGGTCGGCAAAGCGATCCCCAAAGAAGCCAGCGACGGTGCAAAGCTTTCGCTCTGTTTGGCCGGGTGCAGACCGGCTCGCACCGATTTCGCCATAGTCCTGCATGAACTCGGTGGATCCATACTCCACCACCTGCACAACACCGTCGAGGGCTGCGGCCGTATCGTTGTAGAAATCGACCCAGTCCGGGCCTTCTTCAAAGTCCGGGCCGCTTGACACGTAGGCCTTCGTGGCCTTGTCGGTGTTGGCAAGCACGAGGAACGGGGAGACAATCAACCGAACGCTGTCCGTACAAAGCTCCTGGCCGGTGAGTTTCGTCACAAGTTTGACGATGACTTGCCGTCCGTACTCGATGCCCTCGATCCCGACTTCCAGATAGCCGGTGCCACCGAGAAGGTCAATGTCCATGTCGGAAGCCCCGGGACTCTTCTTGAAGACAACCTTGTCCGTCAGGGGATCGGGGCCGACAACGCCTTGCGCGTCCTGGACCTTTGACCGGAAGATGCGGACTCGGTCTTTCGCAGCAGGTGCGCCGGCAGGTTCACCGGATGGGTTTTCGACGCTCAACTCGAGTGTCATTCCAGACGGAACATCCCCGGCAGCGATGCCGAGTTTTGCCAGCTTGAGCATGTAGATGTCAACAAGATCGTTGGCCCCATTGATGACGTTGTCTCCGCAGTCCGGTTGCTCCGTCTGGTCATTCACGTCGTCATCGGTGTTGGCAATTATCACCATGCCTTTCGGTCCCACGAAAGTTACGGCATCGGCTTCGTCGACATGATCGGCCGGATTCTCGTCACGATTGTAGTCTCCGTTGATGTCGACAGTAATAACATACAGCAGCGCCTCATCCGCCAAATCGGGGAAGGTTTCTGACTGTACCGTGAGGGTGTGCACGCCGGCGGTAAGGTTGCTGACGGCTATTAGCCAGGGGGGCTGGCCGGTGGCGCAAACCGAGCCGTTCAGGCGCAATGTGTATCCAGCAGGATCGTAGCTCGCGGGCGAGAGGGCGACAACAATGCCGCTGGTCGCCCCATACGCGGCGTAATAGACGTTCGTTGCGAACTTGGTGACGATGGCCTCGATAGCGAGGTTGTTGCCGAGGCAAACTGCCCCCTGGGGTGTGCGCAGCGAATAGTTCAGCGTGTGTGAACCGCCTGCCGCCGTTCCCAGCCAGAAGTCGCGGTAGGCACCGACCGAATCCGGCGGTGTGTTGGTACAGAGCGCATGCGCGTCAACCAACGCCTCGTCTTCCGTTTCGCTGAAGAGCAGGCCGGTTGCACCGGCGTAAAGCCGCAGGCTTCCTTCGGTCAGCGCCGAGTCGGTGACGACCGTCACGTAGGAAACGCAACCGGTACCGCCGCGGATCAGGAAGCGACCCTCTGCGTAAGTCGCGGGCTCAAGGCCGATGGACGCCACGGTCCAGGCCGAGGTCACCGTGTCGGACGGGTGCAGTTCGTGGCTTGCGATGATCCGGGCATCGCCGAAGGTCTCGCTGAGTTGTTCGCCGCCAACCGTGAACTGCGTCGCCCCGACCAGTTTCTTGCCGACCGCGACGGACACACCGTCAAGGCGCACGTCGAGACGCGTCGAGACGTGGCGGACGATGTTGGTCTTATCTTCCGCCCAGGACCAGCCCAGGTGCTCAAAGCAGTCGCAGCAGGGGTCGTAGTGGACGTGATTCACGCAACTATCGCTCGCGGCGCCGATCATGCAGACGGTCTCGCCGCCGGGGGCCAGCATCCCGCCGCCGACGAGTGTCAGGCAGGCACAGCGGCATTTCCAATCGTCGTGGAGCCCGCACCACGCTTCACCGCTTCCGCCCGTGCAAATCCCGCACTCCCACGCCAACAGGCCGTGATTGCAATAGATGCGGCGGCACTGGGACAGCCCCTCGGAAGCTACGCAGCAGTTCCCGTTGCCGTTGTCCGGCCAGAACTGCACCGCGATCCAGTCCGGCTGGATTCCCGATGATGAGATAACGGTGCCGCCGTAGTGGCTGCCGCCATTCCACTGCCAGTCGTAATACCCCGGCAGACCGGCCGTGACGTTGGCGGTGATCATCTGGTTCGCTTCGTGCAGGCAGATCGACCCGCCGGAACCGATGCTCAGGACCGGCAGCACCAGAGTCGCGGTGCCCGTGCCCGTGGCGCCGGGCGCCAGGCCGCCGGTGCGATCCAGCAAGACGATGCAATCGGGCGATGTCGTCCTGACGGCCGCATTAGGTGCGTTGTCAAGGGCAAGGAGTGTGAACGAACCGTTGGGCAGAGCGAGACTGAACGCCGTCCGCCCCGCCAGCAGCAGGGGTCGTCCATTGATGGCAAGCATCGTTCCGGGACTGGGCGTTCCCACGATGGTGAAGGTGACCTGTCGGGACCCGTTTGCCAGGAGTTGGGCCACGTCGCCGGGTACCGTGTCGCTCGTGCCGTAGAGAAGTTCCTCCCAGAGGGGATAACCATCGTTGTCGGCGTCGGCGTTTGGATCGTTCCAGGCGAGGGGCTGGGGATCGATGCTGTCGGCCAGGCCATCGCCGTCGCTGTCGGGATTGCACGGGGCGGTGCCGCCCGTCAGTTCGTCCGGATCGGAACGACCATCGAAATCCGTGTCGGTCAGGCGGGGATCGGAGCCGTGGACCATCACTTCGTCGTAGGTGGAGAGTCCGTCGCCATCGTGATCGTCGATGCCCGGATCGAGCAGGCCGAAAGCCCTCCAGCGGAGTTCGAGGCCGTTGACCAGGCGGTTGGTGTCGCTGAAAGCGTAGGTCTCACCCCCGCCGTTGTTCTGGGCGCCGACGACGAAGTTGGTGAGTGCGTGTGGGAGGGTGGGAGTGTGGGAGTTGGTGAAGGCATAGCGGAACGTGAAATCGCCGTTCCGGAAGAGTTCGGACTGGAAGGTGACCGGATAGTTGGTGTCGCGGTTGATAGAAACGTCCTGCCAGGTGAGGAGCAGGCTGTTGGATGAGGTTGGGGCGTGCCAGAAACGGCCGACGGGCGGCGCGATGCCGATGGCGGTTTGCAGAGGGGCCAGGAAGTCGAGTTCCGAACTGTCGGGCATCTCGCGGGCGCGGGGCGAACCCTTGGGCCAGCCGAAGGAGAGGGTGCCGCTGCTGGAGACGTGGAGTCCCTCGACGGCGTTGGTGCCCAGGGTGAAGGCCCAGTTCGTGGCGGGCAGCCAGAAGGTGTCCTCGGCCACGCCGTAGCGGGTCCAGTACGACTCGGCCAGGGCGTTTGTGGGGA
>CAZQKI010000129.1:0-9719 GCA_964592855.1 uncultured Lentisphaerales bacterium
GACATCATATACTGCGGCAGTCCGCCGGCGGTGATCAGGGCCTGCATGAAGGGGGGAAAAGGCTCCGACTGGAAGGTCTTGCCCGTGGTGACATCCGTGATGATGCCCGTGGCATAGTCGACCGAAACCGTGTCGCCGGCGGCGATGGCCGCCGCCGCTTCGGGGCATTCCAGAATCGGCAGGCCGATGTTGATGGCGTTGCGGTAGAAGATGCGGGCAAAGGTGGCGGCGATGACACAGTGGATGCCGGCGGCCTTGATCGCGATCGGCGCATGCTCGCGGCTGGAGCCGCAGCCGAAGTTCCGGTCAGCAACCAGGATGTCGCCCGGCTTGACCTTCTGGATGAACGTCTTGTCGATGTCCTCCATGCAGTGCCTGGCCAACTCGGCCGGATCGCTCGTGTTCAGATAACGGGCGGGGATGATGACATCGGTGTCGATGTTGTCACCATACTTGAAGACGGTACCTTGTGCTTTCATGGTCGGTTTCCTTAAACGGCTTCGAGGGTTGCGGGATCGGTTATGTAGCCCGTGACCGCGGAGGCGGCGGCGACGACGGGATTGGCGAGGTAGACCTCGCTATCGACATGGCCCATGCGGCCGACGAAATTGCGGTTGGTGGTCGCGACGGCGCGCTCGCCGGGCGCCAGAATGCCCATGTGTCCGCCAAGGCAGGGTCCGCAGGTCGGCGTGCTGACGGCGCAACCGGCATCCACGAAGATCCTGAAGAGCCCCTCGTCCATCGCCTGCAGCCAGATCTTCTGCGTGGCGGGGAAGATGATGACGCGCACGTGCGACGCCACCGTCCGGCTCTTCAGAATGGCGGCGGCGGCGCGGAGGTCGCTGATGTGACCGTTCGTGCACGAGCCGATGATGACCTGGTCGATCCTGACCTTGCCCACCTGGTCGATCGTCCGCGTGTTCGAAGGCAGGTGCGGGAAGGCGACGGTCGGACGCAGCGTGGATAAATCGATCGTAATGGTCTTCTCGTAAATGGCATCCGCATCGGCGCATTCGACCACGGGGGCGGCCGCCCCGACTTCCTTGAGATACGCCAGCGTCTGTTCATCGACGGGGAAGATGCCGTTCTTGGCGCCGGCCTCGATCGCCATGTTTGCGATGGTGAAGCGGTCGTCGATCGTCAGCGCGGCGATGCCGGGCCCCGTGAACTCCATGGACTGGTAGCGGGCGCCGTCCACGCCGATGAGGCCGATGATGTGGAGGATCACGTCCTTGCCCGACACGTGCTTCGGCAAGGTTCCCGTGAGCACGAAGCGGATGGCGGAGGGGACCTTGAACCAGGCCTGCCCCGTCGCCATGCCGCAGGCCATGTCCGTGCTGCCGACGCCGGTGGAGAAGGCGCCCAGCGCGCCGTAGGTGCAGGTGTGGCTGTCCGCGCCGATGATGCAGTCGCCCGCCGTGACCAGCCCCTTTTCGGGCAGCAGGGCATGTTCGATGCCGACGCGTCCCACGTCGAAGTAGTTCGTGAGCTGCTGCTGGCCCGCGAATGCACGCAGGCAGGCGCACTGTTCGGCGGCCTTGATGTCCTTGTTCGGCGTGAAATGGTCCGGCACGAGGACCACCTTCTCGCGGTCGAAGACCTTGTCCTTGCCGAATTTTGAAAACTCGCGGATGGCGACCGGCGCCGTAATGTCGTTGCCCAGCACCAGGTCGAGGTCGGCCATGATGAGCTGGCCGGCCCGGACGGTTTCCAGGTGCGCATGCCGCGCGAGGATCTTCTGTGTCTGCGTCATTGTCATAGTCACTGTTCTTTCCGTATTGCGGCTTGTCGCCGATGTCAATCAGGTGCTCCGCTTGCGGGTCCGTCCGGCGGTGCGTGCCGCGGCGGGCCGGCGCGGCTTCGCCGCGGGGGCGCTCGATCCCAGGGCATTGACGCTGGGATTTTCGTCCAGCATGTGGTTCACGGCCGAAAGGCAGGAGAGAATGCTGGCCTCGATGACGTCCGTGCTGACACCCCGCCCGCGATAGGAACCCGTTCCGTCCGAAATCTTGACGAGCACCTCGCCCAGGGCGTCCCGGTGCTCCGTGACCGCCTGAAGCTGGTAGTCCTCGAGGATGAAGGGGTGGCGGATGATCTTTTCGATGGCACGCAGCGAAGCGTTGACCGGCCCGGAGCCGGTGGCGACCTCCTGGCTCTTCCGCTTGCCCTTGCGCAGCGTCACGCAGGCCGTGCTCGTCATGCGGTTGCCGCTGTTGACGACAAAGCCGTCCAGCACCCACATCGTTTTGGGATCGGCCACGGAGGCGCTGGCGCTTTCCACCAGGGCGACCAGGTCGCGGTCTTCGATCGTCTTCTTGCGGTCGGCCAGGAGTTTGAACGCATCGAAGAGCTGACGGCCCTGCTCATCCGTGGGTTTGTAGCCAAGCTCCTCCAGGCGTTTCATGAACGCATGCTGGCCGGAATGCTTGCCCAGGACCAGTGCGGTCTTCAGAACGCCGACGGACTCGGGCGTCATGATCTCGTAGGTCAGCGCATTCGCCATCATGCCATGCTGGTGGATGCCCGATTCGTGGGCAAAGGCGTTTTGACCGACGATCGGCTTGTTCGGCGCGATCTTGATGCCCGTGATCGAGGCCAGCAGGCGGGCGGTGCGGTAGAGCTCCTCCGTCTTGATGTTGCAGGTGCAGCCGAAGAGATTCGACCGCGTCCGCAGCACCATGACGATCTCCTCCAGGGCGGCATTGCCCGCGCGCTCGCCGATCCCGTTGATCGTGCATTCGACCTGACGCGCACCGGCCCGGATGCCGGCCAGCGAATTGGCAACGCCCAGCCCCAGATCGTTGTGGCAGTGTACCGCAATGATCGCCCGGTCGATGATCGGCACGCGCGTGTGCACCGTCTTGACCATGTCATGGAATTCATCCGGCGTCGCATAGCCCACCGTATCGGGGAGGTTGATGATCGTCGCGCCG
The DNA here is from genome assembly GCA_964592855.1 of uncultured Lentisphaerales bacterium. Classification (GTDB taxonomy): domain Bacteria; phylum Verrucomicrobiota; class Kiritimatiellia; order RFP12; family JAAYLN01; genus JAAYLN01. Next base: position 2,934 of record CAZQKI010000129.1, read on the forward strand.
GCCGCGACGGCCGCTTCGACGACGCGGCAGAGGTAGTCCCGGTCGGAACGGAAGGCGTCCTCCGCGCTGAATTCCACCTCCGCGCAGCGGCTGCGTGCGTAGGCGACCATCCGCTTCACCTGGTCGAGGGCCTGTTCGCGCGACATCTTCAGCTTGTACTGCAGGTGGAGGTCGCTCGTGGCAATGAAGGTGTGGATGCGGGGATGGACGGCCTCGCGAATGGCCTTGGCCGAGGCATCGATATCCTTTTCCAGCGCACGCGAAAGGCTGGCGACCGTCGTCTGCTTCAGGGCGCGGGAAATGGCGGCAATGGCTTCGGAGTCGCCGGGCGACGCAATGGCGAAGCCGGCTTCAACGACATCCACGCCCAGCGTCTCAAGCTGCAGCGCCATCCGGACCTTCTCTTCAAGGTTCATGCTGTATCCGGGCGCCTGCTCGCCATCGCGCAGGGTGGTGTCGAAGAACTTAATCTGTGCTCCAGCTTCCATGTCACCGCCTCTTTCCATGTCTCATGTATACGAAAAAACCCCGTCGAAACAATTCCACGGGGTTTGCCAAACTACCTCAAGCTAGATCCGTGGATTCACGTACATCGGTGATGAAGCCCCGCCAGAAGGAGGCTCGCACGAATCCACAGACCCAGCGAAAAGCGGGTTTGCCGGAAAAAGCAAACGTGTCCTGCGGCGCGACTACCGTCCGCCGGAGCATCCACAGTTATACCATTTGCCGTCATGTCACAACGCCGTTCAATGGAGAGACGGCGCAAGTTAAGCAAAACCCGCGCCTTCTGTCAACAGGTCTGCCATGCAAAATAGTGTTGTCATCGCCGCCCGCGCGCGCTAACCTGTGGCACGAACAGAACGATTGTCTTTCACAACGAGGAGTTTACGGATTATGGCACGCAAAGTCACCTTGTTTTCCGGCCAATGGGCCGATCTTCCGCTCAAGCAACTGGCTCCCATGGCCAAGGATTTCGGCTATGACGGCCTTGAACTGGCGGCGTGGGGCGACCATATCGATATCGAACAGGCCGCCCGCAGCAAGGGCTACTGCGAGGACCGCCGCGCCATCCTGGCCGAAAGCGGGCTCGACGCCTGGGCCATCGGGAACCATCTTTCGGGTCAGCTGGTCTGCGACAACATCGACGAGCGCCACTTCGCCTTCGGACCGCCGCAGTTGAAAGGCGATGCCAAGGGGCTGCAGAAATGGGCGGTCAAGATGCAGACCACCGCCGCGAAGGCCGCCGCCAACATGGGGATCAAGGTCGTCACCGGCTTCACCGGTTCCCCCATCTGGCACCTGCTCTACTCCTTCCCGCCCGTCATGCCCGGCCAGATCGATGCCGGCTACAAGAGCTTTGCCAAGACCTGGAAGCCGATCCTCGATGTCTACGGCGAACTGGGCGTGAAGTTCGCTCTGGAGGTTCATCCCACCGAGATCGCCTTCGACATCGCCTCCGCGCAGCGTGCGCTGGACGCGCTAGACGGACATCCCGCATTCGGCTTCAACTTCGACCCCTCGCACTTCGGCTATCAGGGCGTCGACTACGTGAAGTTCATCCGCACCTTTTCCAAGCGCATTTTCCACTGCCATGTGAAGGACGCGTGGTGGGGACACGGCGACGGCACCGTCGGCGTATTCGGCGGCCACACCAACTTCGCCGATCCCCGGCGCTTCTGGGACTTCCGTTCCCCCGGCCACGGCGACATCAAGTTCGAGGAGATCATCGTCGCGTTGAACGACATCCACTACGCCGGACCGCTCTCCGTCGAGTGGGAGGACTCCCGCATGGACCGTTGCCACGGCGCGCGCGAGGCCTGCGCCTTTGTCCGCCGGCTCGACTTCGCGCCCAGCGCCATTGCCTTTGACGCGCAGTTTGACCGCTGAGCGCAGCGGCGGGCACGGCGCGGCCGTGCCGCTTCGTTCGCGCTTGTATTGATGACCGATTGCGAGCGGTGAAACCATCTGCGTTTCACCGCTCGCAGAATAGATGCCGACCGCCATGAGCCAATCACTCGAGTCAGCCGAATCCACCGCCTCCCCCGGCGAACCGCGGGGGCACTTCATCCAGCAATTCATCGCGGAGGACGTCGCGGCGGGGCGCAACGGGGGGCAGGTGGTCACGCGCTTCCCGCCCGAGCCCAACGGCTATCTGCACATCGGCCACGCCAAGGCGATCTGCATCGACTTCGGCATGGCGCAGGCCTTCGGCGGCCGTTGCCACCTGCGGATGGACGACACCAATCCGTCCAAGGAAGACGAGGATTACGTCCGCTCCATCAAGGAGGATGTCCGGTGGCTGGGCTTTGACTGGGGCGAGCACTTCTACTACTCCGCCGATCTCTTCGAGCAGATGTACGGCATCGCCGAAGCGCTGATCCGCAGCGGGCAGGCCTACATCTGCGACCTGTCGCAGGACGAGTGGAAGGCCTATCGCGGCGTCCCGACTTCACCGGGGATGGAGAGCCCCTACCGCCGGCGCAGCGTGGCGGAGAGCCTGGATCTTTTTGCGCGGATGCGGGCGGGCGAGTTCAGCGAAGGCAGCCGCTGCCTGCGGGCGCGCATCGACATGGCTTCGCCCAACATCCACTTCCGCGACCCGGTGATCTACCGCATCATGCGGCAGTCGCACTACCGGACCGGCGCGCAATGGAAGATCTACCCCACCTACGACTTCGCGCATCCGATCGAAGACGTGTTCGAAGGCGTGACCCATTCGCTCTGCACCCTTGAATTCGAGGTGCACCGCCCCCTCTACGACTGGGTGGTCGACCGCCTGCAGGAGTTGAATCTGCTGGTCGTCGCCAACGGCCACACCATCCGCCCGCAACAGCGCGAATTCGCGCGGCTCGTGCTGGACTACACCATCATGAGCAAGCGCAAGCTGCTTCAACTCGTGCAGGAGCGACGGGTCGACGGCTGGGACGACCCCCGGATGCCCACGATCTGCGGCCTGCGCCGCCGCGGCTATCCGGCGGTCGCGATCCGCGAGTTCTGTGAGCGCATCGGGGTCTCCAAATTCAAGAGCGCGACCGAACTGGCCCTGCTCGAATCGTGCGTCCGCGACCAGCTCAACCGCACGGCCATGCGCCGCATGGCCGTCCTCAATCCGCTCAAGGTTGTCATCGACAACTATCCCGAAGCGGGAGAAGAGTGGTTCGAAGCCGTCAACAACCCCGAAGATCCCGCCGCCGGGTCGCGCAAGGTCCCCTTCTCGCGCGAGCTTTGGATCGAACGCGACGACTTCATGGAGGTGCCTGAGAAGAAGTTCTTCCGGCTGGCGCCGGGCCGGGAGGTTCGCCTCCGGTACGCCTGCCTCTTCACCTGCACCTCGGTCGACCATGACGAACAGGGCAACGTCGTCAAGGTGCATGGCACATACGACCCCCTGTCGCGCGGCGGCACATCGCCCGATGGGCGCAAGGTCAAGGCCACCCTCCACTGGGTCTCCATCCGCCATGCGCAGCCGTTGGAAACGCGGATCTACGACCGCCTGTTCACCGTGGCCGATCCGGAAGCGGACGAGACGCGTCCCTTCGCCGACTTCATCAACCCCGATTCGCTGAAGTGCACCACGGCCTGGGGCGAACCCGCCCTGACCGAACTCCTCCCCGGCGAGACCGTCCAGTTCGAACGACTGGCCTATTTCTGCGCCGACACCCGATTGTCACGCCCCGGCGTCCCGGTGATGAACCGTACCGTGACGCTGAAGGATTCCTGGGCCCGGCCATCGTGAATGGCCCGTGTTCCCCTTTCCAAGCCAAACCGCCAACTCACCCGCTGTGCGCATCCTGCAATACAACAACCTGAGCGACACGGGACTCCGGCAGGCGTTCGAGCGCACCGTCGTGCAACTCGCGGCGGGCGATTTTCGCGCGGCCGACGTCAAGAAGCTCAACCCCGGCCCGTTCTACCGGGCCAAGCTGTCGGATGCCGACCGCCTGATCTTCCGCTTCGGCGAGTGGCGCGGCGAGACCTGCCTGATCCTGCTCGAAATCGTCCGCAACCACGCCTATGAATCGTCGCGCTTCCTGCGGGGGGCCGTGGTGGACGAGACGAAGCTGACGCCGGTTCCCCGTGCCGAACCGCTGCTGCCCGAAGACCGCCTGCCGCTGGCCTACATCAATCCCGAGCGGCCTCACGTCCATCTGCTCGACAAGATTCTCTCGTTCGACGAGGATCAGGAGAACGCCCTGGTGCATGCCCCGCCGCTGATCCTGATCGGCTCGGCCGGCAGCGGCAAGACGGTGTTGTCGATCGAGAAGCTGCGCCAGCTTCCGGGCGAGGTCCTCTATGTGACCCACTCCCCCTTCCTGGTGGACAACGCCCGTTCGCTCTACTTCGCCCATCACTACGAGAACGACGCACAGGAGGTCGATTTTCTCTCCTTTCTGGAGTTTGTCCAGTCCATCGCCGTACCGCCGGGACGTCCCCTGGCCTTCGCCGACTTCGCCGGCTGGTTCGCGCGTGTCCGCGGCGGCGTACCGGTCAGGGACTCGCACGCGATCTACGAGGAGTTCAACGGCGTGCTCACCGGGTCATCCCCCGGCCAGCCCTACCTCACGCGCGAGGAGTACCTGTCGCTGGGCGTGCGCCGCTCGATCTTCTCCGCCGAATTGCGCCCCGCCATCTACGATCTGTTCCGCCGGTATCTCGACTTCCTGCCCGGCAGCGGGGGCTACGATCTCAACCTCGTGTGCCATGACCATCACGCCCGGTGCCGTCCGGCGTACGATTTTCTGGTCGTCGACGAGGTCCAGGACCTGACCGCTGTTCAGCTCAGCCTGGCGATCCAGTCGCTGCGCCGTCCCGGCCAGTTCGTCCTCTGCGGCGACTCGAATCAGATCGTCCATCCGAATTTCTTCTCCTGGGCCGGCGTCAAGACCTTCTTCCACGAGCGGAACGGCGAGAGCCACGCCGAGCTCGCCCGCGTCCTGAACGTCAACTACCGGAACGCCCCTGCGGTCACGGAGGTTGCCAACCGCCTGCTGCGCATCAAGCAGGCTCGCTTCGGCTCGATCGACCGCGAAAGCCACTATCTGATCCGGCCGCTGAGTGATCGCCCGGGCGAAGTGACGTTTCTGGAGGATACCGAGGCGGCGCGGCGCGACCTGGACCGGAAGACGGCCCGGTCGGCGCGTTTCGCGGTGATCGTGCTGCGCGAAGAGGACAAGGAGGAGGCCCGGCGCTGTTTCCGCACGCCGCTGGTCTTCAGCGTGCGGGAGGCCAAGGGGCTCGAGTACGATCACATCATCCTGCCCGGGCTCATCACCAGTCAGCCCGGCCCTTTCCGCGAGATTGCTTCGGGTGTGAGCGAGACCGACCTGGAAGGCGACTTCACCTACAGCCGCGCCCGCGACAAGAGCGACCACTCGCTCGACGCCTACAAGTTCTTCGTCAATTCGCTCTACGTAGCCCTGACACGCGCCATTTCGCACGTCTACATCCTCGAACGCGACAGCAACCATCCGCTCCTGCGCCTGCTGCGATTGCGGACCGGCGCTGCAGCCGAACTGGCCGAACAGCGATCCACCGAGGCCGAATGGCGCGAGGAGGCCCTGCGGTTGGAACGGCAGGGCAAGCTCGACCAGGTCGAGGCCATCCGCCGAACCATACTCCATGTCGAGCCGGTGCCGTGGCCGGTGCTCACCCCCGCCGCTGCCGAAACGCTCGCGCGCGAAGCGCTGGCGCCGGGTCCGGCCAACCAGAAAGCGCAACGTCTGTTGCTCGACTACGCCGCCACCTACACCGTCCCCCACCTGCTGCGGGCGCTCGCCAAGGCCGGGGTCAAGTCGGCCGGCCAGCCGGATGTCGCCCGCAACACGGCGCAGCAGCGGCATGGCGTCGATTACCACCAGCATGGCTATCGCGACCTGTTGCGCAAGACCGAGCAGCATGGCATCGACTTCCGCAACCCCCTCAACCAGACGCCGCTGATGCTGGCGACACTGTATGGATTCGACGCGCTCGTCGTCCAGTTGCTGGATCGCGGCGCCAGTCTGACGCAGGCCGACAACTGGGGCCGGATACCGCTCCACCTCGCCTTGCGCGCCGCCTACCAGAACCCGCTCTACGCCAAGCACTCGCTGGCCAGGCTCTATCCACGGCTCTGTCCACCTGCCACCAACGTGCGCATCGGACAACGCCTGGTGCAGGTCGACAACCACCGCATGACGTTCTTCCTGCTCCATTCCATGCTGGCCCGGTTTGAAATGATCCTGCGCACCAAGATCCTGACGGATGTGCCGGGATTCGAAACGGGCGACTTCGTCCATGCGCTGGAATCGTTCCCCGACAGCGTGATCCCGGCGCGGCGCCGCACCCGGCAGGCCATCACAGCGGCCCTGGCCGGCAACGAAGTTCACCGCGATGCGCCGCACAACCGCCGCTTGTTCGTGCGTATCCGCCACGGGTACTACCTGCCCAACCCCTGCATGGAACTGGAACAGAACGGCGAATGGATCAACGTGCTCGACCGTTTCCATGTTGGCGATCTGGAGCGGGAAGCCGACAATGCTCCCCTCCTCCATTTCCTGGCCTATCTCCGCAAGCTGCAGACCACCCTGCCCGCCTTGCTCGACGCTGCACCCGCCAACGCCCGTGCCGCGCCTGCACCTGCCGACGCCGACCGCGGTGAAACGCATCCGGATCCCACCGCCGCTGCACCCGCATCGGCCGATGCCGGCCCGACGACGGAGCCGGAACCCGTTGCCGCCGCGCCTGCGCCGGACGCTGTCGGCCTCGTGACGGAGCCGGAACCCGTTGCCGCCGCGCCTGCGCCGGACG
>CAZQKI010000129.1:9819-12775 GCA_964592855.1 uncultured Lentisphaerales bacterium
TGTCGGCCCCGTGACGGAGCCGGAACCCGTTGCCGCCGCGCCTGCGCCGGACGCTGTCGGCCCCACGACGGAGCCGGAACCCACCATCGTCGCCCCTGCCCTGGATTGCAGCAGCGTGACAGAGCGGCAGATGACGTTGGATTTCGGCGAAGCGCCAGAAGCCGCCACGCCCGCCGCCCAATCGTTTCTGCTGCCTGATCGCGCCAGGCTTGCGCCGCTGCCGCCTGCCCCCGCCTCGTCAACCGCATCGCCGCTCACCCCCAAAGCGGCCATGCGGCGCCACGATCAGGCCATGCGCCTTCTCCGCCACGAGGCGTTCGCCCATCTGAATGAGCTGCGCTGGCTGATGCTCGATCCACACGCCGGCGTCGCCTGTCTGCTGGAATTTCTGAATGATTCCCTGGCCAACCGGCCGCACAAGATCGATCAAGCGAGAATCGAGGGCTGTCAACTCGCCCTGCTGCTGCTGGGATACTGGCGCGAGACACGTGCATTTCCACTGGTTGTCAAACTGCTGGGCCGGGGGTGCGTGACGGAGTGGACCGAAGGATGGGAGCCGAGTACCGACGATATGGCCGCGGCGGTGGCCGCCACCTGCGACGGCGAACTGGCGCCCTTGCGGGAACTCATGCTCGACGTACGCGCCGATAGCATGGGGTGGCGCGTGGCCGTCGCGACCATATCCCACCTTGCCTTACGCCGCGGCCTTGACGCCGGAATCGCCCGCGACTTCTACCGCACCCTGCTGGCCCCCGACAGCTTCGACCGGCTGCCGCCACGCGGCAGGCCGACGATCATCAATCGCGCCGCCGGCGATGCCAGCCGCCTCTATCCCGTCGAACTGCGCGGCGAATTGGAGGCGGCCATGCGGCGCGGTCTCGTCCCGCGCTCCGTGCTGACGCTGAAGCAGCTCGCCGCACTGGCCACGTATCCGGAATGGGAACGTGCACAGATCCTCGACATGTTCTATGCACCACCGCCGGACGATTTCTGGGCCTACTTGAAGGCGAGCATCGGCGAACCGTCCGGCGCAACGGAACTGGACGATGACTGGGTCGTCCCGCTTAACGCCCCCTCGAATCCGGCCTTCCGTGCGAACGGGGCTCCGGGGCGGGCCGGGGCGCCTTTCGGCGGCCCGGATTTCAGTTCCGATTCAACGGCTTTGCCGCCTGGCGATGCGCTGGCGGCCGGGGCGAGGACGGTCGGGCGCAACGATCCCTGCCCGTGCGGCAGCGGCAGAAAATTCAAGAAATGCTGCGGCACCTAGCAGCCTGTCGGACTTAGGCGCAAAGGAGAGATGCCTGTGATGCGCTGTTCTGTACGGATCCCCTTTTGCACGGGCGATGGCGAACGGCCCACGGGTATTCGGTTTACGATAACGGGCGACGAGAGCGGATAACGAGTCGAGAGTCTCCATCGTACACCGCTATCGTCGCCCGCTCTCGTTCACCGTTTCGAGTACTTGGGCAGCCGGCTTCAGGAAGTTTCCGTAGGTCCGGTCAGAGAGGCTCCGAGTCCGCCGGATTGCCACTTTGTGCCCCGTCCAGACCAAAACGAATGCCGCAGCCGAGAACCGGTGCAGTTCTGGCATCTCTCCTTTGCTCCTAAACCCGACAGGCTGCTAGCGGACATCGCGGGGTTTCATCGCATACAGCCCGAAGGTCATGGCCCAGGCGTCGGCCAGCGGCATCTGCTTGCGTTCATGCCCGGGACCCCACGAATCGGTATAGACCAGCTCCGGCCGGTCCGGGTGATAGCCGATGATCAGGCGGATGTGGCAGAAGGCACCCTCGATGTTGAGCGGCGGATTTTCCGGATACTTGCCGACGACGCACGCCCAGATCAGCGGCACCCCAGCGTCGATATGGCTTTTGACATCACGATGGAAGGCGCTGGCATCGGCGCTCCTGCGGGCGCTTGACTGTTTCAGCAGGCTGGCATCCATCGCATTGTACAAGGCGCCGACATCGATGCTGTCACCCACGACGACCGCGCTCCGGTTTTTTTTCCGGGCCTCCTTGTTGTAGTCATCGGCGACGCGCACCAGATCATTGTAGCCCATGTCGAAGAGGTTCTTGACGTCCAACTGGTATTGCCTGCCGATCATCCGCAGCGCGTCCAGCATGCCCGTCGTCGTGGTTCCCCGCTGACGCGCGGTATTTGCCAACTGCGCCACCTCATGCTGGTCGATGTCGCGCCCGTAATAGCGCAACAACCGCTCCGCAGTCGCTGCGGCGCAATAGCCCTTCTGACCCTGGTCGACCATCGGCACATCCGTGACCAGCCAGCATCCTTCGCTGTCGCGCTTCACGTTCTGCCGCAGCATATAGCCGGTCACCGGGCCCTGTTTGAGCGACGACCGCCGCACGCTGGCCATGCCGGCAATGCCACTCTGCGGGGAATAGGCCAGCGACAGCTTGATGAAATCGCCGCGGAACGGCGTCGACACCCCCTCCGACCGCTGCGCCTCGGTGAAGGCCCACGTCAACTGAACGGCGCAGGGCGGCTTGGCCCAGAGGTGGTGGCGCATCGTCTTCCGTCCGCGGTCCTGCGTGGCCTGCCCGGAGCGGCCCGCCCCACCCCATTTGACCAGCGCCGACTTCAGCCCCTGGAGCAAACGCTCGAAGCCGGCCTCATCCAGATCGCCCGCGTCGCCGCGGTTGAAGAGGGAGAGTTCCACCCGTTCGACCGCCCCCGCCTGGAAATAGGCCAGCGCCTCCCAGACCCGGAACCCAAGAATGGACAACTCCGGGGACGTCGAGCGGGCGACTTCGCGGTTCGAGACGAAGTTGAACTTCAGCGGCGCATAGGTCAGCATGAATTCATCCGCGCCGTCCCGCCAGAGGGCAGGATTCGCGAGCAAGGCGTCCAAGGAGGCAGAAGCGGCAGGCGCACCCAATAGCGAGTACTGAAACATACCGAAAAGCATCAGACAGCCGGCAAGTTTCAGGACGCT
>CAZQKI010000130.1:0-12731 GCA_964592855.1 uncultured Lentisphaerales bacterium
GTCCCCCGGCGTCCGTATAGACCAGAAAGAGGTAGAAGTCGGTCCGCGGACGCAGGCCCTTGATCATCTGGCCGGGGGCGGTCCATCCGGCGCCCAGCTGCAGCGCTCCGAGTCCGTCCCGATAGGGGCTGGCCCAGACGTCGTAGCGCTTCGCACCCGCGACCGCGTCGAACTGGACATAGCATCGTGTGCCGTCCTTGACCTGCGAATCGAGCGTAATCTCGCGGATTGCCGCCGGCTCGCCGATCCCGGCTGCGGCCAGATCGGCGATGGGGTTCCGGATGGCGGGTGCGCCTTGCGGTTCCGGCATCCGGATGCGGGACAGGCGCACGGCCTCGTCCGACCGGTCTGCCGTCTCCTCGTATTCCGCGAAGAGATCGGCGAGCAGGACGTCCTCCGGGTTGGCAGGCTGGAGATCGTTGACATAGAGCACGTGTTTCCGGCGTTCGACGATGAGCTTGTCCAGGCGGAGCGGCAGATCCACGAGACCGTCGCCGTCGCCGTAGTGCCCCCACCAGGTTGTGCCGGCCTCGCGGTAGGAGTCGTAGGGCGCATGCGCAGGCATCTCGAAGCGGAGATAGCGCCAGCCGTCGAAATTGAAGTAGGAGCGGCAGTGAGTGTCGTCGCAGTTCCAGCTTCCATCAGTGCCGATGCTGATCCAGCGTTCCCCCCGGGCGTCCGTCAGGAAGTAGACCACGCGGCCCCAGTCGCTGGCGGCATGCACCCAGAGCCCGAGATGCGAGGCCTTGCCGGGAATCGCAACCGGCGCACGAGGCACCAGGGTTGTGTAGTACGGCATAATCCGCCGGTCGACCGCCTGTTCCCCGAGCCGCACCGCCAGCGCACGGCCGCCCTGCTCTGCCGGTGCGGCGGCGGGCGTGGCGTCCAGGTTCCCCGGGAACCGGGCGATCTGGAGGCGATAGCTTTTCTCGTAGGTGTCATCCCGTGCGCCGGACAGCGTCCACGACGCGTCGCCGAGGTTCCCGATCCGGACCCGTTCCGCCGCCGGAACCGCATCGCGGTGGTCCGGGTCGCCCAGGGCGACTTCCGCATCCCCCGGCAATCCCTCCAGGTAGACTGGCGAGGGGGTGAGCATGAACTCGACCCTGCCGTTCCGCTCGGGGAGTACCGTGACATTGTCCATGGAATCATGCAGTTGGAGCGTGGTGCCCGGGGCCGTCGCCACGCTCGCGGTGCGCGAGCCGCGGACGGTCCAAAGCACATGAACGAGCTTCCCGGTCCGGTAGTGCTTGAACTGCAGGCAGTAGGCCGTCAGGCTGCCGGTCGGGAGCCACCGCATGAAGTTCGCGCGGTTGAGGTGGCGGGTGAAGGTGGCGTAGGCGGCGTAGGCCGGCTTGGGCGAAAACGTGTTCATCCGCGTCAGCACGCCGTTGCCGCCGTAATGCTCCTCGCCGTAGGCGCCTGCCGGATCGAAGACCACGACCTGGCTCGGCCACGTGGTGACCCCGTAGGCCGTGAACAGCAAAAATACCCGGATATACTGCGCGGCCTGATCCTCGTAGGAGACCGCACCGGGTTCGGTGGGGATGCAGGGTCCCTCGTTCATGCTCAGGTACGGGGTGCGGCCGACCTTCTTCCACTCTTCGATGACCTGGTACATCCGGTGGACCGTCGCCTGGTGCGTCTGCATTTCCGGCAGCCGCTCGAAGACGGGCAGGTCCACGGCGATGCCATCCACCAGGTCGCGGCAGGCGGGATCGCGGACAAACGGAATGGAGAAGTGCGGATTGCCGTGCGGCAGCAGAATCCGCACGTCCGGCCACGCCTTGCGGATTGCGCCGGCCCCCAGCAGGAAACTGCGCTTGAAGTTCTCATAGCTGGCCTGCTCGCGTTCGTTGAAGACATACGGGGGTTCGTTCCAGTACTCCTGGTAGCTGGCGTAGGCGCCAATGGGACCCTCCAGCGTCGGTTCGGAAAAGAGCGACACCGACAACGGCTGGTGGACGAACGGCCCGCGCTCCCGTTCACCCTGGCGCAGCGCCTCCAGGAGAATCTTGAGCGCCTCCTGTTCGGGCATGACCTGCATGTTCTTGTGGAATTCCTTCGTGCTTTTGAGGCTGGCGCCGAAGGCCGACAGGCGCGCGATGCGGTATGTCTCGTGCGCGGCTATATCCTCGGGGGTTTCGATGAGTCCACCACCGGAGGTGTGGGTTTCGGCGCCCGCCTCGCCCATGATGGCGGTCTCGATCCCCGCCGGGGCATTGTTGTGGGCGCCGCCCCAGCGCCAGTACCCGAAGAGGCTGCCCCGCCCCGGCACCCAATCGCCGCGCTCGCGTGTGTCCGGGTGGAGGCGGGCCAGCGTGAGTCGCTCCGTCCATCGCGCCGCGCCTGTGCGGACATCGAGCGTCACGTGGTATAGCCCGTAACGGGTCAACCCTTCGAGCGCAAACGCCGCAGGCACCGTCGCCCCCGCCGGGATATTGAGCACCTGGCGGAATTCCCGCGTCTGCGTGCGGTCGTGGCTGGTGGCTTCAAGCCGCAGTTGCACCTCCCGCGGTTCCGGGTTCGCGTTGCGCAGCGTGACGGTGTAGGCGGGCACGGCAGGTGCCGTCCACACGTTGCCGGGCTTGTCCGGCGCAAGATCCACGCGGACCGGAGCGTCCTCGAGGGTGATGGCATAGATGTGCGCGGCGCTGGGCAACCCGGCACCGTGGTAGCTGTAGGAGATCGGGTCGGGATAGGACCGGAACAGACGCACCTGCTTGGTCAGTTCCAGCTCGATCATGTTCAGATCGGAGAACTCGGAGAGGGCACCGGGATGGACGGGGATCACGACGTGGTGCAGCCGGCCCGTCGCGCCCGAGTCCAGCTTGACGGCCAGGCTGTCCCGTACGTCGGCGGGGGCTGTCAACGGCGGGATGGGGCCGCTGGCGAAGTTCTTCGGGAATCCCGATTCCGGGCGGATGAACTGCGCGGTAACGACAGGAACGCTGTTCGAGTCGTCATCTGCCGCCACCAGCAGATGGATGGCCGCGACCTTTCCGAAGGGAACCGCCAGCCGGATGCGCGTGCCGGGCAACTCGCCCCATCGGCCCCCGAAGCTGTCGCCCTGCGCGTCGGAATAGCGCTCCAGCGCGCCGAAGAACATCCAGCTGCGGCCGATGTCCAGATGATCGCGCCCCTGTTCGTCCGGAGGCGACAGGGCGAATGGCACGCCGCCCAGGATCGCGCGATTGCCGGGCAGGCTGTCGCGCACCACGCGGGCGCCGTTGATCCGGGTCTCGTTGAAATGCCCGGTCAGGCGCAGGGGACGGAAGCGACCCTCCCCGGCATCGACCGGTCGCACGGTAACGCGGGCCAGCGCCGTGTGGATGCCCAAGGTCAGCACCATGGGCCGGGTCGGCACGAACTTGTCGCGGGGCAGGGCTTCCAGCAGCCGGTCCTCGAGATAGATCCGGGTTGACGTCTCGCGCACTTCGCAGCGGACCGTGAACCAGCGCTCCGGTATGTCTGCATATGCGGCGCAGGCGGCCTCGACGCGGGCCCGGATGGCATCCGGCCAACCCAGCTTGCGTTCCGCGGGGTCGCCGGCGGTGTATCCGAGCGGCTTGGTCTTCCGCTTGAGTTCGGGGGGGTAGACAACCGCGGTGCGGAGGATCCGCGCACCCTTGGCCAGGTTGAACAGGCAACCGAACAGGCGTGCCTCGCCGTCGGGTGCCGCCTCGCCGGGCAGCATCAGTTGCAGGGATTCCCCGGTGCCATCCGGCGATTTCAGGCGGAAGCAGAAGGCGATCTCCTGTCCCGTCGCCGGCACCGGCCCCGTCAGCGTCGCCCGCTTGCCGCTGCCCACCAACACCGACTGGCCATCCAGCGTGGCCGCCGTCACGTCGCGCCCTGCGGTCCACCCGGCCGCCTCCTGGCCGAACACCGCGTCCAGCGGAACCTGCGCACGGGCCCGTGCGGACAGGACCAGCAGAACGGCCACGCATGCGCATCTTGCGAACACAATCCCGACACCCGCCCCCGTCCCCGGGTGTTGCGGGGCCACCAAGCCTTCACCGCGATGCCACTTATTCATGCAAAGTTACCTGCAACTTGAACTCACAAAAAATGTAGCGCTACTGATACAGCAGGAGGCGTGGGAATGCAAGAATAAACGCAAGGCTTTTTTCTTTCCGCTTGATCCCCCCTGCTGCAATCGGTACCATCTAATTACTTGCGTAATGAACGGGAAAATGCGTTGACCCGAGTGACTGTTCCGGGACAACCCCAGAGAGCCGGCCCGGCTGGCGAGAACAGCGGAGGTGCGCGATGTTGACAAGGATAACGTTGGGCGCGGCCTTGTCGATCCTCATTGCTTGGGTTTCGGCGGCAAGCGCGACAGACTTCTATGTGAAGACCGACGGCGCGGACACGGCGGCAGGCACGACCTGGTCGCTCGCATTGAAGACCATCAGCAACGCCGTGGCCAAGGCTGCCGCGAGCGGTGGCGGCGTAGTGACCGTCTCCAACGGCGCCTATGCAGTGTCGGCGGGGATCAGCGTCACCGCAGGAATCGTGATCCGCAGTTACAGGAACGGAAGTGTGGACCGGGCAGGAACCGTCGTGTACGGCGACGGGAGTCTTGCCGTTCCGGTTATTACGCTCAACCATGCCGCGGCGAAACTGGAGGGTTTCACGGTCACCAATGGAACGGCACGAGGGATCGTCCTCTCCAATGGCGTGGTGACCAACTGCATCATCGCGCACAACAAGCTGGGTGGCACAACCTATGGCGCCGGCCTGTCCATGTCGGCTGGAGCGGTGGCGGACTGCATCATCTCGAACAACAGTCAGATCGGCACCGGCCGTGCCGGCGGGGCTGAGATCCTGGGGGGCACCATGTCCCGGTGCGAGATCGTCAAGAACACCAGCGCCAAGGCCGCCGGAGGAATCTACATGACAGCCGGGACGCTCAGAAACTGCGCCATCAGCTACAACACGGCATCCAGCGGCACGGGAGGCGGACTTTACTCGAATCAAGACACCCCGATCATCGAGCACTGCCGCCTGATCGGAAATACGTGCACGACCTTCGGGGGGGGCGTGTATGCCGCCAAGGGAGGCAGGTACCGCAACTGTCTGCTTGCCGGCAACAAGACCGGGGCCAACGGCACGGGCGGGGGAATCAGTGGCGCCGGTGCGAACCCGCTGGTCCTTGAGAGTTGCACGATTGCCCATAATGAAGCCCCGGGGACGAGCGGCGGCGTCAATTTCGGCGGCACCGGGGTGAACGTGGGCGCTGCCACGAACTGCATCGTGTACGACAACGTGAATGCACTCACGCCCAACGTCAGCGGGCCCCAGTACTGCTTCTACAGCTGCTCGCCGGACCTCACGCACGGGGTGAACCACAACATCACCAACGCGCCGATGTTCGTTGCCGCGAACACGTTGAACTACCGCCTCCTGGCCGCTTCGAAATGCATCAATGCGGGCGTGAGCCAATCGTGGATGAACGTCGCCTTCGACCTCGGCGGGCTGACCCGCCGGATGGGCGGTGAAGTGGACCTGGGCGCCTACGAGACCCCGCCCCCTCCGCCGCCGGCGGAAACAATCATCTTGCTCCGGTAGCGGAGCGGCGGCATTCCCCGCCCGGGTTCACCGGCCCAACAGCACCGCCTCCAGGAACTCCGCGGCGCTGGCGTACTGGCTCGACTTGATTTCGCGGCCCTTCCCGACCTGGAGATGACATTCCATGCCGACTCGGTCCGCCTGCTCCTTCATCTTGACGCCAAACAGGGGGTGGTGGATGCCGTGGCTGGCATGCCGGGCCGGAACTGACAAATCGGCATCGCACTGCATGAAGAGTGGCGGATCATCCTTGCTGACATGGTTGATGGGCGAGAATTCGACATAGCGGGGGCGGTGCCGGTCGTAGTTCCGGATCGCGTCCGCGGCCGTCAACTCGCCGACGGACAGGTAGATCATGCCGTGCTGCAGCACGTTGGTTCCCAGCCAGGGCTCGATTTGCATCGGGTCGATCGAGGCCTGCGCCCGCATGACGGCAGCGCCCGCCACGCGGGTGGATTCGCGCAGCACCGGGTCGGCCGCCGCCGGGTCGGCCAGGTCATCATGGCAGAGCAACCACATGGCGGTGCACCCCCCGGCGCTCCCCCCGGTCAGGGCGATGCGATTCGTGGCGATGTTCCA
Organism: uncultured Lentisphaerales bacterium; assembly: GCA_964592855.1. GTDB lineage: Bacteria > Verrucomicrobiota > Kiritimatiellia > RFP12 > JAAYLN01 > JAAYLN01. Next base: position 6,154 of record CAZQKI010000130.1, read on the forward strand.
CGGCCCGGCCTGGGTGCGCAGGAACTGGAGCGCCCGGGCGGCGTCGTGCACCGGAGCCGGCAGCGGCGCGGCGGGGGCCAGTCGGTAGTTGATCGTCGCGTAGGAGACGCCCTTGGCCAGCCACGCCCGCTGGGGGTTGCCCTCGGGCGACTTGTCGCCATGGGTCCAGCCACCGCCGTGAATGTTGACGAGAAGCGGACGCGGTCCGGTTCCTTCCGCCCGCCAGAAATCGAGCACATTGCGCTCGTGGGGGCCATACGGCACATTGGCGTAGGTCGGGGTATCCACGGGTTGCACAGGCTGCGGTTTGAGTTGCAGGATGAAGAGTTGCAGCGTTCCGTCCGGGGCGATGCCTGGCACCAGCAGGCTGTCGCTCGACCGGTTCCAGCGCGGCGCCGGATCCACGCGGCAGACGCCACCGCCCCTGGACGGGATCGTCGGGGAGCGGAAGCAAGCGCCATCCGCCAGGCGGTACAGCGTGTAGATGCACTCCGTGAGTACGGGTTTGTGGCTGCCCACGTACCACTTGGCATCGGGGGACAGCGCGTTGTCCTCCTTCGTATCCAGAAAAATTCCCGGTCCGCCGATCCGGCCCACTTCTTTCCCGGCAACGACATCGTGCAGACGGAAGTACGCGTTCTCCTTGTGGGGCTGTACCAGGACCTTGCCTTCGGCCCACTCGGGGTGTCCGGCGAACGGCACCTGCGTCAACCCCGAGCCGTCCGATCGAATGGCGCAGCCGGCATCCGGGAGTTTGTTTCCCTTCCCCCTGACGATGAACGCGATCATGTCGCTATCGCGGTTCCAGAGCGTGTGATGCACGTAGACCGGATACTGGTCGGGCGCCCCGCACCGCCGGCGATTGGTCGGCGTATCCAGCAGCAGATCCTGCAGGGTCCGGCAGGAAACCAGCAGTTTGCGCTCGCCGGTCGCGATGTCGACCCGGAAAAGTCCGTCGGTTTCCGGGTTGGCCGGTCCGTCGGCGGTCCAATCCCGTGCCCCGGCATAGGAGATGATCTCCCGCGACCGTGTGATCTTGCCATAGTTGATGCCGGCGAAATAGCGGCCATTGGGCGCCACGCCCCCGTTGGCCACCGATTCGTTGGCGAACCGGTACTCGCGCACCCGCCGGCGCTCCGCCACGTCGTATAGCACCGTGAATACCAGCCCGGTCGCGGGGTCGAGATCGTTGAAGAAAAACTGCGTTTCGGCCGCCGCGGGGTTCCAGTACAGCATCGATCCCTGCTGCAGGTTCCAGGCAAACGTGCGATCCAGGACGGTCACCCGGTGCTCATCCTGCGTGTCGATCAGGACCACGTTCACCGACTCGCCCGGCAAAGGCATCCGGTCGGTGAAATCGGTCTGCAGCGCCACGATGTAGCGTCCGCTGGCATTCCAGGGGATCGTCAGCGCGTGTCCGATGTAACCGAAGAAATGGTTCTTGGGTCCGAAGGTGATCTGTGTGACTTCAACGCTCATCTCCACTCCTCCAGCGCAGGCACCGCCGACCATCGCCAGCAGCACGACTAAAAACCAGTTTCGACCCATCCGTGGCTTGTTCATGCGCGCCGCTCCTTTATCAATCGGGCTGCACCCGCAACCCTCACCCCGCCCCTCTTCCCGTGGGAGAGTGAGGCGTAAACAAATTGGATTCCTGTTGCTGCTCCGTGGCCGTGAGACGCTACTTTAGCCAGAAACACACAGATTGACCAGACGAAAGCTATTGCCGGTGCCCCATTTTTACCCTTTTTCTTTTTCTTTGAATCGGAGATAATGGAAGCCACTTCCAAATAAGGAGAACTGCATGAGCCCGCTGTTGATTATCATTGCCGCCGTCGCGCTATTCGCCATCTTTGCGATCGGGATCTACAACTCGCTGGTCACGTTGCGCCAGCGCTACAAGAACGCCTTCGCCCAGATCGATGTGCAGCTCAAGCGCCGGTATGACCTCATCCCCAACCTCGTCGAAACGGCGAAGGGCTACATGAAGCACGAGCGCGAGACGCTGGAAGCCGTGGTCAACGCCCGCAACCAGGCCCTCGGCGCCGCCAAGCAAGCGAGCGGCGCCGTCGGCAACCCCGAGGCCATGCAGTCGCTGAACGCTGCCGAGGGGACGCTGAACAGCGCCCTGAGCCGCATGATGCTCGTGGTCGAGCGCTACCCCGAACTCAAGGCCGACAAGAACATGGCCATGCTTCAGGAGGAGATCACGGCCACCGAAAACAAGGTCGCCTTCTCCCGCCAGGCCTTCAACGACGCCGTCACCGCCTACAACACGAAGCGCGAGATCTTCCCGGCCAGCATCCTGGCGGGCTTGTTCGGCTTTCAGCCGGCGACGCTCTTCGAAGTCACCCAGGCCGCCGAACGCGAAGCCCCCCGCGTCCAATTCTAGGTCGGCGCCCCGGCATGGATTTCTTCGAACATCAGGAGCAGGCAAGACGCACGTCGCGACGGCTGACCGGCTTGATCATTCTGTCGGTGTTCGGCGTGCTGGCGTCACTGCACCTCCTGGTCACGGCATACTTCGCCCTGTCGGACAAAAGTGGACGGACGGTCTTTGTCGATGCGCTACTGAACCCCAACCTGCTGCTGCCGACGTTCGGCATCGGCGGCCTCATCATCCTGATCGGCACGCTGGTGAAGATGAGCGCCCTGCACACCGGCGGGTCGGCGGTGGCGATTTCCATGGGGGGGAGCGAGATCGCGCCCAATACGCAGGTGTACGCCGAACGGCGGCTGCTGAACGTGGTCGAGGAGATGGCCCTGGCTTCGGGCATCCGCGTTCCGCGCGTCTTCGTCCTCCGCGGCGAAAAAGGGATGAATGCGTTTGCCGCGGGGCACGATCCGGACGACGCCGCGGTAGCCGTCACCGCCGGCATGCTGGAGACCCTCGACCGTTCGGAACTGCAGGCCGTGATCGGCCATGAATTCAGCCACATCTTGAATGGCGACATGCGCCTCAACATCCGGCTCATCGGCATCCTGGGCGGGATTCTCGGCCTTTCCGTCGTGGGCCGCGTGATCATGGAACTTGCGTTCCGCGCCATGCGGTCGTCGGGACGCCGCTCGGGCAAAAAAAACGATGGCGCCGCCGTGGCGCTGGCCTTTGCGGCACTGGGGCTGGCCGTCTGGATCATCGGTTCCGTCGGCGCCTTCTTCGGGCGCCTGCTGCAAAGCGCCGTCTCACGCCAGCGCGAGTTTCTGGCCGATGCCTCCGCCACGCAGTTCACGCGCAATCCCGATGCCCTCGCCAGCGCCCTAAAAATCATCGGCGCCACCCCCGACGGCGCACGCGTCAAGGCCGGCCATGCCGGCGAAGTCTCGCACATGCTTTTCGCGAGCGGCATGGCCAGCCTCTTCGCCACCCATCCGCCCCTGCTCGCACGCATTCAACGGCTCGATCCGTCATTCGATGGCGACTTCGCCGCCGTTCAACGCCTCTTGCAACGCCGCCTAGAAGAACGCCACTCCCAGACCCTTGGCGAGTCCGACGACACTGACGGGGTGCACGAGGCGCTTCTCGCGGGCACGGCGGTCGCCCGGCAAGCCCTGCATTCCGCGCACCGCCCATCGGACGGACCGCCCCCTCCCCCGCTCCCGCCAAGCCACGGATACGGAGCCGCGCGAGCTGCGTCTCCTCCCAGCCGCTCCGCGTCCGACTCCGCACTCGCGTGGCTCGCGACCGATGAACGGATCGCCCTGCGCCGTCCCGATGCCGCCATCTGCTGCATTTACGCCGCCCTCCTCGGACCGAAGGACTCCGATCTCCGCAGCCGGCAGCTGGATTCGATCACCGCGGCGCATGGCGCCAAGGGCAACGACTTCGCACGTGCGGCGGAGGGCTGGCAGGAACGGCACGCCAACTGGACGCCCCGCCAGCGCCGGATGGTCTGCGAACTCGCCGCCGAAAATCTGCGCAACCTACCGGACTCGACACGGAAGACGGTCGTCGCGCAGATCGAAGCGCTAAGCACGCTGGACCAGCGGGTCGATGATTTCGAATTTGCCCTGGGGCATCTGGTCCGCCGACGTCTGCTTCCCGTTCCCGAAGCCGTGCGCCTGCCATCGCTCCGACCAGACCGACTCGCGCCGGAGGCTTCGCTGATCCTGTCGGCACTCGCGCATGCCGGCCACGCCGATCCGGTCGCGGTGCAGGCCGCCTGGGAGACGGGCATCGCCGGCTTTGCCGATTCAACATCCGGTGCAACACTCTTTCCCGGCCTCGAACCCGTCGCCTCCGGGCTGGACGATCTCGCGGCCATCGAAGCGGCCTTCGAGAAACTGATCCGCCTCGCCCCCCTCTGCAAGCGCGAATTTCTCAACGGCTGCATGCGGATCATCCGCCATGACGGCCGGGTGACCGACACCGAGGAAAACTATGTCGCGGCCATCGCGGACGCCATCCACGCCTACGGATGGCAAACGGCTGCATAGGACTGCCATGGCGAAAAAAAACACACCTTCCGTTTCTCTCACCGCCCTGGTTGCGGCGTTGGATGCCGAGATGCATTTCGACCGCTTTCAAGACGAGTCCAATAACGGATTGCAGGTTGCCTGCAGCAGCAAGCCCATCCGCAAAGTCTGTTGCGGCGTGGATGCCTCGCTGTCCTTCTTTGAAGCGGCCGCCGCGCAGGGCGCAGACCTGGCCGTCTGCCACCACGGCATCAGTTGGGGAAGCTCGCTGAAGCAGATCACCGGACTCAACTACCGCCAGATCGCCTTCCTCGTCAAGCATGACCTGGCGCTTTGGGCCTGCCACCTGCCGCTGGACGCCCACGCCACGCTCGGCAACAATGCCGGCCTCGCCCGCGCGCTCGGCCTCCGCAACCGCGTGCCGTTCGGCACCTATCACGGTACGGCGATCGGCTTTGCCGGCACGCTGGCCAAGCCCCTCTCGCGCGCCGATTTCCAGCGGCGCCTGTACCGCGAGGTATCCGCCGACCTGAAAGTCATGTCCTTTGGCAGGGCGACCATACGCAGCGTCGGCATTGTTTCAGGCGGGGCCTCGGCGGAAGTCGCCCAGGCCGCCGAGGCCGGTCTCGACGCCTATGTTTCGGGCGAGGCCACACTCCAGGGCTACAACCTGGCCGAGCAGCTCGGGATCAATGCCTATTTCTGCGGCCACTACGCGACCGAGCGGTTCGGCGTCCAGGCGGTCGGCCGCTGGATCGGGAAGCGTTTCGGCATCGCCGCCGATTTCATCAACCTCGGGATTTCCTACTGATTGCAAAGGACACACGCATGTTCAAGACACCCAAGGAACAAATCTGGTTTTTCGACTGCGCATGGGTTCCCGACCCGAAGGCGGGGCGACTGCTCTACGGACTCCCCGGCGATGCGCCCGACGCCGAGGTCCTCCGCGAGCTGTGGCGGCGCAACGGCGCGACCCCCGATAACCCGCAGCCCCCGCTCAAGTCCCGGCTCTGCCGCGTCGTCTCCATCGCGGCGGTCCTGCGCCGTCAGCGCGCCGGCGAGGTCAAGCTGGACCTGCTCTGGCTACCGCGCGACACGACGCACCCCGACAACACTGCCGAAGCCTCGGTCATCGGCACCTTCCTGCAGGCCATCGGCAAGTCCCACCCGCAACTGGTGGGATTCGGCTCCCGGCAGACCGACCTCGCAACGCTCGTGCAACGCGCCGTCGTCCAAGGCGTCAGCGCCCCCGAGTTCTGCCACCCGCCCGACAAGGGGGGCGAGGCCGTCGACTACTTCGACCGCGACAACGCCTATCATGTCGACCTTGCGGAAATGCTTGGCGTCGCTGGAGAGAATTGCGGCTTCGCCCGCGACGAGATCGCCACCCTCTCCGGCATCCCCGGCAGGCAGCAGACCGGCGGGCAGGATGTCGCGCAGCTGTGGCAGGACGGAAAATGGAAGGACATTGTCCAGCACAACTGCTACGATGCATTGACTACCTATCTCGTCTGGCTGCGCCTGGCGCACCTGGCGGGCCACCTCGATGACGAGCAATACGGAGACGAACAGCAGGTGCTGACCGACCGTCTGCTGGAACTGGCCGAAAAACCCGAGACCGAATTTCTCAACCGTTACCTGGAAGCATGGGAGCGCCTGCAACTGGCGACAGCGCAATGAACGAACCTATCGATACCCGCCCCGACTGGGACACCTACTTCATGGAGATCGCCAAGGTTGTCGCCTTGCGCGCCAACTGCCTCCGCCGCAAGGTCGCGGCGATCGTGGTCTCCGACCACCGCATCGTCTGCACCGGCTACAACGGCACCCCCCGCGGCGTGAAGAACTGCTGCGACGGCGGCTGCGTACGTTGCGCCAGCGACGCGCCATCAGGCTCCGGCCTTTCCGAATGCGTCTGTTCGCACGCCGAGGAAAACGCCATCACGCAGGCCGCCTACCATGGCATCCGGCTGAAGGGGGCGACCATCTACGTCACCATCAGCCCCTGCCTCACCTGCGCCAAGATGATCATCAACGCCGGCATCGTCGAGGTGATTTACGGCGGCGACTATGTCTTCACCGATCAGACGCGCGCCCTCCTCTCCGAGGCCGGCGTCAAATGCCGCCGCTATCAGCCCCGCGCACTGGTCGAGCGGAAGAACTGA
>CAZQKI010000131.1:0-12725 GCA_964592855.1 uncultured Lentisphaerales bacterium
TCGATTTCGTCCGGGGGACAGTCGGCGCCGCCGATTTCTTCGCGCAACCGGACGACGCATTCAAGCCCCAAAGCCTCCATGCGGCGCTTGAGCAGCAGACCGAACCGGGGATGATGGATGCGGACGTTTTCGGCCGTATCGGTCGTGACGGGGACGTTGGGGGTCCTGTACCAGGCAAAGACCGGCGGCGCCTGGTCGGTCAGGAAATTGATGGCCGACGAGGCCCGGAACGCGGCACGGACTTCGGGGAGGTCGTAAGTTTCCGGCGTGGCGCGGAAAAAGGTGTCGAGCGCGGAGTGGTTGCTGGGGACGCCGAGGCCCAGCACCTCGCGCCCGATGAAGTGCGCATCGTAAGAGCATTGCGCCTGCCAGCAGGCGACGCAGGAGAGCCGGGTGGATTCCCGGCGGACGGGGTCAACATGGCCGGCATCGGCCTGATCGGGTCGGAACCCAATCCACAGACTGGTGCCGGCGCCGGCCGATCCGCCGCCGGCGGCCACCCGGCGCTTGTCCAACCCCCATGCTCCGGCCTTGTGCCGCAGGAATTGAACGGCAAGCGAGGCATCTTCCATCGCCGCGGGAAAAGGAGCGACGTCGGAGAGCCGGTAATTGATGGCGGCGACCGAGACACCGGCGGCCAGGAGATTTTCACGGAGGCGGCCGGGCAGCGCGTTCTTATCGCCGGAGCGAAACCCGCCCCCGTGGATGAAAATGTAGAACGGAGCCGGGCGGTCGGTCACGGCGCGGAACAGGTCGAGCGTTTGTGAAGGATGGGGACCGTAAGGGATGTTTTCGTATGTCGCTGCATGCGGTTTTTCCATGTCGTTTTTCCTTTGATCCCAACGGGGAGAGCATAGACCGTATTGGCGCTCGGGAACAAGTGGATTTTCAGGGTGATGAAAGGGAGGCGGGGCAGGGGGCTTGAAACTAGAAACTCGAAACTCGAAACTGGAGTGGTTCTCGCAAAGACGCAAAGAACGCAAAGGGGGACGGGAAACTGGGGCTCGCGCAAAGGCACAAAGAAAAGACGAGGGACGCAGAATATTTTTTGCCCGCGAATCACGCGAATTGGAGCGACGGCCTTTTTTTGCGGGCGGAGCCCGCCGCTAATCGCTAAAAAAAGGCCGCGCCGATTCCGCACAGGCGGGACTGCCGACTGCGGCAGGACAGGCGCGGTGCCCCGTGAACGATCAACTGGTCGGGGGGTCGACAACTGGGGGGGCGAAATGGAAACTGGAAACTGGGGGTTTCTCGCGACGGAGGCGGGTGCAGATCACCCGGCAGGCTCGCTTTTTGCGCTTGTGGCGCAGACGTGCATCATTTGACCGTGACGTTGCCGCTGCGGGCGGCACAGTCATAGTCCTTGGTCTTGAAGAGTCGGAAGTGATACTCGTTGCCGGGCGTTTCGGGTGCTTCAACGTCGTACACCCTGTTGACCAGATTCCGCAGGAACGTGTAACAGATGTAATCCTTGTCGGCATCCGCATTCTTTTCATAAAACGCGATCCAGGCGCTGGGATCCTCGATCTGGAACGGGGAATGAACCACCACAATGATTTCGCCCATGGCCACGCTGTCGCGCTTCAACGCCAATGCGAGCGGAGGTGCAGCGGGTGGCGTGGCCGGCGCATTGGTTGCCCCTTGCGGGCGCCCCGTGATCGCATCGTTCATCACGCCGGTGAGCTGCCCGCCCACCTCGGCACGGTAGTAGTTCCCGCCACCCGCGTCCGCCAGTTTCTGCAAGTAGGTTTCCGCCGTGGAGCCCTTGCCAATGTCGAAGCCCACCGTGCTCATCTTGATCTGCATGGGGCTGTTGGATGCCGCAACCCGGGCCTCCTCGATCAGTTCGTCCGTCGTGATGCCGCCAGGCGCCAAATCCACCTCCTCCAACGACCAGTCGTAAGCCGGTGTGGCGGGCGCGTCAGCGGCCGCCAGCCGGGCCGCACCCATGGCGGAAAGGACCAACAGGCCACGGAACCAAACACCGTTTTTCATGGCGCACCTCTATCCGGCATGGGCACATTCGTTTTTTTCTCAAACATGGGCCGGAAGGCGGCAGCCGCCTCATCGCCTGGCTTTTCGCCGCGATGGGTGGAGTCGGAACCGCCGGAACAGTTGTCCTCCCCATCGGCCAGCACAATCAACTGGCCGGTGCGTCCACTGCCACTTTTCACCAGGTAGCAGGTGGCGGCAGCCGTTCCGAAGGCCAGCGGCGTATCGCCTCCCGTGCCCAGGCCGTCGGCTGCGGCCCGCACTTTGTCGGCGTCCAAAGTGAACTGGCACCGGGTTCCGGAATAGCACCCCGAAAAAGTCAAAATGGCCCATTCCGTCTTGCCATCATCGGAATCGGATACGGATTGTTTCAGTGCGGCGATCGCCTCCTTGATCTTGGAGCCTGCCATGCTGCCCGAGCAGTCCACCTGAAAGCAGATCGATCGCGCAACTACACCCGTGTTCTCCACCCAGTCCACATTCTTGAACTTCGGTTCGGAATAGAACTTCTTGATTCCGCTCAAGCTAATTCTCAGCTTGAAGTTGCCGCTTGCGACTCCTGCCGGAAGCGGAATGTCGAAATCCACTGCGCCGGATTTCGATCCGCAGAAATTGGTCGTACTGTAGTTGATGGGGGGGGATTTGCCCTCGATCAATTGGGGTTTGCCGCCCCTGGGGAAGATCTCCAGCCGATAGGTCAGCTTCTCGACCTGGACATTGCCCGGCACCGCTTTGGCGGCATCATAAGAAGTGCCCAGCGGTTGGTCCAGGTTCACTGCCGGGACGACCTTTATCAACTTTTTCTTTAAATCCGCTTTCAGTGTGGCATTGGACTCGCCCAGAAAGCGGCAGGCCAGCGGGAGTACAGTACTGGCGGATCTTGCCGCGGCGCGTGCCGTCTCATCCCACTCCACAAGAAAACAACCGTACAACTTGCTGTCGTTCACCTTCACCTTGACACGCATGAGGTCGTCCTCGCGCTCGAACTTCACAAGCTCAAGCGGCTCCAACAGCAGCTTATACTGGGCAGGGGATGGCAAGCTCGGAAATCCAGCCACCCCCTTCGCAGTCCCCTGCACACCGGTTCCGTTGGTGTGCGCGGTGTAAAATCCGCCGCCCACTTCCCGGCTGTTCCCTGCCGCCTCCTGATAGCGCGTCCCGAAATACTCACGTCCATCGAACGTTCCGATGAACTTGCTGGCCCGCGTGAATTTGTATAATTCATTGGTGGGGTATGTCGCATGATATCCATTGAAGATGAATCCCGCAAATGTCGCGCCGGCATCTTCGGGTACGGCATTGTTGCGCGCCGGGGTAACCACACCGCCATGATTGGCAAAGACACGCTTGGTTTCCAGCATCTCCAGTTCCTTGTGGTGCTTCGCCGCGATCGCATAATAGCCACCATACCGGTTCACCAAGGCATGAACCTGGACATCATTGAGGTAGTGGGTGATCCAACCCAGTGCGAAGGCCTTCTCCGCGGGAGTGGTTGCGCACTCCAGGATGTTGACCGCCAACTCATTCTTTCGGTCATCGTAGTGAGTCTCTTCCCCCACCGAGTTGTACATCGAAGCGCGATCAAGCATGTTCTGCACAATCCCGCACGCATCCGGTCCCTGCGCGCCGGAAAAATAGGCCGTTTCTTTTGCGTTAACCACGTTCTTCCCATCTCCAGAAAGGAAATTCCTGGACTGCTCCGCCGTGTAGATGTGCGACGCGATCTGCCCCGCCTCAACGCATTGCCCAACCATCCAGAGTCCCATCCATACTACCGCCCCAGCTCGTGTTCGGTTCATAGCCCCTCCCGGCTTTGTGCAAGAAACGAATATCCTGCCGACTCCGTGCGCTCGTTTAAAACTTAACGAAGCGTGCCAAAAGCACGGCAGTATGTCAAGCGCACGCCACACACGACCCAGGTCGAACGCATCAAAATCAAAGACAAAAAACCGCAGATTGACGAATAACGAACCGCAGAATATCGAAGTCAATCACCCGCCCGACTGTGACAATCGTACGGATTCATACTACTGAGCAGTCTTACCTTCGTAATTCGGACCTCATGATTCGTCAATCTGCGGTTTTTCGGACATACAGTGCGCGTTTTAGATGCGTATGCCCTGGGTACACGACCGCTCGCACCTTGACGCCCAGCCCGCCGTTCCGTATGCTCAAAACACGGTGGCCTGCCGACTGCCAATCCAAACCCGTCATCCGGAGAAGCCCATGCCTGAACAACACGCACTGAGAACCCCCAACGAGATCCTTCACGCGGCCCTGGAGAAGGAGATGCAGGCTCGCGACTTCTACGCGGAATTGGCGGTCCACATCAAGGTGGACTTCGTGAAGGAGCTGCTGCTGAAGCTCCAGAACGAGGAAACCAAGCATGTGCATCTGATCGAGAGTATGCTCGGCAGACTCGCTGCCGGGCGGGACGTGACCTGAGGCGATCCGGAAACCCTGATTTCGACGAGGAGACCCATGAAACGCTATCGACTCAAAGACTTGTCCGACAACCGCGAAGGCCACATCTTCCGCGAGGTGCTGCCGGGTGATTTTCTCGCCCTCGGCGGACTGGGCTTCAAGAAGCCCGGACAGCGGACGCACACCAACGACGGTCCCGGAGGAACGGACTGCCATGTGCATGCGGACGACCGCGAGGCCTTTGTCATCCTCCAGGGAAAGGCCGTCATGGAGGTGGATGGCATCGGGCATCCCCTGGTGCCGGGCGACATCGTCGTGATCGAACCCGGCGAGGACCACCATCTGATCAGCGACACGGACGACCCCTGCATCAACCTCTGGCTGCACGCCGGTCCCCACAGGCATGCGGAGCAGAGGACGTGAGGCGTGAAGACGTGAAGGCGTGAAACGTGAGGACGTGATGCGTGAAACGTGATTGGGGAAACTGGAAACTCGAAACTGGAAACTGGGAAGCGTGAAACGTGACGTGAAACGTGAAGCGTGAAGACGTGAAGACGTGAAACGTGAAACGTGAGGCGTGATAACGTGAAACGTGAAGACGTGAGACGTGAAACGTGAAGCGTGAAGACGTGATTGGGGAAACTGGAAACTCGAAACTGGAAACTGGGGAAGCGTGAAACGTGACGTGAAACGTGAAGCGTGAAACGTGAGGCGTGATTGGGGAAACTGGAAACTCGAAACTGGAAACTGAGGAAACGTGAAGCGTGAAGACGTGAAACGTGAAGACAAGCTGGCAAAAGCGGGAATGAAAGTATGAAAACCGAGTGGAGTTGGCTTCTGCTTTCCGCGATGCTGTTGTCCGCTGGATGCGACCCACGGCCTCCGGTTGGCGGATCCTCGCGCGGTGCGGCGCCGGCCGCCCTCCCCTCCTTCACGGTCTTCGATCCGGCGCCGGGGTTTCAGCCGCCGCCGATCGTCCTGCAGTACGATCCGGCGACGAAGACCGGAGCGAACTGGGCGGAGATCGGAAACCCGCAGTGGCACGTCTCCACGCCCCCGGTGATGATCGGCCGGGCGGCGGACTACCTGCGCGCGGGAATCACGCGCATGACGGGGGTGACGCTCCCCGTGGTCAGCACCAACGACCTTTCGCGCGGGATCGTCCTGACCCTCCTGCAACACGCTTCGGCGGACATCCGAAACGACCCCGGCATCCAGCGGGCGCTGGCCCCCGACCCGGGCAATTCCTACGCCGCCAACGAGGCCTTCGCGATCCGCAGCGAGACCAACCGCCTGCTGGTCGTCGCCAACACGGCGAACGGACTGCTGGCCGGCGTGGTGGAATTGCTCGAAGCGACCGGCTACGAAATCCTCGGCATGGGGCCGAACTGGATCCACGCCCCGGACTACCGCAACCGGCGCCTCGCTCTGGCCCTCGACCGCGCCGGACGCCCCGGCTTCTACATCCGCAACCAGTGGGCGACCTCCGGGCAGGGCTATGGCGTCGGCACCATCACCCAGGGGCTTACCGACCCGGCCGATGAATCGGTCTTGGCCAGCTACTGGCGCTGGCAGATCGGCACCCGGATGGCCGGACGCTCCATGCCTAACTTCCCGGGACACGCCCTTCAGGGCTACCATGCGCGGGTGCTGAAGCAGATGTCCAGGGAGAAGGCCGCCGAAGGGTTCCTGGCACCGAAAATCCTCGTCGGCCCGCTGTCCGACCGTCCGCCGCCCGATGAGGCCAACAGCGGGTGGCTCTGGGTCAACGCCGACACCAATGCCGCCGCCGCCGAGCTTGCCTTTACCTCCACTGGCAAGGCGTGGCAGCCCGGCGCCGGCGCCAACATCGACATTTCCTCGCCCCTCGTCCGGCGCATCATCCTGGACGATCTGATCCAGCAGGTGTCGGAGCGGATCAAGCGCGGGGTTGGCGATCCTCCCGACAACCTCATCATCTTTCCCATGGATCCCGAGGACGGCGGCGGCTACGGACAACTGGGCGAGCTGTCGCGGCACCCCCGCTGGTACCCGGACTATCTCGCCAGCGAGGGGGTCCCTTTCGGCCGGCCCTACATCCTGCACGGCAGCAACGGCCTGGACCAGCCGCGCGAGCTCTGGGACCCGGAGGCGGCCAGCGACCACGTCTACGGGCTTGCGAACTACCTGCTCCGCGAGTTCGACAAGTGGGTGGATGCGCAGCCCGAAGCGGAGCGCGCCACCGCCGATGGCCAATCCCTCAAGGAACTGGTCCGCTGCAGCTTCTACTGCTACAACTACCACGACGTCCCGCCGAACTTCAACCTCGATCCGCGGATCCGCGTCATGATCGCGGGCTATCCGAAGCACCGCGGCCGCGGCAAATGGGAGAAGTTCGCCTCGCAGGAGGATCTGGCTCGCGCCTTCAAGCGGATGCTGCCGCGCGAACCTTCGGGCGACTACCGCATCGCCGGCATCGCCTACTATCACGATCAGTCCTCCGAGGGGATCCCGGCCGGCTGGGACGCCTCCCCCGCCGCGATCGCCCAGGACTACCGGCAGCTCTTCGACGCCGGCTACCGCGCCGTTTCGATCGAGACCGACTTCAACTTCGGCAAGTACGGGCTGGCCTACTACCTGACCGCCCGGATGCTCTGGAATCCCGATCTCACGGCGGCGGACCTCGACGCCGTCCGCGACCGCTGGCTGCAGCGGGCCTACGGCAGCGCCTGGCAGGAGATGAAGGCCTACTACGACTTCATGTTGAAGCGCAACTTCACGATCAACGGACCCAACTTCTGGGCGCAGGCGATCCGCCTGATCGACACGGCGGCCGGAAAACTCGACGCCGCCCGCGAACCCGGAGCCGTGCGGCGCATCGACGACCTGAAGCTGTTCTGGTACTACCACTACCTGCTCGCCTCCGACACCGCGCGCCCGGACGCGCCCGAGATGCTGGAGTTTCTCTGGAAGGGGCAGATGTCGTACATGGTGGCGATGCACGGACCGGTGCGGAAACTCTTCGCCGGCAACGGCACCGGCGTCGGCAAGCTGGTGGGCGAGGCCCTGGCGTCGGGGCCTGCGCACTACACTCCTGCGGAGACGCAGGCGTGGTGGGCCAAAGTGCTCGACTTCTGGCCGTACGTCGCGGTCGCGAGCTTTTCGGAGGGGCGCCTCGCCGACGGCACACCCGCCGGCGGCATCGATCTCAACGACCTGGTGTCTGTCGCGGAGTTCCAGGGGGAAACCGCCGACGTGCCCTTCTACGCCAACTGCGGCACCAGCTCGCCGCGCGAACTCACCATGCTGACCGTGGCCCGGCGACCCGGCGACCCGGTGGGCTTCAAGCTCCATTGGCCCTTCCTACCCGACCGCGGCAACCAGTACCATGCCCTGAAGGTTCCCTATGGCGCCGACATCTGGAATCCGAAGCGCCGCGAATGGGAACCCTGGATCGACCGCACCATGACCAGCCAGCAGTCGGCGGAGGCGACCGACGCCGGCGGCAAACGCCTGCAAGTGGCCGAAATCAAACTGTCCGCACCGCGCGCCGGCGTCTACCGGCTGGGCTTCGACCGGGGCGGCGACCTCTGCGGCGTCAGCAGCCTGGGCTTCGATCCGGTCTCCGGCAAGTCGCAGCAGGTTGTGGGATTCACCTTCCTCGGCACGCCCGACGGCCATACGCAAAGCCCCGCCTACTTCTACATTCCCAAGGGGACCCGGTCGCTCGATTTCGAAATCTGGGATCGGAACGGGGGCAAGACGCTGGTGCTGCACAAGGGGCTTCCCGCGACGCGTCCGGCCCTCTCCCGCAAGCTGGATGTCAGCCGGACGGGGGCGCATGTGATTGCGCTTGAACCGGGCGAGGACGGCACGGTCGCGGCGCTGCACAGCAACGGCTTCCGCTTCCCCTTCCTGTATTCGATACCGACGCTCTGGGCGAAGTCGCCCGGGGCGTTGCTCGTCCCCCGTGCCATCGCCACCGCCGACGGCCTGACGCCGGTGGACTAGCCCTTCAACTGGAAGATGATCGTGAGGCGGACGCGCGCGGGCACAACGGTCTCGCCGCGGCGGGCAGGGTCGAAGCGCGCCGCGAGCAGCGCCTTGCGCGCCGCCTGGTCCAGCGCTTCGTAGCCGCTGCTCTGCGCCAGGTCCACGTGTTCGACGCGCCCCTGTTCCGAGACGTGGATCACGACGACCACGCGGCCCGCTTCGCCGCGCTGGCGCGCCCCCAGGGGATAGACGGGGCGAATGGCTTGGCGGGGCCTGGGCGCAACGTCGATATCGCCGTCGATCAGCTCCGGGGCGGTCGGCATCCGGGCGTGGACGAGTTCAGGGCGTGCATCCGCGCCGAGCGGCACCTCCTCCAACTGGATCGCGGGACGCACCGGCGCGGCGGGCGGGGCGGACGCGGCGAGGGGCTCGGGACGCTGCATGGCGGAGACCGGGGCGGGGCGGATGTCGCGGGGTTCCGGACGGGGCAGGCTGGAGGGGGCGCGCGGCACGGAAACGGGGCGCGGCTGAACCGCCGGCTCGACGGCCGCCGCCAGCCATGGCCGGGGCTGAGCGACATGGATGGTCACGCGCGTGGACGGCGGCTGAGCCAGAGTCGGGGGCGTGTCGGCGGAGCGGGTGCCTCCCAGCAGCAGCGTGGCGGCCAGATGCAGGACGACCGCCAGCGTGGCGCCCGCGGCCCAATCGCGCCGGCCGGAGAGCGGACGCTTCATGGCTGCTTCTCCGGCGTCACCTGAAACGTGACGGTGTCGACGCCCGCCTGCTGCAGTTGCGCCAGCAGTTCGATGCCGAGGCCGAGGGGCACCTTGCGGTCGGCGCTGATCAGCACCGGCAGTTTCTGGCCGCGATGCCGGTCGACGGCCTCGACAACCACATCTTCGCGGGAGAGATCGCGTCCATCGAGCTGATAGGTTCCCGCCGGGGTCAGCGTGATGACCAGCCTGTCGCCTTCAAGGCGCCGCCCGTCGGCCTGCGGCAGATCCACCTGGACGCCGCGGTGGGTCACCATCGTGAACATGGCGTAGATGAAGAAAATGAGGAGCAGGAAGATGACATCCATGAGCGGAATCATCTCGAGCCGGGCTCCCCGCCCCTCATACCCCGTCTCAAGGTGCATGGGCGTTGGGCACCTCCCCCGGCGACGATGCGCGTCGGTCCTCGCCCTGGCGATAGGCGACTTCGCATTGGTGGATGGTCTGTTCGAGATCGCGCGCATGACGGCGCAGTGCGGCGACAAAGAAGTTGAACGGCAGGAGCGCGATGATCGCCACGATCAACCCCGCCGCCGTGGTCAGCAGGGCTTCGGCGATACCTCCCGTGACGGCCGTCGGATCTTGTATCCCCGCCGTGCTCAGCAGGTGAAAGGAGCGGATGATCCCCGTCACGGTACCGAGAATGCCGAGGAGCGGCCCGAGCGTGATGATGGTGTCGAGCACCGAGAAGCCGCGCCGCAGGGTGTCGAGCAGCCGGTTGGCCGCCACCTGCAGACTCTCGCTCAGCCCGAACGACCGGGTACGGAGGCCATCGGCCAGCAGGTTGCCAACGGGGCCGGCGGCCTCGGACGCCCCCAGCGCCAGCGCCTCGTCGGGGCGTCCCTGCTGAAGCTTGTCCAGAAGTGCGGCGACCGTCGGCGCACCGGTCCGGCTTCGCGCCCTGAACCGGGCGAAGACGATGGCGCGTTCCAGCGCAACGGAGAGTCCCAGGACGGAGCAGGCCAGCAGCGGCCACATCACGGCGCCGCCCCGTTCGAAGACGGAGGCCGCCGCGCGCCACGTATCGGTCATCGTGGCGAGCGGCGGCAGTTGGCCGTTCAACAGCAGCAGCGAGGTCATGAAAGGCGCGTGCATGGGTAACTGTTCAAACGTCCGTCATCCGGTCGGGGTTCATTAAAAGGCATAGGCCAGGGCCGTCTTCCACGTGCGCCCCGGGGCCGGATAGTAGCCGGTCTCCATGAAGCCCGCGTAGGCGACGGTGGCGTAGGATTCGTCGAAGACGTTGTCCACGCCGATCAACAGCGAGAAGTCGGGCAGGCGCGCGGGCGCGTAGCGCAGGGCAAGATCGAGCGTGGTGAAGCTCTCCAGCGTTTCGGCCGCGTTCGCGTTGTCGCCGCCGACATACTGGCTCCCGCTGACGTTCAGCGTGGCGAGCAGGGCGAGATCGAGGGGCAGGTTCGCCTGGCCAACGAGGGCGAGGTGGTGGTTCGGCACGAGCGGAACCTCGCAGCCGTCGTTGACGCCCTCCTGGAAGGTCGCATCGGTAAAGGTGTAGCGGAGCTTCAGCGCCCCCAGTTCAGCGCGCTGCCAGCCGATGGCGGCGGAGGTGCCCTGGTGGCGCGTCTTGTCGAGGTTGTCGTTCCGGCTGGTCACCGGGTTGTAGGCGATCTCGTCCTTCACCTCCATGCAGAAGACGTTGAGTTCCGCCGACCACTCGCGGGCGAAGCGCCAGGCGCCGCCGACTTCGCCAGAAAGGCCATGTTCGGGTTCGAGGTCATCGTAGAACGTATCGCTGCCGTAGCCGTAGTAGCTGACCTGTTCGTCGAGAAAGGGGAGGCGGTAGAGGCTGGAGAAGGAGGCATAGAGCTTGGTGGCGTCGGCGGGCCGGTAGAGGAGGCTGGCGGTGAGGGCGCTGACGGTGTGCGTTTCGCTGTCGTCCACCAGCGACGCGCCGAAGGCATCTTCGACGTCGGCGGCATAGCTGGCCTGTTCGATGCGTCCGCCGAGGGTCAGCATGAGCTTGTCCGTGAGATCGGTCTCGTTGTTCAGATAGGCGCCGAGGCTCGTCTTGTCGACGACGGCGCTGAGCAGATGCATCGTGCCATCCGCATCGGCGTAGCGATCCGCATCCAGGCGGTCGAAATAGAGGTCGACGCCGCTGAGCAGACGCGTCGGGAGGTCGAAGAGGGATGCGTCGAGCTGGTGGTTGAGGGTGAAGGTCAGGCTGTCGACGGCGGTGTCGGCGAAGCTCATCCAGCTGACGAAGTCGGTTTCGGCCTCGCGGCGATTGTAGATGAAGGCGGCGTTGACGATCTGATCCGCCGTCGGGCGCCAGTTCAGGGCGAGATTGGCGTTGTAGGTGTCGGTGGCGGCCTCGTCGTCGGGGGCCGTGGTCTGGCGGGGGTCGGCCTGCATCGCGTCGCGGGTGAGGTAGCTGGGCAGTCCGTTGACCATGCGGTCGTAGGTGCCGAAAATCGAGGTGCGCAGGGCCTCGTTGACGACGGAGTCGACGCCGGCGCGGAGGTTCAGCGAATCGAAGCCGCCGTTGTGGCGGTAGCCCTTGCTGGTCTGCCAATCGCCGCCGGCCGTCCCTTGCGTCGCGCCGCTCTGCCGGTGGGTGGCAAGGCTCGCTCCGTAGGTGTCATACGAGCCGGCCTGCACACGGGCCTCCGTGCGCTCCGGTCGCGCCTCGTCGTGGGTGATGATGTTGACGACCCCTGCGAGCGCGTGGTCGCCGTAGAGGACGCTCTGGGGGCCTTCGAGCACTTCGATCCGGGCGACGGAGCTGACGGGGAGTTGGAGCCAGTTCACCCCCGCCATGTCGGGACTGTTGAGCCGCTGCCCATCGCGCAGGATCAGCGTGCGGCCGTGGGCGTTCTCGCCGAAGCCCCGCAGCGAGAGTTCCGCCTGCGCGGGATTGCCGTTCAGCGAGCGGATCTGGAGACCGCCGAGGTCGCGGAGGGCGTCGACGACATTGAGCGAGCCCCGTTCGCTCATCTGTTCCGCCGTGATCACGGTGACCTGGGCGGGAATGGTTTCGGGCGTGCGGGACGTCCGGGTGGCCGTCACGACGACGGGGGGTGCGACGTAGAGGTTCGTCGTCGCGGGGTTGGAGAAGCAGGGGGTGGCCATCGCCAAGACGGCGAAGACCGGCAGGGTTTTGCGCAGAAACATGAGCATCCTTCTCGCCCTCTAGCGGGGCGTTTGTCGACCAAACGGAGCTCCTGCGCGAGCGATGACGGGAAAACGGCCCATCAAGGGGGAAGCCAGGCCAGCGACCCGATGAACGGACTGGACGACGCTCCCCATGACGCGAAGGAGATCCAAACTGCGCGAACCGGCTCGTCTTCTGGCTTACGGCATTCCTACAATCCCGCCTTCTTCTCCGCTTTGCAGAAAATGGCAGCTGGGACTTCGTATCCGTTTACAGCGGCGCGACCGCGTCCGAATCTCACGGACTTCCGTTAGCCGGTTCGCACCTGAAACATCATCAGCGTAGGGAAATGGCGTGAGGAAGTCAAACCCCGTTTTCAAGTTTTCGGGAACGGGGGTGCGCGTCAACTTCGTTGCCGCGCACCGAGGGTTCAGGAAACAGGGTTCAGG
>CAZQKI010000132.1:0-11417 GCA_964592855.1 uncultured Lentisphaerales bacterium
GCAGTGGCATTCCTCCAACCGCCCGAACAGGAAGGTATCGTGCTCCTCGAACGTGAATGCCTTGCCCTTCATCGGGCCGGCGGTAACGGCAAAATGGACCTTGTTGCTCATTTCCTGTCCTTCCCGTCCGACAAAAACGACTTGACCACCGCAAACGCCTGATCCATGCGTATTCCTGCACCGCATTCGTCCGCCAGTGCGGCGAATGGGACTACCCACGCTTCGGGCGGTGGCAGCAACGCCGCCGGAACGGAATGGGTCTTCCGGCGATCAAACACAGCGAGGACGGCCTCAACGGTGCGATCGGACCGAACACCCGCACGAATCAGCAGATACATGTCCAGAAGATCCCGCACGCGTGTATTCGGTCTGCCAACGCGGGGGAGCGTGTAGGCGTGCAGTTTCTCGGCGAATTGCTGCTCACTGGAGATACTTGGGAACGGCACCGTATATACACCCGCGAATTCGAGCCAGTCCTCCCCTCGCACCGTTTCGACAGGCTCCAATACCGGGTCCCCGGTTCCGACATCGACATGGAAGCGCGCGAACACCCGCCCCGCCAGACGAACTTCTACCGGATATCTTGCGCCTCCGTATGGCGCTCCCGCCAAGTCTTGCGTGGGTTCGCCGACGGCAAAGACGAAGAAGTCGCCCAAATCCATCGAGGCCGCTGTTTGCAGGAGACGCAGGATGCGCGCAGAAAGCCGCCCGGGGCCGCGTATCGGGCCGCGTGTCGTCAGGTCAATATCCCGCGTGGTACGGCTCTCTTGCAGCCGGAGTTCCATCGCATACCCACCTTTGAGAAGCCAACGCTCGCAGGATTCCTGAAACAATCTGCACAGGAAGCGATCGAACGCTACTTGCCGCCGCAATCGCTGGACATCAACGCCTCGTTGCCGCGCCAACTCATTCAACCGTGCTTCAAGCGCCTGGCGAAACGCGACCGGGGTTTCATACGTCGAAGGCGTCAAGGTTGACCTCCCCGCAGCAGTATATTCAGCGCCTGCCGTTGTGCATGCCGTTCGATCTCCGCCCGTGCAACCAAACCACGTTTCAGACCCTCCCGCAAAGCCTGTCGAATGTGGTCCACGGACACAGATGAATCGGCCAGCAGATCCGTCACCGCCCGGATCGGACGGGTCACCCGGTAGCCCTCACGCTCCTCGATTTCATCGGCCGCAATGTTGCCCTTATGCAGAATCAGGATATCCGGGATCGGCACGTTTCTTCGGAATCCGGCCGGGACAGTCATGTGCAGACGGCTCGGCATCAGGTCAGAGAGGTCATACAGCGACAGCGCCGTTTGATGCGAATACACCCCTTGAGGCACCCCCTGGCGATTGCGCGACCAGAGAGCCCACAGCGCATATTGCGCGTATTCCGTCGCCGGAAACCGCGTCAACCGGCAGATCCCTCGATATTCCCGTTGCCACGTACCGGCCTTCAGGTGATAGACGTGACTAGAGGTCGGGTAGCCGCACTCGACCGCCTGCCCGGCAGTGAAATACCCCTGCTGACTCTCCGCCACCTCAAAAAGCCTGTCTGCCTTGTCGTTCATTGCTTATCCACTCGATGCACGGATACTACTCTTTCTGTAGCTTGTGTGCAACTCGAAGAGCTTCGATACCTGCCCGTCATCCGGCAAACGGCAGTGGCATTCCTCCAACCGCCCGAACAGGAAGGTATCGTGCTCCTCGAAGTCGAATGTTTTACCCTTCATCGGCCCGGACATCACAGTGAAACACACCTTGTTGCCCACGTCGTCTCCTTTCAACGGTATAGGGTGCTATTTTACTTGCCCCTGAACAATTGAATTTGTCTCAAGACTGCCATGCTTTGCGGATGGCCTCCATCGTCTCCCTGATCGTAGGATACCGGATAGCCGGGTCAACATTCATGGTGTTCGCTTCAGAAGCGGAGGCCGTAGCGCGAGCGCAGGAGGTCGTTCGGGATCTCCGAGACGAAGCGCGACGGCTTGCAATTGAAGAGCTGGCCATCGCGCGTCTGCCGCCATTCGGGGATGCAGATGTTGAGCACGTCGCGCGCGCGGGTGGTGGCGACGTAGAAGAGACGCCGCTCCTCGGCATCGTCCTCCACCTCGCCCAGCGAACGGCTGGAGGGGAACATGCCTTCCGCAGCCCAGATGATAAACACCACGGGCCACTCCAGCCCCTTGGCCTGGTGCACCGTGCTGAGGCGGATCGCGTCGGCCTTCGGGCGCGCATCCCGGTCGTCGGCGGGGTCGGCATTGGTCAGCAGGGCGACCTCCTGCAGGAAGGCGTTCACGCTGGCGCTCTGGTTGATCTGCACCGCGACTTCCTGGACGTCGTCGGCCCGCTCGTCGGCGTTCTCGTAGGTCTTTTCGAGGTAGTCGACGTAGAAATGGTCGAGGAAATCGTTGATGAGTTCGCTGGCCTTGGCCTCCCCGCCCTTCGCGTGATAGCGGGCCAGGGCGGCGGCGATCGCCGCCCAGGGTTCCTTCGCCCCCGCTTTCATGAGACTCGTCAGCAGCGCCAGGCGGTGCGGATCGCGGCTGTCGAACGCGGAGCCGATCTTCTGCCAGCAGGCCGCGGCGGTGCGCGGCCCCACGCCGGGCAGCAGGCAGAGGAGGCGGTCGAAGGCCAGGCGGTCGTCGGGGTCGTGCGCGATCCGCAACAGGGCGAGCACGTCCTTGACGTGGGCCTGCTCGAAGACGCCGAGGCCCGAGGTGATCACGAAGGGGATGCGGGAGCGGGTCAATTCCATTTGCAGTTCGATGGAGTGGAAATGGGCACGGTACAGGACCGCGATGTCGCGAAGCGGCCGGCCCTGCGTCCGCGCCCGGCCGACCAGTTCAACCACGGAGGCGGCCTGTTCGCGTCCGTCGCGGAGAAACAGCGCCAGCGGTTTGGCGCCCCCGTCGCGGGTGGCGCGCAACGTCTTCTGGAACTGCTCGGGGTTGCCGGCGATCGAGGCGTTGGCCACGGCCAGAATCTCGGGCGTGCTGCGGTAGTTGCGCTCCAGCTTGATGATCTGCGCCGTTGGATAACGAACCGGGAAATCCATGATGTTCCGGAAGTCGGCGCCCCGCCACGAATAGATGCACTGGAAGTCGTCGCCGACCGCCATGACATTGCCGTCGCGCGCGGCGATGGCATCCACCAGGCGGGCCTGCAGGATGTTCGTATCCTGGTATTCATCGACGAGGATGTGGCGGAACTGGCCCTGGTAGCGCTGGCGGACGGCGGGGTGCTCCTCCAGCAGCCGGACCCCGTTCACCAGGAGATCGTCGAAATCCATGATTCCCAGTTCCTGCTTGCGGGCGCAGTAGCGCCGGTGAACGCGGCAGATGTCGGCGGGGTCGGCCGCGAGCTGATCCAGCTTATCGTCGAGGATCTCCTCCAGCGGCAGGCCGCGGTTGGCGGCATGGCTGAAGAGGCCGTTCAGGACGTCCTTCTTCGGGAAGTCCTTGCCACCCAGCTTCAGCTCCTTCATGCAATCTTCGATCAGCTTGCGGGTGTCGTCGCGGTCGGCGATGATGAAGGCGTTGCGGAAGCCGAGCAGCGGGGCATGGCGGCGCAGCAGGCGGTTGCAGACATGGTGGAACGTTCCGCTCCAGACGTCGCCCACGGCGTCCCCGGCCACGCGTTTGGCGCGTTCGAGCATCTCGCGCGCCGCGCGGTTGGTGAAGGTCAGCAGCAAGATGGAATCGGCCGGAACGCCGTGCTCGACCAGATGGGCCACGCGGTAGACGAGGGTCTGCGTCTTGCCCGTGCCTGCGGCGGCCAGGACGAGCAGCGGCCCATCCCCCGCCGTGGCCGCCGCCAGCTGTTCGGGGTTCAGGATGGCGCTGTAGTCCTTCATGATGCGTCCTTCTCCGGTTTGTCGGAAGCGGCCTCGGCAAACTGCGTCACGGGCGTGTTCAGGCCTCCGGCCCAAGCCGCCTCCGCCTGCACCGTGAACGCGCGGATACGCGGGTCCAGATTGCCCAGTCCCATCGATTCGGGCGTCGCGCCCTGGTCCAGCAAGGCCTGGATGACGGTGGCCGCCATCAAGGTCGCAGGATCGCGCAGCAGCACGAACACCCCGCCCTGACGCGACGTTTCGGCAATCAGTCCGCCCAGCTGCAGGTCTTCCAGAACATCGTTCATCAGGCGCACGGGAATGCGATGCTGCTGCGCAAAAGCAACGGCGTGGATTGGCGGCGTTCCCTCCCGCATGGCGCGGGCCATTTCCGCGACCAGGCCCAAGGCCAGCTGCCAGCGGGCTCGGACGCCGGCGTTGCGTGCGCGCGGCTCGCGGCGATAGGTTCCGGTGTTCTGGCAGGCAAAGGAGACTTCGGCGCCGAACAGGACAATCTGCCAGCTCGTATAGACCCACGCCATCAGAATGGGCAGGATGGCGAAGCTGCCGTAGAGTTTGCTGTATTTGATGACGCCAACCTGCAGTTCCGTGCAGATTCGCAGCCAGGCCAGGAAGCCGATGGCCGTCAGCACGCCGCCGATCAGCGCCGGTTTGAAGCGAACCTTCGTGTTCGGAATGAACAGGAAGATGGTGACGAACAACACCCCGGTCAGCAGCAGCGGCATCCCCTGCCGCGCGGCGTAGGCAATGCCGTCCGACATGCGGGTGCTGACAACCCATCCATTGAGATGCTGCGAAAGGAAGTTGGCCACCGGAATGGTGGTTGCCGCGATCGCCAGGAAGGGAACGATGATGACGAGGGCGAGGTAGTCGGAGCACTTGCGCCAGAGGGAGCGCGCAGGGGCGTTCCACACGCGGTTGAAGCTGTGTTCCACCTGCGCCAGCATGCTGATCGCCATCCAGATGAGCAGGACCAGGCCGATCCCGCCCAGCGTGCCGAAGCTGATTTTTGCGATTTGCCCGAAGAGCCAGTCGGCGTATTGGTTCAGCTGCGCCACAAACTCCAGCACCAGGTCGGCATCCTGCCCGATCGCGCGCGGCGAACGCGCGGCAAGCTGCTGGCCGAAACGGGCGATCTCGGCGGCGATGCGCGCATGGGCGATTTCGTCGCCCCCGAACACGCGGACCAACGCCAGGCCCAGGGCGAAAAGCGGGATGATCGACATCAGCGTGTAGTAGGTCAGCGCCGAGGCGTGCAATTGGCATTCGTCCTCGCGATAACCCTGCCAGACCAGCTGAAAGACGCGCAACCCGCCGACGATCTTCCGCGGCAGCCAGCTCAGCCCGTCGGGTTCGAAGTCCCAGAGATCATCGCTGGGCAGGTGGAGCCAGCGCCGGAGGTAGGACATCCTCTCGTTCACTTGATTGGCCATATCGCGCACATCCGTTGGGCGCCTACCGGCTGAGGTTGGCCGGGGCAACGGCCTTGGGCGGGGGGTCGGCCAGCACGGGCCACTCCAGCGAAAGCGTCACGCGATGGCGCTCGGGCATGCTGGGAAGGCCGCGAATGACCAGCGCATTCACGCCGCAATAGGGATTGTCGAGCTCCAGCCTTTCGATCAGGGCGAAGAGATCCGCGAAGCTTCCCTCCCCGGAGACCTCGACAAAATAGCGTGCAAAGGAAGAAGCCACCTTCTTGCGGATCGCCTTGTCCTTCACCACCGGCTGGCCCTCAGGCGCCGACGGCACCGCAGCGTCCTTGGCCGGCGCCATCCGCCCCGCGGCCGTCTTGGCGGGCGCCGACTTGCTTTCCGTCGGGGTCGGCCGCTTGCCGACCTCTCTGACCACAGCGATTTTGAAGGCCGTGTCGCTCGCCAACCGGTAGATCTCACGCTGCACGGGATAGGAGCCGAGAAACGGGCGCAAGACGAAGCGGTTCGTCTCCGCGGCCAGCGCCTCGGACAGCAGGGCCGTCTTCTGCTCCAGTTCGGCAATCTTCCGGACGCTGTCGAGCGCCCGGCCGTTATCCGCCACCCGCTGCTCGACAGCCAGGCGTATTACGGACGCCCGTCCGCGCATCGGACGAATGACGAAAACGGCCGCCAGGATCATGGCCACCACGCCGCCCAATCCAAGCAGGAGGCGTTGCTGCGATCGCGAAAACGACTTGAAATCGAGGCTCATTGATAACTCCGGGGAACGAACAGGCACCGTATTTCGAAAACCGATTCCAGCGCATCCTTGCTTTGCGGATCGACGCGAATGCCGCCGGGAATCACCGTGCCAAAATCATCGGGTTCGGGAACCGACTGCAAATTCTCAATGATTCCTTGCACGCGGCCATCGCTGCCTTCCGTTGCCGTCCGTCCGACGAGCTTCATCTCGTACTGGCGGGAAGGCACCCCGTGGTCGTCGACCTGGAACTGATTGAACCCCGCCTCCATGAGCTGGACTTCCGGGTGCACGCACTGAGCCAGGCACAACAGCCGCGAGGAGACCGTGATCTGCACATTGCTGAAGGCCGCCAGTTCCGCGGAGACGCGCTCAAGATCCTCGCAGAGGATCCGCAGGTTCTCGGCGCGTTCGTAGTCCGGCTTGAGACTGACCCACTGCGCTTCGGCCCGGCGCTGGCGGCGCTGGGCATCGTTCAGCGTGAACACGGCGTGGATGCCATACAGCACGACGGCAACGACCGCGACCACGGACAGCGTGCCGATCGTCGTCCGAAGCAGCATGCCCCGCGGGTCCCGGCGTTCGTCAATGGTGAGCAGATTGATATGCGCCTTCATGAAACCTCCAGCAGACCCAGCGCCGCACCGGTGGCCGCAACGAAGCAAGATTCGTTTCCCTTCACCTGCGCCGACAGCGCATTGGGCAGGACGGCCATTCGGCCCAACGGGTTCCAGACCTCGGGCAGGAGCCCCACTTGATCATGCAGTTCCTCGCAGAAATCGTGGTTCGCGGCCAGGCCTCCCGAGAGAAAGATCTTCTGCAGCCGCTTGCCCGAGCGGCGCTCCGCAAAATCGATGGCGATGCCCAGCTGGCGCAGGAACCCTTCATAGACCCGATGGAGCGAGGAGCGGACGTCGATGGATCCGACATTCAGGATGTCATGCGCAGTCGCGGCATCGACGCCCAGGTCCTGCATCACCTGTTCGACCACCGTGGCGGCGCCCTGCATGAACTGCCGCATGACCAGCGGTTTGCCCTTGAAGCAGATCGACATCGTGGTGACGCGTTCGCCCGCGTCGATGACCAGATCGCAACGCGGCTGCTCCAGGTCCACGCAAATCTGCTGATAGGCCGTCAAGGCGGCCAACCCCGAGATTTCAACCGAACTGAGCGCCGGCTTCCCCGTCGGCAGCAAGGATCTCAGCCAGTCGATTTCGGCAACGGGGACGCCCACGGCCAGGACGGGAATGTCGTTCCGGTTGTCGCTGTCGAAGGCCAGGTGGCCGAGTCGCATATCGGGAGACCGTGCGATTCCCAGCAGATCGGCATAGGCCGAATTTTCCACCTTATCCGACGGCAACGTCAGCAGCTTCATCCCAGCCTGCGGGAACGAATACGCCACCGACGCCGTCCAGGCCTGCAGGCTCTTGGGCAACACCAGCGTGACACCGGCACCCCCCGCCGGCCCGGGGAAGGCCAACTTGGGCAGCGCATCAGCCGCAACCACCGTGATGTGGCCGCCGCGATCCACACGCAACCGAACGGCCTTGACGCCCGAAGCGCCAATATCAATGCCGACCACGTCGCGGACTCGCGGCCTCATCCTGGATAACACCTGAGCAATCTGATTCTTCATGGAGGCCAATCACCTTTGTGAAATCATTAAAGCGAAATTGACTCCTGAATCCAAGCCTTTATATTCGGCGGGTTGCGCATCGGGTGCGCGTCAACTTCGTTGCCGAGCCCCGAGGGTTCAGGAAACAGGGTTCAGGAGACAGGGTTCTGGGTTCAGTGAAGCCTCTGCCCCGGCCGCCTGGCTAGTCCCAAAGCTTTGTCGCGAGCTTTGTCTTGAGCTTTGTCGAGTGTTCGAGGAGGCGCACAAGAAGGTGTGCAAGGATGCCGGGAAGACCGGCACAAGAAGCCCGGAAGGCGGGACTCCGGCAAACGGATGAACCCGTCGACAAAGCTCGCGACAAAGAATCGGCAGTGAATCGCCAGCCGGAACGACCGCTTCATTCGCTACCGCCGGGGACGCCGGGGTCCAGTGCTTTCCATGTCGCCGGGGAAGCGGGTCGGGTATCCGCTCAAGCGTGGCGACAAAATGTTCGGTTAAGACTTGCCGCATCGTCCTCGTCCTCGTCCTCGAAATTTTGCATCGAGGACGAGGACGACGACGCGGACGAGGTAATAGCGCCCTTCTGGCGGCCACGCGGCGCAATCCGAAGTAGGACGGTGCTCCTGCGCCGTCCGGTAACTGCGCATTAGCCGGGACGGCCCGGAGGACCGTCCTACATCGAGTGCGTCCCCGCTTTCCATTTTCCCTGCGGGTGAACCGCCACCCCATACTCGTACACTCACATCTTGCCCCATCTCAGGAGATTCGCGTGTACGAGTAGGTGTACGAGGACGATAGCGCGACAACAATCAAAAACGAAGGTTCTCAGACCCGTGGCGCCGTCGCCCCGCCTTGGCACGCACTTTGCTTCTATTGCCTTCCAACCCAATTTTCAAAGTGAATAGATCTGAACACCAGCCCGAAAAGCCTTGCGACCCGCTCGCCTTGGCGCACACCCGCCCGGAATGGAGCGCGCAGGCGCCCGTCACCCGAGGCCAGCGGATCACCGCCTTCGGCATCGCAGGCGCGGTCGCTCTGGGGCTGATCCTCGCCCCGCTGCCAACGGGTCGCCTGCTGATCCTGGCCAGTACGCTCTGCTACCTGATTGCCACGCTCTACAAGATCGGCCTCGTCCGGGCCGCGGCGCACCCCAATGCCTCGTTTCACTTCACCGCCGGACAGATCGCCGCCGCTGAACCGCGCGAATGGCCGGTCTACTCCATCCTGGTCCCCATGTACAAGGAGCCTGAAACGATCCCGCAAATGGTCGCCGGCCTCAAGGCCATGGACTATCCCCTGGAACGCATGGACGTGCAGCTCCTGCTCGAGGCGGATGACGCCCTGACGCTCACGGCCGCCCGCGCGGAGCAGCTCCCCCCGAATTTCTGCATCACCGAGATCCCGCCCTCCTTCCCCCGGACCAAGCCCAAGGCCTGCAATATCGGACTCGCCCGCGCCAAAGGCCGGTATCTGGTGATCTACGACGCCGAAGACCGTCCCGAACCCGACCAGCTCAAGAAGGCGGTGCTCGCTTTCGAACATTCGCCTGAACAGGTCGTCTGCATCCAATCCTGCCTGAACTACTACAACCCGCGGTTCAATCTGCTCACGCGCTGGTTCGCCGCCGAATATTCCGCCTGGTTCGATCTCTGCCTCCCCGGTCTGGCGGCGCTGCGCACGGTGATTCCTCTGGGAGGCACCTCCAACCACTTCATCACGCAGGTGCTTCAGGATCTGATGGGCTGGGATGCCTACAACGTCACCGAGGACTGCGACCTGGGGGTGCGTCTCGCCCGCGCCGGCTACGAAACACGCATGGTGAAGACCACCACCTGGGAAGAAGCCTGCTGCGACCCCATGTTCTGGATCCGGCAGCGCACGCGCTGGCAGAAAGGCTACATCCAGACCTTCATGGTGCATACGCGCAACCCCCTCAAGCTGCTGCGCGAGCTGGGCGTGCGCAATTTCATCCACTTCAACCTGCTCATCGGCGGCTCCATCTTCTCCGCGCTCATCAACCCCGTCTTCTGGATCATGGCCCTCGTCTGGTTCATCTTCCGCCCCGCCGGCGTCGAGGCCCTCTTCCCCGGCTGGGTCTTCGCCATGAGCGCCTTCTGCCTCTTCGTCGGCAACTTCGTCTTCGTCTACGTCAACCTGCTCGGTTGCTACCGCCGCAACTACGACAGCCTGATGTGGGCCAACCTGCTCACCCCCTTCTACTGGGCCATGATGAGCGTCAGCGGCTGGCGCGCCTTCCTGCAGTACTTCTCCAACCCGTTTCATTGGGAAAAGACCCAGCATGGCCTATCTTCGAAAAAAACTAACTGAGTGGATTCCCGCCCTCCTCGCGGCCATCCTCTTCGCCGCGACGCTCACGCCGGACAACGACGCCATCCCCGTCCAGACGTGGACCTACGAGGGAATCTGCCGGGAATTGGTCGGCGGTTCGACGGAAGGCCGCCAGGCCCTCGTCGGCAGCCTGTGGCACGCCCCCCTTCCCACCCTCGCCGGCCTTCCCGCTGCGGCGCTGCTCCCGCGCGGCGCAGCCACCCCGCTCGTCGCGCGGACGACGGTGCTGCTCGCCCTGTTCGGCCTCCTCTACGTGCTGCTCCGCTTCTGCCTCCGCACCTTTCCGCTGCCACTGGCTTATGGCTGCTGGCTGGCCTTCATCCTCCTCCTGACGCGCCTCTCCGCCCTGACGATCCAGCCGCAGCTGACCGTCACCCTGGCCGCCGCCGTCGCCACGCTCCTCAAACTGGCCGACTGGTGCGAGAACCGCCGACTGACCGACCTCGTCAAGTTCAGCTTCGCGCTGGCCCTGCTGGCCCTCTGCGGTGCGCCGCTGGCGGGCTGGACGTTTCTGCTGTCGCTCCTCCTCATCGCCTTCGCCGGCCTTGATCCCGCCATGCGCCCGCGCTTCCAGGGCATTCTCATCCTCGGTCTCCTGCCCGCGCTCTACGCACTCGGGATCTGGGCGCTCATGAGCCGCCTGATCCTCTCCGACGCCTGCTACGCCTGGCGCTTCCTGATCCACGGCCTCGTGGCCTGGCAGGGCTGGGAACTAGTCAACATCGCGCCGGCCCAGTTCAGCGCCCTCGCCTGCTGCGCCATCCTGGGCGCCTTCGCCGCCCTGAACCGGCGTCCGCGCACGGCGCTGCTCGGACTCGCCGGCGTCGTGGCCGGCCTCTGGCACCTCCTGCTTCAGGGGTTCGGCCTGCAGTGGGCCGCCGACACCGCCGGCGCCCTGCTCCCCCTCACCGCGCTGCTCACGCTTCTCTCCGCCGTTCCCGACGCCACCGCCTCGCGCCGCGCCCCCTCGCGGTACATCGGTGCCGCCGGCGCACTCCTGCTCTTCTTCGCCTTCTGCCTCCCCCCCCGGCAGCCCCCCGCCCCCCAGGCCACGCAGAACCGGCAGGCCCAGCGCACCGTGCTCGACGCCATTCAAGGCTACATCGAAGAACGCACCCCCTACGGGCGCGTCTTCATCTGCAGCTATCGAGGCCTGGGCCTTCTGGAAGGCGAGCAACGCGACCGCTTCGTCCCCTGCCTCGACCTCCACGTCAACACCCTCCGCGAACGCTATCCCCGACAGAATCTCTTCCTGCTCGTACCCCGACCGGAAGCCGAAGCCGCCTTCGAGTGCACCGTCTGGCGACATGCCGACATCTATGCGCACGGGGTTGCGCGCGCGCTCTTCGCCGGCGATTGGGGGGATTGGCGCCTCTACGAAATCATCACCGCACCCTCCGCCGAACAACTGAACGAGTGGCGCCGGTAAGAACGTGAG
>CAZQKI010000132.1:11517-12644 GCA_964592855.1 uncultured Lentisphaerales bacterium
GATCACTGATTACCGATTACCGATCACTCATGGGAAACGGAGAGAACCACCTGCATTCGAAGATTGATTCTTTCAACGCGCTGTTCCGCTCCGGACCGGGCGGACGCCCGCCGCTTTTTCTCGCACCCATGGCCGGCTTCACCAACGCGGCCACCCGCCGCATCGCCGGACGCCATGGCGCCGTGCTGACCTATACGGAGATGACCAACGCCGCCGGCCTGGTCCACGCCTCGGACAAGACCTGGCAGATTCTCGAGACCTTCGCCGACGAGGTTCCCGTTGTCGCCCACCTCTACGGCACCGACCCGGCCAGTTTCGCCGAAGCCGCGCGCCACATCGCCGCCACCGGGCGCTTCTGCGCCATTGACCTCAACGCCGGCTGTCCCGTCCCGAAAATCACGCGCAGCGGCGCCGGGTCGGCACTCATCGGCCAACCCACCCGGATCGGCCAGATCATCGCCGCCATCCGCGCGGCCTGCGACCTACCCGTCACCGTCAAGACCCGCCTGGGCCCCCACCCCGGCTCCGTCGCCATCTTCGACATCCTCCAGGCCGCCGAAGACGCCGGCGCGTCGGCCCTCGCCATCCACGGACGCTACACGTCGCAGGGCCATACCGGTCCCGTCGACATCGCCACGGTCGCCGCCGTCAGGCAGCGGGCCGGCATCCCGATCATCGGCAACGGCGGCATTGCCGACCTCGCCACGGCCCGCCTGTTCGTTGAAAATTCCGGCGTCGAAGCCCTGATGATCGGCCAAGCCGCCATCGGACACCCGTGGATCTTCGAGACGCTTGCCGAAGACCTTGCCGCTCCCGGCCAGGCCGGCGCGCGGCCCCGGCTCTCCCTGGACACGCTGCGCACGGCAATCTTCGCCCACCTCGACGCCGAAGTCGAACGCCTGTCCGTAATCGCGGCCAACTATCCACTCCCCAACAGCGTGCTCAACCCCGAAAGCGCCGCCGTCATCGGCTTCCGCTGCCACTTCTTCCGCTACCTGACCGGCCTCAGGGGCGTCGCCTGGGCGCGCGGCCAACTCTGCAACCTGCACACGCTGGACCAGATCCGCGACCTGGTCGATGGCTGCCTGGCGCGCGAAGCCGCCTACCGTGCCCGCGGCGAAGCGTTG
>CAZQKI010000133.1:0-12527 GCA_964592855.1 uncultured Lentisphaerales bacterium
ACTGCTGGCGCTGACTTCCGATCCCGCTTGAACCTTTCTGTTGCCCGCCGTCACCCTCCCGTTTGAACAATATTGGTCCAATGGGTAAGACCATGATTAATGGTTGGCCGGCAACTTTCCAGTCGCCTGGAAAGATGGGCGCCGTTCTTGGGAATGCCTTTGTCCCCCCAAACCACTTTCCCTCGCCCAGGGGGCAGGCGATCACGAGGTCAGCGCTTGGATGATGGCGGGGGCCAGATGCTCCAATGCGGGTTCGGCGCCGGGATAGCGCCGGTTGCTGAAGAGACACCCCGACATGAATGCGGAGTCGATGCAATGGTCGCCGCTCCAGGTATCGCGGTTGTCGAGAAAGACCTGCGGGGGATACTTGCCGAGGATCGTGTCCCACGAGGCCCGGTAGTTGGGGGCATAGCCGATGATCAGGTCGGGGGCCTTGTCGACTTCGGCGCCCGTGTAGATCTCTTCAGGACGGTAGACGCGGTAGACGGGGTGTTCGCCGGTCCCGGCATCGACGGCGGCCTGCAACTGGGTGCGGAGCTTTTCCTGCAAGGCGCGCTTGTCGCCGGCTTTCACGCAGCCGTCGGGCTCGCGTCCCGCCAGATTCAGGTAAAGGCTGTTGATGCCAAGTCCGTAGGCCTGGGTCTCGCCCCAGTGGATCGCGCCAAAATAGTCGGCTTCGCGCGCCGCATCCGATTGGAGCCTGGCGTAGCCGTTGTCGAGCAGCCAGGTGTTGAGGTTGAACTGGCGCCGGAAACTGCCGAAGCCGTGGTCGGACATCGCGAAAAGCAGGGTCTCGTCGTCGCAGGCTTCAAGCGCCTGCCCCAGCGCCTTGTCCATCTCGGTGTAGAGCCAGGGGAGGAAATCGCCTTGTGCGGCGGCCAGTTCGGGGGTATAGAGCGGATGCTTGGGATCCAGCGTGCGCCAGAAGGCGTGCGAGTTTTGGTCGAGACTGGAAAAATAGAAGAAGAAAAGCCCCTCCTTGAAGCGGGGCAACTCCGCGTTGTAAAGGCGCTGGCTTTCGCGGAGAACATCGGTGGCCTGCTGCCGGAACTGATTGTCGTCGAGCGCGCCTGAAGAGAGGGCGCTCGTGTCTTCCGCCATGCCCTGCGTGTAGAAGCGTCCCGTGCGCCGGACCAGATCGGCGCTGAAGGACTCGGGCGAGGAGATGGGCAGGACGGGGTTGGCGGGGTCGATGTTGACAGGGGTGACATAGAGCTCGAAGGCCTCCCGCGCCCGCTTGAGAAAGAAGCGGCAGATGCCGTCGGCGCTGGCCAGATGCGGCACCATCTCGAAGCGCAGCGGGACCCAGTCGCTCCAGTCCCCCTCCTTCAAGATGAAGTCGCTGGACTGGATGCGGATGCGGACAGCGGGATGGACCGCGTCGATGGCCATGGTGAAGGGAATGTCGACGTCCGAGCCCTGGGTGTCGAAGGTGTTGACGGGGCCGGGGAGACGTGCATCAATACGGTTGTCGCGGACGCGGATGCGTTCGATGCGCCCGCCTGAAAGGTCGCGCGAACGCTCGCCGACGCGGTCGGTGAAGAGCGTGAAGATGCCGTAGGCGCCATGGATGTCGGGCGTGCCGAGCCCCGACAGCGTGCGGGCCTGGGAGGGAACGGGGGGGAAGTTGGCGGGAATGCGGATGACCGTGCTCTCGACGCCGCGCTTCTCGAGCTCGACCCAGAGGGTTTTGCCGCGGCGCAAATTCTCCATCTTGCCGCCGGTGATGGGGAAGCTCCATCGGCCGAGCCTGAGATTGCGTCCGCCGGGAACGAGGCGTGAAGTTGAGAGAAAAGGTACCAGCGTGGCAGGATCGCGAGCAATGAAGTCGAAGATGCCGTGGGTGCCGGGATTGGCGCCGCTGATGAAGTTGGACCAGGCGACGGGGCTTTGCGGCGGCATGCTGGTGCGCAGGGGCGAGAAGTGGCCGGTCTTGGCCAGCTTCGCGAAATTCGGCAGCAGCCCCGCCTGCATGTATTGGTTGCTCAGCGTGGGATCCATGCCGTCGATGCCGAGAACGATGCAACGCCGCACACGGCGTTTTGAAGCGGCCCGGACGATGGCGGGGCAGGCGATGGCGGCGGCGCTTCCCGCCAGGAGCTTGATGAATTGACGTCGCGGTATTCGCATAGCTAGAACTCCACCCGCACCGGTTTTTTCAGCAACAGCCCCGCCACCAGGCTGGTGACCAGCAGCCCCCAGAACCAATCGGTCCGCCAGCCGAGGAGATTGTATTCGACCGCGGGCCAACGCGTCTCAATCCGGTCGAAGGGGGCGTCGGCTGCAAGCCGCGCCTCCCCCGGATAGAGCAGATGGTCGTAAAACGATGCCGTGCGGCATGACGAGCGGCGCGCCAAGCCGCCTGCCGCGACCGCCGTTTTGCGGAGTTCCACGTCGCCGGTGTGGATCACAAGATCCCCCGTTGCTCCAGCCTGCGTCCGCTTCACGCGCCAAGCCACTTCGCGCCAGTCGGGCGTTCGCACCGGCGGGGCGTCGAGCGCCAGCGATGTGCCGTCGACGATCAGTTCGCTGTCGTTGAGCACCTGGACGGGGGCGTCGGCACGCAAGCGGGCGACGACGAGCATCGTCTCGCCGGGCCTCAACGCGCGGGAGGCGAACCAGTCGTGGCCTTGCGCGAGCAGGACGAGCATCGGGAGGAGACTGCAGATCATCGGCAGCAGCAGCGTGGCGAGATAGCGGAGATTGTCGATCAGCATCCAGCCGATGGAACGGAGCCCCAGCAGCGGATCGTGACGGTACAACCACAGCTCGATGACGCGCGACAGGGCGCGATTGCGCGCACGGACGACGCGTGCGGGGCTGGAGGTGACCTTGAAGATCAGGAGCACGATCAGCCCCGTCACGGCGCCGAAGCAAACCAGCCCGACCTCCGCAGGCAGGCTGCGGAAGGGGGCCATCAGCAGGTCTATGAGTGCGTTGAACATGACAATGGTTCAGGCGAGGTAGCCGAGTCCGCGGAGCCGCTCCCGGATCTCCTCCTCGGTGGCGCCGGGGCCGGCGTCGGCGACGGCGGTCTCCAGCAGATGGATCACGTACTCCCCGGTCGAGGAGTAGCCCTTTTCATCGGCCTGCTTCGTCAGCAGGTCGTAGAGGGAGCGGTTGATGGTTATTTTCGGATCGGCCATCCGTCTGTACCTTTCTCTTTCTCAACTTCAGCGTTCAGCGTTAAACGTTCAGCGTTAAACGTTCTCAACTCCCCACCCCATCCCATCCAGATACCCCGGCGCCGGCAGGTTCCACAGGCTGAGCAGCGTGGGCGTGAAGTCGAGAAGATGGGGGCCGCGCTCGGGGAGATCGAGGCGGCGGTTGCAGAAGAGGACGCCGGGCACCTCGTCGCGGTCGACGCAATGGTCGCCGCACCAGTGGCTGGGGTTGTCCGCGAGCACGGGGCCGTCGGTGCGTCCCACCGCCGTCTCCCAGGAGTGCCGGTAGCCGCTGTGCCAGCCGCACACCAGGTCGGGGGCCTTGAGCGTGTAGGGGCCGTGGTAGATGCGGGCGGCGTCGTAGATCCGCCGCGTGACGGGACGGTCGCGCTCCGGATCGCGCAGCGCCGTCAGCCTGGCCGCGATCTCGGCCTTGAGCGCCTCGGCCTCGGGGCCGGGTTCGACGATCCCGTGGGCCTCGCGACCGCGCAGGTTGAGGTAGAGACCCGTCAGGCCGAAGCTGTAGGCGCGGGTTTTCGACCAGTCGACGTTGCACAAGTATTCGGCGGCATCGCCGGCCTTTTTTTCGACCAGGTACCCCGCCTCGCGCAGCCACGCATTGAGGTTGACGCCGCGTTCGAAGGTCGTGAAGCCGTGATCGGAGAGGACGAAGAGGAGGTCGTCTTCGCCCAGCTTCCGGCGGAGGCGCCCGATGACCTGGTCGCAGCGGATATAGGCGGCGTCGATGGGATCGTCGGGCACGGCGGTTCCATGCCGGGAGGCGCCGCGCATGAAGGTGTGCTGCACGCGGTCGGTCAGGTCGAAGACGCAAACGCAGACGCCGCGGCGCGTGAGGCGGAGGGCATTGAAGAACATGGCTTCGCGTTCGTCGTGGATGGCGTTGACCTGCTTCAGAAAGGCGGCTTCGCCGATCGCACCGCCGGTCAGCGCCCAGGTGTCCTCGGCCAGGCCAAGGGTGGCGAAGGGGCCGTGCCGCTTGGCGAGATAGACGCTGAAGGCGGACGGCCAGGCGATGGGGAGCGCAGGCTGTTCGGGGTCGATGTTGAGCGGCGTCACGTAGAGCTTGAGGTCGGGCTCGGTGGAGACGAGAAGCAGGCGGGCGATGGCGCGGACGCGGGTCAGTCCCCGCCGAAAGGTGAGGCGGACCCAGGGCGAATAGGTGCCGGCTTCGAGGGTGATGGTCTTGCCGGCGAGCGTCAGGCGAAGCTTGCCGGGTGCGTCGGTCCGCCAGCTTGCCTTCACCGCGAGGGTGCAGGGCTTCCCCTTGAGCGTGGGACCGGGCAGGATCGCCCGGAAGCGGCGTGCTGTACCGCGAGCGACAGGTGCGACGGGAATGCGGAGCCCGCTCGTGAGAACGGCGCTCACCTGGGAGCTGCCGTCGAAAAGGGTGAATTCGCCCTGGGTGCCACGGATGTCGGGGGCGCACATGGCGGAGAGGCAGAGTCCGTTGAAGGGCTCGACCGGGAAGGTGATGGGGACGCGCAGGATGGTCGAGAAGATGCCGTGGTCGCCCAGCAGCGCCCAGAAGGGACGGCTTTTGCGGA
Source organism: uncultured Lentisphaerales bacterium (assembly GCA_964592855.1). GTDB lineage: Bacteria > Verrucomicrobiota > Kiritimatiellia > RFP12 > JAAYLN01 > JAAYLN01. The sequence goes on from CAZQKI010000133.1 coordinate 4,730, forward strand.
GGGCGATGGCGTGCGCGCGGCCCTTGGCGTCGGCCGCGATGCGGGCGGAGGAGAGTTCGGGCAGGCAGGTGCGGAGATCGCGGGAGAGGAAGTCGTAGATGCCGTGCTTGCCGGGGTTGACGCCGGTGCTGAAGGTGGACCAGGCGACGGGTGACATGGGGGGGCAGGTGCTCCCGAGCTTCGAAAAAGTGCCGGTGTCGCGCAGGGCGGCGAGGTGCGGCATCCGGCCGGCATCCATCAGGCGTGCCGCGCGGCGGGGATCCATGCCGTCGAAGCCGACGATGACCACGCGTTTGAACATTCCCTTCGGCGCCTTGCGGAGGAGGGCGATCAGGAGGCGGAAGGGGAGCGTCAGAAGGGTCAGCACACCCAGGGCGATGGCCGCGAGGAGAATCAGGAACGACCCCATGACGGCAAAGCCCGCGCCCGGCCCGATGTAGGCGAGCGACGGCGCGGCGGCAAACTGGAGGAAGGGGGTCATTCAGCGTCAAGCGTTCCGTTTCGTGCCCTCGGCCCGCTGCCGGTAGAGGGTGGGATCGATCACGCCGCACATGGCGTCGAGGTCGCGGGGAGGATATCCGTCTTCCGCTAGAAACGCCTGCAGTTCGGCCAGGCGGGGGCGGGGATCCTCCAGCAGCCGGTTGTAGTTCATGTAGAGCACCTGAAAACAGGACTCGCCTTTGATCCAGGCCTTGGTGGCGGCGATTTCCGCGGCGAAGGTCTCCACAAGCGTGCGGGGTTCATCGGGCCCGCGGGGCTGGCGGCCCAGGCGGTCGAGCATCCTGGCCTGCGATGCGACAACCTCCTTGAGGGCGCGCTGCATGAAGACGACGCGGTAGGGCCGGTCGCGGGGGAGGTCGCGGAGCAGGAGGTAGACCAGCTTGACGGCGCGGCCTTCGGCTTGTGCGAGCCAAGAGGCATCCCGGGCGGTCTGCTTGACGGGCTCGAATTCGTAGTAGCCGTTGGGGTTGTCGCGGTCGGCGGTGCGGATGCCGTCGGTCAGGGGCGGCAACCCGCCCGCCTCCAGGATGCGCATCATCATGGAGGTTCCACTGCGGGGAAGGCCTGTAACAAGCGTAATCACGCGGGGTTATTTCCTGTGGTGGTTTGTGCCGTGCGTCGCATCGATCCTGAATTGGATCAAGGATAGTCGGCGGGCGGGGGAGTGTCAATGTCGGCGCCGTTTGTTGTCGGCGGCGGCGTCGTTAGGGTCGTTTGCGGAATATACTGTTTGCGGAACAAACACCGTTTGACTATGCTTCCCCCATCTGATCAAGAATCAACGGTGATGGACGAATGACGCGATTACGCGGAGGTGGAAGGGACAACGAAGTCCGGTGCTTGCTATGGCGCCGGTACACCGCCGTCATGACGACCTTGTTCGCTGCATGCTTGACCGTGCGGACTCTTCCATCCACCCCATTGATTCAAGCCGGAGCGGACCTTCATCTTCCTGGTCCGCCCGTCGAGGTGGACTTCTTCTTCGAGACCGGCTGTCCCGAATGCGCCGCCGTGGAGCGGGAGGTTCTCGCTCCATTGCATGCCGCATACGGTGCGTCGCCCGCAATCCGCCGCCGTGACATCAACGAGGAGGAGAACTATCTGCTGCTCGCCGCCTACCAGAAAAAGCTTCCGATGGACGCCTCGGCCTCCGTCTCGATCATCGTGGACCGCCAATACGCCCTTTGCGGCTATGCCGCGATCCGGGACGGCCTGGCTAGCCAGATCGCACGGGGCATCGACGCCCGCCTCGCCTCCGTGGCGAAAGGCGCCGCCTTCGTTCTTCCGCCACCCCCGCGACTCACCGAGCCCGCGGAGATGCAGTCGCTCGTGGCATCCTTCACTCCCGCGCTCGTCGGCCTGGCGGGCCTTGCCGATGGCTTCAACCCATGCGCTTTCGCAACGATCATCTTCCTGACCACCGTCCTGACGCTGGGGGGACGCAGCGGACGCTCCGTCATGGCGGGCGGCTTTGCCTTCTGCCTCGCCTCGTTCGCGACCTACTATGCAATGGGGCTGGGACTGCTTGCCGGACTCGACAGCCTGAAGGGTTTTACCGGGTTTCGTTCAGCCGTTGAATGGGGGGCTGTCGCCGCGCTGGCCATTCTCGGACTGCTCAACCTGCACGATGCCCTGCGCTTCCATCAGTCCCGCGACCCCAAGACCATCCTGCTCCAGCTTCCCGTTTCCATCAAGGGGCGCATCCGCAACTTCGCCCTCTCCCGCTGGCGTGGTCCGGCTGTCATAGGAACCGGACTGGCCTGCGGCGTTGTCGTGACACTTCTGGAGAGCGTCTGCACGGGGCAGCTCTATCTGCCGACCCTCGTGCTGATGAGCCGTGCAGGCGTGACACGCGCCCGGCTGCTGCTCCTGCTGTACAACGCCGCCTTCATCCTGCCGCTGCTGGCGGTCTTCACCCTCGGCGCATTGGGCGTCGGCAACCGCCGCCTGTCCGGTTGGTCTGCGCGAAACGTCGTCCCCGCCAAACTGCTTCTGGGTGGCGTGTTTCTCGTTCTCGCGGTCCTGCTCGCCATCATCGCCGCCTGAACAGCGACCACGAATCGGCTGACGCACCCGTTGGAAAAACGCTGTACGGCGGGGTCGGGTCCGGGGCGGCGGGGGAATCTGCATATATTTCCCGTAGAGTGTCGGGAGGCGTGTGAAGTGGCGTGTGGAGAGTCAAAATAATGGGTGACAGATTTCCAGCTAGATAGTATGGTGCGGTAAAACCCTATGAATATGGTTTGTCTGTGACGGTTTTCTGGCGAAGAGGATGTGGAGGTGGATAATGGATCGATTCAAGGTTCTGCCGAGGTTTGCCGCATTGAGAGCCCGCGTGGCTCTTGCGACCGCGATGGCCATGCTTGCATCAGCCGCTCCCTGCGAAACGGCCCCGCCGCCACCGTCTGCTGGATTCACGTCCATAAAGGCGTGTTACGATGCATGGCTGGGAGCCGGCAATGAGGCCGACCGGAAGGCTGCGCGCGACTGGATCGAAACACGGGCACGCATGTCCGTCAGCCAGAAGGAACTTGGCGAAGCGATCATGATCCTCGGACGGATCGCCGCGACGGATGGATCGGGGGCAACTTTCCTCGCTCTTTGCGCGGAGCGCGCCCGCGATGCCGACCCCGCCTTGCGGCAGACCGTCATCCTCCAAACCTCCGATTGGCAAGCCTCCGCCGGCGATCACGCGGCCGCGCTAGCCACGCTTTCCGGCTTCCTTTCGGGCACCGACCCGACGCCCGCCGACCGCGCTATTGCCACCCGCAAGGCTGCCGTTCTGCTCGCTGACAACCTTGGCCGGCCGGTTGACGCCGCGAAGCTGCTGGCGGATGCGATGGCCTTGGTCACCACCAATTCGCCCGCCGCGTTCGCTGATCTGGGCATTGCCCGGGCCGACCTGATGAGCAAAATCCTCAACGATCCCGCCGCGGCCGAGGCTGACCTGCGTCGCGTCCTGGCCCTGGGGACCGTCTGCCCCCAGGCGCAGTTCCAGTCGGCCAGCGACCAGCTCGCCGCAATCCTTGCCGCCACGGGCCGCGCCGGCGACGTGCCGGAGGTCCTCATGAGCGTGTTGCGCCGCTCGCCCCTGCCGACGGCCGGATTCGCCCGGAAACTCGCCGAGTCGGGCGCCTCCGTCAAACTTCTCGAGGAGGCGCTTGTCCTCCTCCGCCGCGGGGTCGCCACGGCAGTGCCGGCCGAATTGCAGATGCGCATCGACAGCGTGCAACCCGAATCCGTCGAACTGCTGCTGGTCCTTGGCCGTGCCGGCGAGGCTGTGGGGGAATGCCGGGCCTTTGTACTTGCCGCATCCGACAAGGCCTATCCCAAGGCCATCGAGCTTGCCGCCCGATGCCTCAAGCGGAACGACGGCAACCTCGGCAACGCCAATGCGCTGCTCGACCTCCATGTCGCCGGACGGACCGCCTCCGGCGTGGCGGAGAACCCGCTCTTCACCACATCGCCGCTTGCCGACCCCGTTCGTCTGGAAGCCGCCGCTGCGCCGCCCCCGGCCCTGGACGACTGGAACGGCTGGCTGAACCGCTCCCTCCTGCTCCGCTGGCTGGACCGCCCCGCCGAATCGCTTGCCGCCGCCCACGCGGCCTTCACCGCCTGCCCCGTCTCAAGCAATTCGCTGCAGATTTGCGCCAACGCCATTGCGCGCCCAGTCCTCGCCGTCACCCGCGATACGGCCTTCGCCCAGCGCCTGGTGGACCACCTGGTCTTCGGCGCGGTCGGCGCCGATGGGATACGCGGCACAGCCGACGATCACGAAGATCCCTTCGCCGAGGCGGAGAAGCGCCTGGCCTTCCCCGCAAAGCCAACGGCCGCCGCGAAACCGCCGCAAGGCGCCGCGAATCCCGAAATCACCGCTCGCCAGTGACCCCATGAAACCCGGACATCCATATCCGAAGATGTCGTCCCGCGCTCCGCCGCCGACTCCAGACGGCATGCTGTCCGCAGCCGTCCGCCAGATGTCGGACGCCGGGCGTCGCATATCAACCGTCGAGAACCGCCGGCTGTTGGCGTTTGATTGGCGATTGCTGGTGATCGCCTGCCTCCTGCTCCTCCCGTCCGCCTCCCGGGCGAAACCCGACGCGTTGCTCGACCGCGTCGCGGCAGAACTCCGCGCCGCCACCCGCATTGCCGCCCTTCCGCCCTCCGCGACTCCGCCCGTGGACGTCCAATCCCCCGCCTTCGCCGTTGCCTTCATGCTCTTCACGCCGTCCCGTCCCGTGCTTCTTGCCGCCCCGGTTCCGGTGGCGTCGCAGTCTATTCCGAGCGCAACCCTTGCCGCCCCGCCACCGCCGCCCTCGGATGCGACGCCCGCCGTCCGCAGCCTCACGGTCCTCTCCCCATCCCTCCCCGTCATGTCCGCCATTCCTCTCGCCAATGCGCCGCTTTTCGATGCAGCCTCCCCGGGGGTCCGTTCCCTTGCGGTGGTCTCAGGGACGCCTCCCGTCAGTTCCGCCCTTCGCCTCGCCTCGCCGGACCCGCCTCGTGCGACGGTGTCCCGTCCCTTCCGTCTGTCGGTCCGCAGTCCGATCGGCGGTTCCTCCTTTGCCGCCATCGTCCAGGCCCGTCTGGTGCGGGATGGCCTCGCCGACGGCTCGCTGACGGCACGCAGCCCCGAATGGCGGTCCAAGCTGGCGCCCCTTTTGGAGGTGGAACCTGAAAATGCCGTCCACGTTCTGGAACTCATGCTCGCCAGTTGCGCTGGCGCAACCGACCGCGCCCGCCTCGCCACCGCCGAGAACTGGGCGCGGACATTCGAAGGCGGCCGTTTTTCCGGAGCCGTCGCCCATGCCGCCGCCCGCCGCGCCTTCGACCGGGGCGAACTCGACAACGCCATCAGCCGCTGCGGGAGTCTTGCCGCCGACCATCCCGCCTTCGCCGACCGAGCCCTCCTGCTGCAGGCGCTTGCCCGCGCCCATGGCGGGGACTTCGTCAGCGCCCTCGCCGCCCTCGCCACACTCCGCGCCGACCATCCCGGTTCGCCGCTCGTTCCCGAGGCCCGCTTCATGGAGGCCTGGATCGCCCTGCAGGACAACCGCCCCGCCGACGCCCGGGCCATCCTGTCCGAAACCGTCACCACCCATCGCGGCTCTCCCGCCGCGGACAAGGCGTCGAAACTCCTCGCCACGCTGGAGGACACGCCATGATCCTCCGACCCTCGGCCCGAACCCTCCTGCCGGCTCTGCTTCTCATCTCCATTGGTGCGCAGGCCGCCGCGCCCCGCTCCCCCGACTTGCTGCTGATCGTGGTCGAGAGCCTGCGCGCCGACCACGTCGGCTGCTACGGCTGCGCCTGGCCCACCACCCCCGCCATCGACGCCCTCGCCTCCAACGCCACGCGCTTCGCCCAGGCGTCCGCCTCGTCCTCCTGGACCCAGCCCAGCATCGCCACACTCCTCACCTCCGTCTCACCCGTCCGCCATGGAATGGTCAAACCTCGCCAGAGCGGCGACGCCAGTCTGCCCACCCTTGCCGAATCCCTGCGCAAAGCCGGCTACCAGACCGTCGGCATCGTCGCCAATCCCATGCTCCACCGCCGCTTCGGTTTTGCCCACGGCTTCGATCACTACGACGACTACACCGTCGCCATGGCACCCGGCAGCGCGGACGAAGCGCTGATCGCCTCCTCCGCCCAGAGCGCCACCAGCGCCACCGTCACCCGCCTGGCCCTCTCCTGGCTCGAACGGCGCGACCCCGCACGCCCCCTCTTCCTCTTCCTCTTCTACATGGACCCCCACTCCGACTACCTGCCCCCGCCGCCCTACGACCGCCTCTTCACCGACGACCCCATCCCGCCCCTCCGCAACATCCCCGGCCTCGGAACCTCCTTCGTCCCCCCCGCCGCCCGCGAGCGCATCCGCGCCGCCTACGCCGGCGAGATCCGCTACACCGACGCCTGCATCGGACGCCTCCTCGACGCCCTCGCCGCCACCCCCCGGGCCGGAGACACGGCCGTGGCCCTCTGCGGCGACCATGGCGAGGCCTTCTGGGAGCATGGCCGCCCGGGTCACGGCCACCACCTCTACGAGGAGGAGATCCGCGTGCCCCTGATCATCCGCGCCCCAGGTCCGTCCTCCGGTGCCATCGTCACGGGACAGGCCGGGCTCATCGATCTCGCCCCGACGCTGCTCGCTCTCGCCGGACTGCCTTCCCCTGCCGGCTGGGAGGGTTCGGACCTTTCCGCCTTCCTCGCCGGAGGAGCCCTCCCGGAACGTCCCCTGCTGCTCGACACCCGCGTCAGCCGCCCCCTGCGCGCCATCCGCACCCCAACGCTCAAGCTCATCGCCCTGCCGCCCTACGAGGCCCCCGCGGAAATCTACGATCTCGCCGCCGACCCGTGCGAAACGAACAACCTGGCCGGCGCCGCGCCCCTTCCGTCCGGCGTCGCCGGACTGCTCACCCTCCTGCGCCCGGCCACCGGCGAGGCACCCGCCTCCAAACCCATCGCCCTCGATCCCGCCACCCTCCGTCAAATCAGATCCCTCGGCTATGCACGCTAACCACCCCCATCGCTCCCCCCTCTTGAACATCGAGCATCGTCCGCTTAACGTTGGACAACTTTGTATGTCGGGCGTTGAATGTTGGATGTTGGACGTTGCTCCTCCTCCTCGCCCGCCCGCTCCCCGCCGCCGAACCGGCCCCTCCCGCCCTGGCCATCTCCGAACCGCTCCACGACTTCGGCGTCGTCACCGCCCGATATGCGAACCATGTCTTCACGCTGCGCAACGCCGGCGCCTCCGACCTGACGATCACCCGCGTGCGCGCCTGCTGCGGTGCGAAATGCGAACTCACAGTCACGAACCTGCCCCCCGGCGCTGCCTCAGAGCTGCGCGTCGCTCTGGATCTGGCCGGACGCTCCGGCGTCTGGCACAAGACCCTATACCTCCACACCAACGACCCCGTCCGGCCCATCGCCGCCGTTCGCCTGACCGGCACCTTTGCCGGAACGCCCATTGCGGCCAACAGCGACTTCGACGACGCCGCTTGGCGGAAGCAGATGGGAGGCAGGCCGTGAACAGCGTCAAATATGTTCGCCGTCGAATGTCGTCCGTAGTGTTTCGAGTGTCGAGCGTCGAGAGTCAGATGTCTAAAAGGAGACCGAAATGAACTGCAAGATCCACATGCCAAAACTAGGCCGGAACGGCAAGACCGTCCTCTGGCTGCTGCCAGTGGCGTCGCTCGCCGCCGTGGCAACGCTGTGGCTGACGCTGCGTCCTTCCGCCGCCCACGCCCAGGGGCAGGACACCGATGGCGACGGCATGCCCGACACCTGGGAGATC
>CAZQKI010000134.1:0-12478 GCA_964592855.1 uncultured Lentisphaerales bacterium
CATCCTTGAATCTCTTTCCCGGGAGCATCGGGTCAGGCGCATAATGGTCGGTGAAGCAGAGCCATTCGTTGGATATGTCCCAGGCAATGATGCTGGGATGGTTCCCATACTTTTTGACGTTCGCAAGGGCGTTTCTTTTAGCCGCCTCCCAATACTGGTCCCTTTCGACATTATGCCTGCTTGAGCTGTTGAGAAGAAAGGTCGTCATCATGCCACCCATGCGCCCCATCTCGTCGTACCATTCTGTGCGTCCCTGGGTGCCGCGGGTCATGGTGACAAGATCGAAGTCCTTCGGGCTGAAGATGCCCTTGGGGCGAACGGGAATTCCATTGAGCATCAGGTTCGGTCCTTCTAACCAGGATTCGCGGAACCCGAAACGTTCTCTTGCCATATCTATTCTTTCGCCTGTCTTGGGATCGACTATCTCCACGGCGAGTACGTAGAGGTATGGATTTGACGGCCCCCACAGCTCAGGATTCTCCCATCTTTTCTCGACGGAAATGTCTTCCTTCTTGCCGGATGAAAGCGCCATTTCCCGTTCATCAAGCACCAAGACACTCGTGCCACGGTCAAGAACATGTGTCTTCACCTTGACCGTTGCAGGAGCATTCCTCCGGTTAACAATCGAAAAACGCGCATTCAGTGTCTTCTTGCGGAAGGACGGCAGCGCAAGAAGCTCCTCCGCCGATATGAGCGGAGACATGATCAGCTCCACGTTGCCGATTCCCAAATCAACTCCTCCCGGTACATCCAGATACTTCAAATCCGCAACCGGCGCCTCCCTGTTGACATAGTCCGGATTCATCAGGGCGACGAGATCCCTCAACAGGAAGACAATTTCATTTTCACCCGTTTTGATCGCCTTGGTGGCATCGGCCGAGAAGGGAGTGTTTCCACCGCGGACATTCCCGATTTCCTGTCCATTCACCCATGCTGTTGCCGCCTGCCCCGCGCAGGTGAGCCCGTTGGCGACAACTTCTATTTTGCAGGCTTTGCCTGCGGCCTCGGGTGGCAGGACCACCTTACGCCTCAGATAAAGTCCGTGATCGTTTTCCGACTCCGCCTTCATGCCGCCGGGAACGCGCGCATTCTTGAAAGCAAGACCTTCGGGAACCGGGAACACCACATCGATGCTTTTCGTAAATGCGCCTTCCCATGTGCCGCCGAGGCTCAGAGTTTGCCTGGGACCTTCCACCGGCTCCGTAAAGGTAACCCGGCGAAGATAGATATCCTTCCACGGATTCGGCCATGCCACCGAATGTCGCAGGCCCTGAAAATCTGAAATCTCATCGCCTTCGGGCCAGCCCAGTTCAGGCGGATCGACGGCCAGAACTCTTACCAACGCACTGTAGGACGGCTCATCCGGAATGATCTTGAAAGGCACCTTGCGGACAAGAGTTTCATGCGGCTGGACAGTGAGTTTCTCTTTCTCACCCCCCACCGGACAGCGGTAATAGGAAAGTATCTCACAGGAATAATCGAGTGTAACCGGCACGGGAAGAGGATTGAGTATTCTTACCGTTGCGAGAGGTCTGCCATCCAGTCCTCTTTCAAAGTGTGCGGGAAGGGGGGCTTTCTGATCGAGAAACCTATCGGACAGCGTCGGCAACTCCTTGCCATCCTTGCCGCAGAACACGGTTTCCGCCGCGATGCCAAGCGCCGAATACATAGACCAGCCGTCGCCTCCAAGATTGGTCGCAAGAGGATGTTTGCCGGGCTCAGGTTTCTGCGGGCGCAGACAAAGAGCGCCGACCACTGGGTTTTTGCCGTTCTGGCATTGAACGGCGATTTCATCGCCTTCCCTGAGCTCGAGAGGTTCGTCAACCTGAGCTTCTATAATGTACAATTCGGGAGCGACCTGAATCGGATCTGTCGAGCGGGTTGCCTGGATCACTCTGCCGTTGTGGAATATCGCAAGTATCCTAAATGGATCGCTGTTGTTCTGGACGGCAATCCAGTACTTGCCACTTTTTATCTTGCCGAGTTTCCAATACAAGCCTTCCGTGTCCGCCGACCTGAAAATCAACCGGCAGGGTGTGTATGCCGCCAAGGTCATGTCTTTAGCCGGTTTGTCTTTCATAATCTCAAGATGCCCGCTTGCGACAAGAGGCTTTGCCGACGACGCCTCGTATAGGTATTCGCCCTTGTCATTCGGGGCATTCTCATAGCGTCCGTCCATTCCGGATTTCAGCGGAGCGATGAGCTTTGACCTTTCACTGCTCATGCGCTTGGCCTCTTCCTTCGGATCAGGCAATACTTCTTTTGCCACCTCCGCAGAAGCATCTTGTTCGGGCTCAAGCTTCTTGAATTCAGGAAAAGGAGTGAATGTGTCGCCCTCAGGAACAAAGGGACCGTAGCGCTTGACATTGGAAAAGCGTATTTCGTCCATTTTCCCGTTCCAACATCCTGTTGAGTAATCGGCTCCTATTTTGACCATAACCGGTGCTCGCCATATCGGCATGTTGCCCGTATGCAGAACGGCGATGACTCCATCGAGATATATCCTGATGGCCGAGCTGTCCCATGTGACGGCGACATGCGTCCAGGTGCCCGGGCGGCTGCCTATATGATCGTGAGGGTATGGAATACTAATCCATCCGTTCGATTTTGGTTTTCTATTTTCCCACACGAAATTGAAATTGGAGGCGATCTCAAATAGGTTCCCGTTGGATGAGCCAAGCCCCAGGAGGGTCTTTCTCGGAAACTCATCGGGGGACACCCAGAACTCCAGGGTGCCCTCCTTCGGCATAGTGTCGGCGCTGATCGGCAGGGTTGCGATTTCAGTCGCAAACATCCTCAGTCCTTTTCCAAAACGTCCCGCATCGTCGGCGATCGCACTCTTTCCATTCTTTGTGGGGAAGGAAATGATCGGGTTGGTCCCGTCAAAGTCTTCGTAGAACACGCACTTGTCATCCCTGGTATATTTGTTTGAAAGAATGTCGTCGGCATTGAAGTGTTCTGCGAGTTTCACGGAGATGAAGGCATCGTCAACAAGTAGATGGCGAGATTGTGGTGGCATCTGGATCCAGAATTCAACAAGCCGTACATGACCGGGGACTTTTATTTCCCCTCTTACTTCAGTCCAGTTTTCAGACGCTTCCGCTTCCGCTTCCGACAGCTTGTGCATTCCCTCAAAGGCAACACCATCCAGTCCGACACGGATTTTCCCTTTTCCTTTGATCCATACACCGTATGAAAAGGTGGAACCTGGATTCAGCTCGACATAGCGCATAGACAGACGGGCACCGGCTCCAGCGGAAGCCGCACATTTGCCGGAATGGGCATCCTCAGAGGCTACGACTGCCGTGCTGAAATCCCACCTCTTGGGGACTTTCGGATGATCCCCTTCAAATTTCTTTCCCTTTAAATACACATCGCTGACGGAAGTCCAATGCTCGAAGGATCCATTCGCGAGAAGATTGCTCTCGTCTTCGGCCCCGCGAAGAGTGCCTGATAATATTGCAAGGCTTAGAAACAGCGCACGGCGGATTGTTATTTTGAGTGACATGCTATTTCCCCACATTAGGTCCGTACTTGACCGAGCAAAGCAGCCCCCCCTGCGATACCACCAGGATCAGAATGGAAAGTGGCGTCAGCGCCTTTTCCCTCATGGCCGCCCCTTTCTCTACGATTAACGGAAACAGTATGCGCATTCTTGACCTTGTCACAAGGCCGGCAATGTGAAACAGTTTCAGAAGGTTGTGGTAGAATGCTTTATCAAAGGGCAATCGGCTGTGAGCGGGATCGCTAAAGTCACCGTGCGGCGTGTCGCTAAAAGCGCCGGTGTGTCACCCGCCACGGTGACTCGTGTGATGCGCGGCGACCGCTACGTCGCCGCGGTCACTCGCGAGCGCGTTACCGCCGCCGCCCGCGAGCTCGGGTACCGCCCGAACCCCGCCGCCTCGCTGCTGATGAGTCAGCTCCGGCGCAGCGGGGTCCGCTCCTACCGCGGCAAGATCGCATGGCTCAACTCCTCGCCCGATCCCCAAGCGATGGACCGCATGGTGTGGCTGCTGACCATTCACCAGGGGGTGCGACAGCGCGCGGAGGAACTCGGCTATCTGGTCGAGGATTTCTGGCTGAGCGATCCGCGGCTGGATCCGCGGCGCCTGACCCTGGTTCTGCAGACTCGGGGCATCATGGGGCTCATCCTACCCGGTTCGCATCGCCACCTCGACCACTTGGACTGGTCTCGCTTCGCCGCGGCGACGACCCACGCCGTCCTCCCGTCGCCGATCCACAGGGTCGGGAACGACGCTTTGGGCGGTTGCCGCATGGCACTGGCCCGCCTGCGCGAGCGCGGCTACCGGCGCATCGGCCTGATGTTGCACGAGTCTCACGACCTTACCAGCGGCGGCGTGGAACGGGCGGCTTATCTGCTGGAAACCGCCGCCCTGCCAAGCGCCCAGCGCATTCCGATCCTCATGCTGCCCAGACACTCCGCGATCGCACCCCGCGCGATGTTCCAGGACTGGGTCTGCCGCCGGCAACCGGACGCCGTGCTCTGCAGCGATGAAGGCGTGCTGAACTGGACCCGCGAACTCGGACTGGAGGTCCCCGCCCGGCTGGCGCTGGCAACTCTCAACCGCCATCCACATCTGACCGAATGGACCGGCATCGACATGCGCGAAGACTGCATCGGCGCGGCCGCGGTGGACCTGGTGGTGGGACAGTTGAACTCCGGCGAACTCGGTTTCCCGCCCTTTCAGAAGGAAGTGCTGATCAAGGGCACCTGGGTTGAAGGATCCACCGTTCGCCCTCCGGCGTAAGCCCTCCCCCGCGCCCCTGCCGGCGACAGAATATGACCGTCCGCGGAAATCAGGCGTGACACCCCTGCATGAGGAACATAAAGTTCTGTCCCACGCATTTCATGCGAGCGGGCGCGGGGGAGAACGGAGGGACGGATGACGGTGGATGAGGCAACCGGGCTGGCCGTGGCGGCGGACGTCGATGTTCTGGTCGTGGGCGGCGGACCCGCCGGGGTCGGCGCCGCGCTGGCCGCGGCCCGCAGCGGCGCTAACACCCTGGTCGTAGAGCAGTTCAACTGCCTCGGCGGCGTAGCCACCGCCGGAGGACACGGCCATATCTCCAAGTTCGACGAGGAGGGCACGGGGCGGCGGATCGTGGGCGGCGTCGCGGACGAACTGGCCCGCCTCGCGGTCCGGCGGGGATTCGGGATCCGCAACTCGCACGGGGTCTGGTTCGAAGTCGAGGGAATGAAGCTCCTGCTGGAAGACATGGCCGCGAAAGCTGGCGTCCGGCTGCTGTATCACACGTTCTTCTGCGACACGATCGTCGCGGACGGGGCCGCCGTCGGCGCCGTGATTCAGAACAAGAACGGTCGCCAGGTCGTGTTCGCGCGGCGGATCGTCGATGGCACGGGCGATGGGGACGCGGCGTTCCGCGCCGGGGCGCCGTTCGAGATAGGCCGGCCGTCCGACGGCAAGTGCCAACCGGTGACGCTGATGTTCACGATCGGCGGCGTGGACTGGACGCGAACCAGCGCTTGGCGCCGCGACTACCAGATGAAGGAGGTCTGGGAAGAGGCGCAGCGCCGGGGCAACATGCGCCCGTTCCAGACCACGATTATGGGTTGGTGGTGGACGCCGACGCGGCCGGACCAGGTCGGGGTCAACTTCACCCACATGATCCACGTAGACGCCACGAAGGCCGAAGACCTGACGGCGGCGACCATCGAAGGGCGCAAGCAGGCCTATGAAACGATCGAGGTCTACCGCAAGGTCGTGCCCGGCATGGAACACTGTTACATGGTTTCGACGCCCAACACGATCGGGATCCGGGAGTCGCGCCGGATTCTCGGCGACTATACGCTGACGGAAGACGACGTGAAAGGGCAGCGGGAGTTCGCCGACGCCATCGTGTACGGCTCGTTCTTCGTGGACATTCACTGCATCGACGGGCCGGGCATGGATCACACGGTCTGGCGACCGCCCGCGGGCTTCAAGTACCAGATTCCCTACCGCGTCCTGCTGCCCCGGGGCGTGGAGAACCTGCTGGTGGCCGGTCGTTGCGTGAGTTGCACGCACATTGCGCTGGGCTCGATCCGCGTCATGGTTCCCTGCATTGGCATGGGGGAAGCGGCGGGGACGGCCGCCGCCCTCTCCCTGCGCGAGGGGGTAGTCCCCCGGCGGCTCGATTCGCGCCGCTTGCAGGCGCGGTTGCGCGAGCAGGGCGTCATTCTTTCGGAACGGGATATTGCGCAAGCTAACGAACGCGACCGGGCATCCGGAACGGGGGCCGGAGCGCCGACGTGAGCCGCGGGCTCACGGCAGGGAACGGGATGGCGCGGCCTGTTGTCATCGACGCGGCGTTTCCGGGCGGGAACATCGTGGTGGAACGCGTGGACGGGGACGAGGCGTGGGTGCGCCAGGACCTTCGCGACACCGACATGGACTGGTTCTACTGGTGTTTCCGGGTGCGCGGGGCGGCGGGCCGGCTCCTGCGCGTCCACTTCACCGGAAGCGGCGCGTTCGGCACGCGCGGGCCGGCGGTGTCGTTCGACGAGGGGCGCGCCTGGTCATGGCTGGGGCGCGAAGCCGTGGAGGGTAAGTCGTTCCGTTGCGCGATTCCCACCGACGCGTCCGAGGTCCGGTTCAGCTTCGCGATGCCCTACCAGGAGTCCCGCTGGCTTCAGTTCATGCACGCGGCGGAAGCCTGCCCGTCCGTCCAGCAGGGCATCCTGTGCGTAACGCCCCGGGGCCGGCCGGTGGAGCGCGCGATTCTTTGCGCGGAGGAGCATCCGCCGGCGTACCGGGTCGTGGTCGCATGTCGGCACCACTGTTGCGAGATGATGGCCAACTACGCGCTGGAGGGGCTGGTCGACTGGACGCTCCGGGACGCGAAAGCAGCCTGGTTGCGCCGCCATGTCGAGTGCTTCGTGATCCCGTTCGCGGACAAGGACGGCGTGGAAGACGGAGACCAGGGGAAGGGGCGCCGTCCCCGCGATCACGGCCGGGACTACGAAGGGGAATGTCTCTACGCGGAGACCCGCGCCATTCGCGAGCAGATTCCCGAGTGGGGCGACGGACGGCTGCGCGTGGGATTGGATCTGCATTGCCCCTACCTTGGCGGCAAGGGCAATGAGGAAATCTACCTCGTCGGCTCGCCGCACGAGCGCGTCGCCCGCGAGCAGCTGCGCTTCGCCGGAATCCTGGAGTCCGTGGCGGACGGCCCGCTGCCGTTCTCGAGCGCCGATTTCGTGCCGTTCGGAACGCGGTGGAACACCCGCGAGAACTACGCGAGCGGCAAGGGGTTCGCCCAATGGGTCTCCGAGTTGCCCGGGGTGACGCTCGGCACAGCCTTCGAGATCCCGTACGCGACGGCCAACGGCGCCGAGGTCAACCAGGCGTCGGCGCGCCGCTTTGGGGCCGACCTCGGCAAGGCGCTGTCCGCGTATCTCCGCGGGAACGACGCGGACGTCGGCCATGCGTGGGGCGCGACGCGGCCACAGGGTCCCGACAAGCGATTCCGCTGAAAACCTTCTGCGGCCGCTGCCCCGGCACGCGGCGCCGATCAGGTGGTTTTGGAGCCGAACCTTGGCGAAGCCGAGGCGATCCTGGCGCAAGTGGAACCCTCCCGGACAAGGAGTTAAGCGTATCGCTCGGCAGCGCGCTGGACACAGGGTTCATCCATCAACGATCGCCATCATTCCCGCCCGCAGCCGGCGCCGCTGACGTCCAGGGGCTTCAGACCGAGGCGCGTCGCCAACGCCTGATTGTCGTAGACGATCCGGCCGTCCGCGCAACGGCAGCCGACATCGCCCATCACCGAGCCGGCATTCCGCGCCAGGGCCGGCATCGGGAGGGCATTTCTTTCGAGCGTGGGCAGACAGTCGTGCAGGTCCCATCGGTAGCGCCCCTCGCGGCTGAAGAAGGCGTTGCGGCGCAGACACGCGACCGCGGTGCAGGCGGCGTCAAACTGCACGTCCCCGCCACCGGCGAAAACGTTACGCTCGAGGGTGAACCCATCGCACTTGTGAAAGCTGATGCGCATCCGGCCATCGTGCAGGCAGACATTATCGCGCAGCGCGCAGTTCCAGCTCATGTGATTGTGGATCGGCCAGGCCACACCGACCGCAACATTACCCTCGACCCGCGACTGCTCACTCTGCTCGTCGAGATAGTAGGCATGCACCTGTTCATCGCGCACATCATACGTGTAATTGCCGCGCATGAGGCAGGACTTTCCAGCAAAGATGTAAATGGCCGCACCATCGAACAATTCCTCCATCACGTGATGGAAGCGGTTATGCTCGAAGCGCAACGCCTTGCCGCCGGCGTTGATGGCCGAGTACGGGGTATGGTGCAGGGTGTTGTGATGCACCCGCCAGCGTTCGCCCATAACACGCAGGGCAAGCGCACTCGGGTACGTCCGCCCGTTGTGGTGAATCAGGGTCCCCGCCACAACGCCGTCATTGCCGGTGAGGATGACGCCGCCGGCGCCCACATCGTGCACCGTGCCGTTGAGACAGCGTACGCCATCGCTCCGGGTGACGCGAACGCCCTGTCCGCCCGCCCACCGCACCGTGACCTGTTCCAATCGCAGCCCATGGGCGTACTGCCCCTCGATGGCGCCCTCAAACTTGCAGGCACCGAACCCCCCGGCCAGCAGCGGCGTGGTCGTAACGCCCAAGGTCAGCCCCTTCAGGCGGACATCCCGTACCGGCGCCTCCGCCGTGCCGGCCAGGCGCAGGATGACCGTGCGGGTGGGCGCCCACACGACCGCATTCTCCAATCGTTCACCGTCCAGCGGCCAGTACACCACCCACCCCTGTTCCCGATCCAGGTACCACTGCCCCGGCCGGGTCATGCCCTCGCGCACATTCCACACCACGAACGTGCGCGCCTGCTCCTTCCAGTTGCCAAAGGCGCCGGGCGGGTGTCCGGCGGGCGTGGAGAACGTGATCAGCCCGCGCTCCCGATCCCACCGGCTGATGCCAACCATGCTCTCGTCCCAGCAGTGGTACAGGGTCAGCTCCGCATTGCGTTCCGACAACCCGGGCGGCAAACTGCCCGGAACCAGTTGCAGGGTGGCCAGTTCCCGGTCCGTCGGCTTCCGCGCCCAACCACCTTTCGTTGTGCTCATCCATTCCACAGGGAACTCGCTCGCATGCCGGATGGATCCGGTCTCCGGGAAACGCGCCCGGCCGGCGAACCGGTCGTTGACCACCAGTGTGCGAAAATCGCGCGTGCCCTCGCGCACCCCCGGCACCTCCGCCACCCAGAACGCCGAGTCGCCCCCCTCGGCCCGCCATCCGTCCACGGGGGTTCCGCCCAGAAAGACCGGCTGCGCGCCTGCCGCGGCAACGACATCCAGCCCCGAGTCCGCCGCTTCCAGCGTCGCCCCGGTGTCGGCATAGCACCCCTCGGCGACCACGATGCGGCGGCGTTGACCATGATACGCGCGCGCCAAGGCCACGGCCCCTGCCAGCGTCCCCGCCGGTCGAGCCCGCGATCCGTCCCCGCACCGGTCATCGCCATGAACACTCAGATGGATCGTTTGCATACAACAAACCTTTCTCGGATACAGGCCGGGACGCAACGGCTTCAGGCGACTACGGGCTCCGGCACGATGGCGCCATGCCGGGCAAGCAGTTCGCGGATCGTTTCGACAGGCACATCCGCGACAGGCTTGCCGGACCGCACGGCCAGCGCGGCCGCGGCGCCGGCCGCCTGGCCCATGGCCATGCAGGAGGCCTGCACGCGGTAGGCGCTCGACCCGACGCGATCCCCGCAGATGCAGCGGCCCGCCGCCAGGACATTCGTGCCGCGCAGGGGAACCATCGCGCCGTAGGGGATCGTGGGAACGACGCCGCGCGCCAGGTCCCGATAATCGACACCATGCTCGAGATGCATGTCAATCGGGTAGAAACTGAAACACACGGCATCCGGCCAGCAATACCCCGAATAGTAGGCCTCCCCGGTGATGGTGGTGCGGCCGCGAATAACGGCGGTCTCGCGCACGCCGCATTCAGCGGCATGCCACAGGAACGAACAGGCCTCCAGGCCGGGCTGGGTCCGGAAAAAGCGCAGCAGGCGAAGCAGCACGCGGCGCCCTTCGACCTCCATGGCGGTCCGCCCGATGCTGTCATCGGCGTTCGCGGCCAGAATGTGTATGCAGTTGCCCCCGTAGTGGGCCAGCACCTGCCGGACACTGCCGTGATGCCAGCCAAAATCACTGGCTTTCAGCGTCCCCGTCGCAATCAGGCCGTCGGCGGCTTTCTGAATCACGTCATAGTCGAGGGCGTTCGCATCGTAGCCCTGGAGCCTGAAGACGAGCGTTCCAGGCTGACGCTCCTGCAGGCGATCCACGTCGAGGCCCGCGATGGCAGCGGCATTGGCATCGGCCGTGCAGTCGAGCACGACGCGCGCACGGACGGTGTACAAGCCTTCCTTGCCACAGAGGGTGGCCTCCCAGTCCTTGCCCGTGTGAGTCAGCGCCCCGAGCATCGTATGGAGGCGCAGGTCGACGCCGCTGTTCAAAACGGTCTCGTCGAGAACGGCCGCATAGACCGCGCGGTCTACCACCGTGGTGGTCACCCCGTTACTCTTGCCGAAATGCTCACCCGTGGGCGCCGGCAGCCTCAATGCCGCGTAACTGGCGCAGGCGATCTCCCAGCCGATGCCGGCGATGACCTGCCTGCCATGGGCGAAAAACGTCGCAATGGCGTTGACGGCAGCCGTGGTCGTCGTGCCGCCGAGTTGGGCTTGCTTCTCCACCAGCAGTGTTCGTGCGCCTTCGCGGGCGGCTTGAATGGCGGCAGTTGCACCGGCGGGACCGCCGCCCATCACGGCGACATCGTAAACTTCAGGCTTTGTTGTCATGCAGGGCGACTCCTCTCAGCTCACTAAACTCGTGTCCATCACCTTGCCCCTGACGATTCGGCGACGGAATCGTGTCCTGCAACTGCAGTCCACGTCTTGCCAAGTGTGCCATATCGTCGGCAACGGTACCGTCGCACAACGACTCGCTCAGGCCGTGGGACGGGATGCAAGGTAGTTCCGCGCCTTGGCGTAAAGGTCATTCACATCCCTCTCCGCCGCGTCGGGTAGATGAAAATCGGCGCGCGCGATGAGGGCTTGAGCGGCCTTCCATGCTTCGCCCTGAACCGTCGGCGCCCCCTCAGCGCGCCACCGGCCCAGGTTCCAGTGCCGGAAGAGGTCCGGCGAGTCGCACATGGCGCGACAATTCTCCACCGTGTTATCCACGCCCAGAAATGACTCTTCCTCAACTCCCGCACGAATCAACGCCAGCGGATCGGCGACGGTCGCCGCTGGATCGAACCCGCGGATGAGGCGCGCCACCCAGCCGAGAATTTCCCCGTCAAGAATCGCCTGCACGGGGCTGAAGATTTCGTCGACGCAGAGCTGGCCCACCGCGCCGAACTGCCGCACTCCCTGCATGGCCTGCCACAGCACGCTGCCCGTGCGCTCGGTTGCAGCGTGCGCGTCCGGCTGCTTCGCCACGCTGCGGAACGCGCCGAAACGGTCCGGACCGCCCCGCAGAAGCCGGCGAAGACGCCGTACCAGTCCGTTGTACAGGCACCATTCCGGCGATCCGAACACAATCGTTCCATAGCGGAAATCGAACGGATCGATCCGGCACACGAATTCCATTTGCGGACGAAGACCGAGCGCCACACCGACGCAATCCACGGCCAGTTCTTCCGCCAGCGTCTGCACCGCGGCGCTCAGGGGATCCAGCGGGCAGGTTGCTCCGGCGGTCGCAATAAACCCGGCGAGGTTGATCCGGATGTGCGCGTCATCCTTGAATCGGAAGACGGCTTCCAGCGCGGTGCTGTCAAAGCGAAGCGGGCTGATACCGATCATCTCGGTCAGACTGTAGCGGCGGCCCGCGACCGTATTCATATCCCGGAGGTAACGAACTTCCTCGGGGTCGGTGACGGTCAACGAACCGCCCAGCGCGCGGGAGTGGCGCAGCCCGATCCATTCGGCGGTGAGGGTTACCAGCGCTGGCGGCACGTCGCCCGGCATGAGCGGCACGGGGCCGGAAACGCCCCGCGCATCCCAGAATCGGGCCATCTGTTCGGCCTCGGCGGTCGTGCCCGGGCGCACCCCGTTGGTCACGGGGTCGCAATAGTTCAGGCCGGGCCAACACCCCCCCATGCCGAAGGCCATGCCGTCGCCAGGATCGGGAGGGGGATTCGCCCGGGCGCGATCGATCTCGGTTTGCAGTCGCTTCGCGTCGAACCGGAGACGGCCGTTCCGGTGTTCGGCCAGGCCGCATTCCCGCAGCAACGCGACCGTCCCCGCGTGATCGCACCGCACGCCGAGGTCAACCAGGACGCGGACGGCATCCCGCACGACCAGCTCCAGATCGCCGTCCTGCCAGGGTTGGATCAACTGCATATTCATCCGATCTTCCTCCCTTTCTCGCCGCGCATTACTCCAACACCAGCGTTCGCCATCCGCTGGTGTCACGGAAGTTGGCGGCGTGC
>CAZQKI010000135.1:0-12459 GCA_964592855.1 uncultured Lentisphaerales bacterium
CCGACTATGTCATGGACAGCAGTCTGGGCGGGATCGTGGGTATCTCCACATCAAGCTCGTCCGACGAGGTGGCGCGGCACGGTTTCGTGGGGCAACTGACCGACGCGAAGACCTTGATCGTGACCGGAACGCCGTCCGCAATCGCGGAGGGCGGCACGAGTCAGCTTTCGGGTGTCGCCATCATGGACGACGACACGGCGACACGCCTCGCCGCAGGCGAAGTCGTATGGATCGACGTGGGTTTTCCTTTGGCCGGCATTGATGCGGACGGGCTTGCCACCGCCTTGACGGTGTACGCCGACACGGGGGCGACGTTCAACTGTTCCGGCCTTGGCATCGTCGGTTCCGGCTCGTTGCTGGTGCTGGACAGCCTTCCCGACAACTGCGGCCTCTATGCCGGCGACGGCGTGCCCGACGGGTGGCAGGTGCATTACTTCGGCTTGCTGAACCCGCTGGGGCTCGCGGATGCCGATTTCGACCACGATGGCATGACGAACTGGCAGGAGTATGTGGCATGCACGATTCCAACGAACCCGGCGTCCATCTTTGTCATGGCCAGCCCCGCATTGGCCTTGGGGACCAACTACACCGAGGAGGTCCGCTTCGTTGCCGCGACCAATTTCGTGCGTAACGGCAGAACCTTTTCGTGGCCCGACCACTGGGTGACGCAGCGGGTCTACGAGGTGATCGGCCATACCTTGACCTGGCCGGGCGCGGAGGGGCGCGTGTACGACGTGGAGTGCCGGACGAACCTTTTTTCCGGGGAATGGACCGGCCTGGCCGGGGCTTCGGACCTGCCGGGGATCGCACCGATGAACACGGTCACGGACACGGTGCCGGCCAGCGTCAAGTTCTACCGCGTGAAGGTCCGCCTGCCGTGATTCTGATAGGAAATCGCTTTTCAGGCGGCGCGGGCACACGTCTGCCGGGCCGACCTGAAAAAGCAATCAATTATTTGGCGCAAGTCGGATGCACGGGATGCGGAGTTCATGCCAGGATCCCCTGTGGAGCGCATGGGCTTCGTATCCATAAACCGCCTCACCCCAGGGTGTCGCCCGCCGCCCGCAGGCGCGCCTGGACCTTCGAAATATCGACGTCGCGCGGCAGCACCCCGTCCTGGACGGCGATGGCCGCAGCCGTGCCGACGCCGTGGTGCAAAGTCCGCTACGGCTCCCTGTATTGCCGGAGGATACACCCCGCACAGTCTCCAGTTTCAAGGAATAATGGGGCCCTTACACGCCACAGACCGAAAAGTTTATCAGACCGGGGGGACCATGCGGTCCAGATGATACAGGAAGAACTCCGCGTTCCAGTGACGCAGGCCCTCCTGCTCCCGCAACGGCAGGAAGCGTTGGACATCCTGAACGGCGCGACTCCAATCGATGCGGCGGATCGCTTCCCGCATTCGTGCCAGGTACCAGTCGGCGTCCACGCCGACAGCCTCGCCCGCCCACGGACCTTGCTGTTGGATTGCGTTCGACAGCACGTCCATGCGAGGACGCACCCGGCGCGCGGCGAACCACAGGAAGTCGTACCAGTCCCTTCCCTTGACGTAGGGCCGGCACAACAAGGCGTGCGTTTTCGTGGCAAAGGCCGAAGGCAGGTCCTGTACCGTGACCGCGAACGTCGTCGGAAAGAGCAGGTAGTGCGTCTCGACCCCGGAGCCTGCGGGCGGGTTCGTATCCACTTCCAGCTTGATCCGCAGCTTCTGTCCCGAGATTCGCGGATAGGGAAGTGTGAACTCCATGACGGCGCCGACGGAATCCGTCTTCAGCCAGACCTTGCGCACCGCCGATTCCCGCGCGGGTGGGTCGCGCGTCTCGAACTGGACGCCTTCCATCGCGCAATCGCGGCGCACGGCGTCGAGATAACGGGTCCAGCGGAACACGGGGTCGGGTCGTTTCAGGAGAAAGTCCAGATCCTCGGAAAACCGCGGCAGGCGATGGATCATCCGCAGGCATGTGCCGCCATGAAACAGAGCCTCGCCGAAAAAGCCGCTGCGGGACAACGATGCCAGCACAAGGCTTTGCAGGACCTCCCCCAACGCCAGTTCCTGCTCCAGCGCGTTGGCTGGCGCGTAATCCTTCAGTTTGGCTTTCCAGGTGTCAGCGTCCATGCTTCAGCTCCCGATGCAGTCCGTTCAGGTAGTCGAGGGTCCGCCGGCAGCGGAAACTGCGTCGAATGGCATCCAACGGCCGGAACGACAACCGGTCGAGGTCGTCCGGCTCGATCCGCAGCGACTCGGTCAGGTAGGCGGGGCCGTCGCCCGCCCACGAGACCCGCGAGTTCAGATAAACCATGTCTGCGATCGCGCGCAGTGGCGTGGCGACGAAGCACCAGCTCATCGGGTCAAGACGACACGCATCCACCCCCGCGCGTGGATCGCGGGCCGGAACCCTCTGGAAGGTGAAAACGCCAAGCGGCGTCGCGAACGTCCGGCTCCGCGCCACCGTGACGCTGGCCACCTGATAGACCGCCTCGGGGATCAACCCGTGATGCGCCAAGGCCGACTCGAGACTGATATGCGAAGGACCATGCAGCCGGGCGGCCACGACAAACGGATGCACCTCGGTCCTTCGGAAGGCTTCCGCCAAGATCCAAAGCCCCGGCTTGAGCCGCAGAAGTTCGCCCGCGTGCACCGCGCGGTGGACCAGCAGCCTCCGAGCGCCTGCGCTCACATCCGGGAACAGGTTGCGGACCGACGTTTCATCGCACAGGCCCCCTGGCGGCGACAACCCCAAAAGCCTTTCGGTGAGCGATTGCATGCGATTAGATTACGAAATTCGTAATCTTGTTGCAATCAAAATCTGGCGCGCGCTTACGTATGCAGCGCGGATCACCGACAGCATCGCACCTGCCATGCGTCCGTTGGCACACGATATGCGGAGTATTTGCTTGATGGGAGCCGCCCGGATATACTGGCGGTTGATCGGTCCTGTTGTGTACCACGATCATCATTGGAGGCAAAGGATGCGAACTTGCTTGGCGGGACTTGTTGGAGCGGGGCTTCTGGCGCTGCTCGCAAACTCGGAGCTGGATGCGGCCGAGGCCGTGCCCCGGCTCGATTACGATTTCGGGATGCCTGCCGCAGTCGGCATTCCGGATCGCGCCGGGAGCGGACTTCACCTGAAACTGGGAAAGGCCGCGCGGATCGCGGACGGCGCCCTGGTCTTCAACGGCGCCGCCGATTCCGTGGCGTCCGCCAACGAAGCCGCCTTCCGTGCCTGGGCCAGGGGCGTCGACCTGCGCGAGATCTCCGCCGCATTTTGGATCCGCTTTGACAAGCGGTCCGATCGCACGCAGGCGCGCAGCGCCGCGCTCGGGCTTTTCGACTGCCGCGTCGGCGACGACGGCTTCCTGGAACTGGACTGCTTCACCGCCCCCACCGAGATTATGGCCGGGAAGTTGGTCATGCGGAGCAAGACGCGTGTGGAGATGGGGAAGTGGTACCAGGTCGCGTTCAACTTTTCTACCAACCGACGCCGCTATTCGCTCTATGTCGACGGCCGGTGGCAGATGGAGAATGACCAACTGGTGCTGCCGGCGCTGGCGCTCGGCTCACTCCGCCTGGGGCAGGGCTTCCGCGGGGCAATCAAAGATCTGAAGTTCTACGACGTCGCGCTGGAGTCCGAGTCCCTGACCATTGCCGATCAACCAGCCGCCGACTACGAGGCGCTGATCCGGCGCGCCACCGCCATTGCTGCGACAAAGAACAGCGCGCTCAAAGCCTGGGCGGAGGAACTGGCCCGGCGCGCCGACCGCCTGAAGCAGAGCGTCGGCCGGACGACAATCGCGCAAGTCAAGGCCCTGATGCGCGATCTGGCGAACGCGGAAACGCTTGCCGACGGCCTTCGCGACGAGACGAACACCCTTGCCAACGCCATCGTCACGAGCTACTCGCTTCCCGCAACCACGCAGGATCTTCTCTTGCCCTACGACCTCCCGAAGGTCGGTCGACTCTCCAACACGCTGAACATCCTGGCCGCGCA
Organism: uncultured Lentisphaerales bacterium; assembly: GCA_964592855.1. Classification (GTDB taxonomy): domain Bacteria; phylum Verrucomicrobiota; class Kiritimatiellia; order RFP12; family JAAYLN01; genus JAAYLN01. The sequence continues at coordinate 3,990 of CAZQKI010000135.1, forward strand.
GGGCGAGTTCGAATCGGCGATCCTGGTGGTCGTCCCCTTCCGTCCGGTCGACAGTTTCACGCTCCAGGTGAGCGACCTGCACAACGGAGCGACCGTGATCCCCGCCTCGGCCGTCGACATCAAGGTGATCAAGCGCTGGTTCCGGACGGGCGGCGCCTGGATGACCTACCACGCCGACAAGCGGCAGCGAGTGCTCGTTCCCGATCTCCTTGTGAACGACGACCGGATCATCCGCGTCGACGAACTCCGCGCCTCCAATGAACTGCTGATGCATTTCCCCCGCGGCGACCGGTATGTCGATGTCAGCCGCTACGCCTACGATCAGATTGATTTCAACGTCAACACCGATCCGTTCTGGGATGCCCCGACCCTGCAGCCGCTCGCCCTCCCCGAGGCCGGCAGGAACCAGCCCTACAACCTGACCCTCCATGTGCCCGAGGCGGCCGCTCCCGGAATCTACACCGGCACGGTCCAGTTGCTCGCCGACGGCAAGGGCGTCGCCGAGATCGCCATCAACCTCCGCGTGCTTCCCTTTGCGCTGCCGGAGGCCAGGACCTACTACGACATCAGCCGCCCCTACTACAGCCACATCAACAGCGCCCCGACCGAAAACCGGGAGATCTTCTTCAAGGGGGTCAAGAACCTCAAGGAACACAGCCTGCTGCATGCCAGCCGCGTGGCCGACACGCCGTGGCAGATCGAACTGGCGAAGCAGGCCGGCTACCCGTTGCAGGAACTGGTGGGCGCGGGCAAGCCCTCCCCCCGCGACTGGAAGGGCAATTTCGGCGGCCCCGGCGCCTCGTATCACACGGACGGCCCCGGGGTGATCACGGTCGAAGACCAGGTTCTGCTCGACCGACTGTTCAAGCGCGACCTGAAGCGGCAGCTCGACTACTTCGACAAGCACATCGGACCGGACGTCTCCTTCTTCAATGTCGGTGCCAGCGAATCCTCCTACTATGGAACCCTGGTCATCGGCATGGAACAGGGGGCCGACTGCTACCATGAGACCGGGCGCGCCCGGTTGATGACGCATGGGATGGTGGTCGACGTCCCGCTGTTCATGGGCGATTACGGCGACATGGATTCCACGACGCACATCAAGAAGGAGTGGGCCGACCGCTGGCATGTGGCGGGCGGACGCATCATGAACTACGCCAACCCCTTCCCCGGCGCCGAAAATCCGGCCTGGTTCCGCCGCCGCATCGGCCTGCAGATGTACAAGGCCAACTACGACGGGCAGATGCTCCACGGCTATGTGGCCAACTTCTGGAATGAATTCGCCGAATGGCCGGGAGGCGACGGGAACTACCGCCATTTCGGCATGGTCTATCCCCAGAAGAACGGCATCATCAACACGCTGGCGATCGGCGGCGCGCGCGAGGCCTACGACGATGTCCGCTACGCGACGAAGCTGCAGACGCTCGCTCTCGCCCATCGCGACTCCAAGGACATCCGCGTCGCCCGCGAGGCGCGGCGCCAGCTGATCTGGCTGGAGCGTCTGGATGGCGAAAAGGCCGACCTGGATGCCTTCCGGATCGGCGCCGTCCACCGCATCCTCACGCTCCTCGACCTCATTCAACTCCGCGGAGGCAAATGATCATGAACCGGCTGACAAATATACTCCTGCTCCTCCTCCCCGCCCTGGTTGCGGTTGGCGCGTTACCGCAGGCGCGCGCCGAAAAGAACATCATCGCGGTCGAGTACCGCGACCTGCCGGCACACTTCGAATCGCTGCCGCAGGACGAGGCGCCCCGGTGGAACTTCAACTTCCGTCCCTACGGCGCCATGGCCGCCTCGTTCCTCTGGAGCGACCCCATCATGCAGCGCAGCGTGATGACCGGCGACACCGCCGGCGACAAGGAGCCCACCGCGATCTATGTCTGCTGCAACGCCGAGGGGTTCACCGTCCTGGTGTATGCCATCGAGAACAAGATGCAGGCGAATCTCGAAAAGGGGCTGTCGCTCCCCTCCAGCACGCTGGAGTGCTTCTTCGCCCCGGGCGACGCCGACACCGCCAAGATCGAGCATTACTACCAGTTCATGTGCCAGGCCACGGAGCCGAAGCTCGTCGGGGTCTATCCCTGGCTGATGGAGGACCGCTCCTTCCGCGGTATCCACGACGACATCCGGATCGATGCGAAAACGCTCGCGAACGGCAACCTGATCAAGATCTTCGTGCCTTGGGCGCCGCTCTTCGACCGCCTTCCGCTCACGCCCGCCAAGCGCGACAACCTCTGGCGCCTCTCCGTGATCCGCTGGGCTTCCAGCGGGGCGCAGACGTGGGGCGGCGTCGTCCATGCCGCGAACTCGGCCGGCTACATCCGCTTCCCGGCGTTCACCGATGCGCAGAAGACCGCGATCTGGAAGACGAACCTGCTGAAGGCGTGGACGCGCTACAAGAACACGGTGTCCGACGCATCGGTCAATCCCGGCAAGACCTTCGAGCGGCTGGAGCCCTTCTACGTCGAGACGCTCGCCAAGCTCCCCCAGACCTTCAAGAATGTCAACGAGGACTTCGGGTTCCGCCGGGCCTGGCTTGAACCCGCCATCCAGACGCGCGATGCGCTCGGAGCCGGGATCGCGGCATTCGACACGCTTTCGCAAACCGACCAGGAGGCCTTCTACGCGAAGGCTGCGGATCTGCTCTTCAACTTCTCCTACGACCTGGATCAGGCCTACGGCGATTATCTGGCCGCCAAACTCTTCACGAAATAGGGAGTCCTCCACATGCGCTGTAAAACACTCGTTCTCGCCCTCTTCTGCGCCGGCACTGCCGTTCTGCTCAATGCCGCGGACATCCCCGCCGCACAGGACAAGGCCGCGGGGGAGGCGGCCGCGGTGGCCAATGGCGAGGTTTACAATACCGCCAAGATCGCCTTTGATTCGATCCTGAAGAGCAACAAGCTGGAACACGCATTCGCTGCGGCAAAGGCGATGCTTGCCAGCGCGGAGAAACCCGGCAAAGGGGCCTGGCGCAACACCGCGCAGACCTACGACTATCTCGCCAAGGCCTTCAGCGACAAGAAGATTTACGGCCGCAAGCAGGCCATCGCCCTCTACGAGGAGGCCATCGCAAGCTTAGCGGGCGATGACCAGGCGGATCTGCTGTTGAAATACGGCTATTACCTCAACGCCTTCGCCTTGGCGGACGAGGCCAAGGCCAACGCCTACGTCGATCAGGCCTTTCAGATTCCCGGGGTCACGGACGCCAAGAAGATTGCACTCTGCAAAGCCGCCGCCCAATTGGACAACTGGAAGACACTCGACCCGTGGACGGCAAAAGCCATGGCCTATGCCAGGGACGACGTGAAGCTGCAGGCCGGCATTCAGCAGTGGCGGCTTTCCGCTAACATCCGCGAACAGGATCTCGACGCACTGTGCGCCGCTTACGACGCGTATATTGCCGATGCGAAGTATGCTGATTTCATCCATGGTTCCAACGGTCCGTTCCGCGACTATGTGAGCGAACTGAGCCGCAGGAAACAATACGCCAGGGCGCTGGACCTGCTGGCCAAGGCGCCCGGGAACCTTCCGCCCGATGCGCTTCTCGCCTATCGCAAGCTGACGGCGGAGATTCATCAAAAGGCGGCCGAGCGCTATTACGACAGCCCCGATCCAGTGGATCTGAAACTCGCCATCGGGATGTATGAGACGATCATCGCCGACATCCCAACAAACAAGCTGCGCGACACCGTCCCCTTCAAGGTCTCGATCGCCGAGCTGGCCCATCAGGCCGGCGATGTGCAGCAGGCGCGCGACATGGCCAATGCCGTTCTGCAGTTGAACAACAATCCGCTCACCAGCGAGTACCATCGGATGCAGGTCTTGCTCGGACGCATCGCCTACGATGCGGAGGACTATGCCACGGCCGCGGCGATTCTGGAGGCCGCCTACGCAAGCATTCGCGAAAAGCCGGGCAACTTTCCGCGCCGTCGCGAACTGGTCGAGATGCTGGTCAGAAGCTTGTGCGCCAGCGGCGAAACGGCCAAGTCGGCCACCTACGCCGACGACCTGCTCGCCGTGGTGAAAGACCACGAGAAACGCCGCTATCAGATCTACGTCGACGGGCTGAAGTCCCGGGCTTCTCCGCCGGCGAAATGAATCCCCGCCTACTTCACCTCCAGTTCGAAGCTCTCGCTGTGGCTGTTGAACTCGGGGGCGTACATGCACTGGATGCTCGCGACGCCGGTCTGGTAATTGCCCTTCAACTGGACCCGCGCACTGTACTCGAACACGTAAACGCCCTTGGGCAGGTAGTGGATGAAGAAATGGCTCGCCGTGTCGCGCGTGCTCTCGTAGTACGCCAACCCGTCCTGGTGCTTCGTCCGACTCAGCACGTTCACCGGCTCGGTGCCGCTGCCGCGCTGGTCTTTCAGGTGGACATACTCCATGTCGCGGTCCGTGCGCAGTTCAATCCGGCTCACCAGTTCGTCGCCGACCGCCAGCGCGCCCTTGACCGGCTCCAGCACCTGGCCCTTCCCGGTCGTTTCCTTCCGGGAGAGCGTCTTCTTGAGCTTCAGCGGCGTGCCTTCATACGGCGTCACCCGGGTCATGTCCTCCAGATACTGCCAGTGGACGCTCCCCCAACCGACGCCCTCGTCGCGCTTCCTGACCTCGACCAGCGCGTCGCTGGCCAGCAGGTTCCCGCCGCGCAGCAACAGGCCGTAGACGGCATCGGCCGTGGCCTTGGTCGTCTTCCAGTCCTGCGTCTGCTTCTGCTTGAGCAGCCAGACCCGGGCGTCCTCGACCGCCTGGGCGTCGCCCATGACCTCGTCGAACGCCTCGATCATCAGCGCCTGCGTCTCGATCGGCGCGCGGTACCACCACCAGCTCAGTTCCGTATCGCGCCAGAACAGGCCCATCGCCTCGTGGCTGACGCTCCGTTCCTTGATGGACTTCATGATCGCGACCGGCGTCTCGGCATCGCCGAACATGGTCTGCATCGCTCCTTTCGCCAACGCACGTATTGGTGCAAATTATCGCCCGGAATACGACATTCCAGTTCGCGGGAAGCTGGTCGGCGACGGCGGCCAGAGCTTCGTGGATGGCGGCGACGGCACCATCGTCTTCTACCGGGCGCCACCCGCCGGAACCCTGTTCCTGATCCGATAAAACAGTCGGATCAATCGTTACTGGCGCGGCGGCGGCGCGGTTTCACGGCGCACGAATCGCCCGCTTCCACGGCCTGCCGGTTCGCCTCGTCGGTGATCATCTGCGCCATCAGTCCGTCGTTGCCACTCGCGGCCTCCGGCGGGAGCGGACGCCCCCGGAGGATGGAATCGGCGAAATCGCCGAGTAGCCGGGTGATCACGGAGGTGTGTCCGTGCGGCACGAACGGCACAACTTCCGACAGCGTTTCGGAAACAAGCTGCAGGTGGCGGACGCCATCGGGCGCCTGATGCATGACGATCACGCCCTTTTCGCCCAGAATGGCGAGTCCTTCGTAGTTGGAACTCCTCAGCCGCTGGGGAATGTAGGCCGTGAAGGCGAAACTGGCGTTGACCGCGACCAGCACGCCGGTGTCCAACCGGGCCTGGATGGAGATGTGCGGCGCGTACCGGACCTTCTCGCCGAACCAGGCGCCATAGGCCCGGATATCCTGCCACGTGCCGCCGCCGTTGAAATAGCGGGCGAGGTCCAGCTTGTGAATGCCGCAGTCGAGACAGCCCGAACTGTCGCAGAACCGGTGCCGGCGTTCCGCCAACTCGCCGGTCACCTTGTGCCCGTCCCAGAAATGGTCCATGTGGATGGCTCCCAGCCGGCCCAGCCGCCCCTCGGCGATCCACTTCCGGATCTGCTGGAAGCCGGGAACGTAGCGCGACTCGAAGTCGACGGCCAGCAGCCGGTCGGCCTTCGCCGCGGCCGCGATCATCCGCCGGCACTCCGCAATGGACGTCGCCATGGGTTTTTCCGTGATCACGTGCAGGCCGGCCCGCAGAGCCGCCAGGGTCACCTCGGCGTGGGATTCCACGCGCGTGGCCACGTAGACGGCATCCAGCGCCTCCTGCTTGATCATCCTCCGGAAATCCGTATAGGTCGACACCTTCGGATCGGGTAGCAGGACGAGGTTTTCGGGCGCCAGATCCGCCACGGCCTTGAGCTGCACCTTCGGCGCGGCCCGCATGGCGGGCTCCACCGCCCACTGTCCATGCTTGCCAAAACCGATCAGACCGAACCGGATCACTTTTTTTTGCTTGTTGCTCATGAATTTGTCCTGATTTGAAGAGGCTCACGGCTTGTCGTCGTAAGCCTCGCGTTTCTCCGCTGCGAGCGGAAGCGGCTGATCGGAGGCACGGCCGTAGGGCGCCGGCCCCTCGCCGCACCGGGTGGGCGCGGCCGTCGGCAGCCAAAGCAGCCGCTCCTGTTCGAGGTAGTCATGCCGCGGATCGAGCGGATGGAGCAGCGGCGGCCCCAGACGCAGCGCCAGCGCCGACGCGGGCTTTGCGCCCGGTTGCAGGCCGAGCAGCTGTCGCGCCCATCGCATTTCATGTACCGTGAGCCGGCCGACCAGCCAACCCCGGACCAAGGCTCCGCCCTCCACCGATCCGACATTCCAGACGCAGAGCACCTGCAGGGACGTCTGCCTGCGACCTGTCGCCAGCTCGCCCGGAACGGCGGGCACCGGCAGGCGCCCGAAGGGAACGACCCGCCAGGCGCCATCGTGAACGGCATCGATCAAGGCGACGTAGACGGGGCGTCGCCGCGTGGCCTCCGTCTCCGGCGGCAGCAGCACGATGCCGCCGGCCGCCAGCCGGGAAGGGTCGCCGATGCGGCAGGACTTCGCCTGGCCTGATCGGGCATCGGCCGACGGATAGGGCGGCGGCGGCGCCGGGGGCTCCGCGCCGTCAGCCGGCTCCGGCAGCGCATCGAGCCGCTGCGTCAGCTGCCAGCCCTGCAACCAGGCTGCCAGCCGCCGATGTTGAATCTGTGTCCGTTCGTCTCGTCTCATGGAAGCGCACCTTGACGACGGCCTGCTTTTCCGTTCCTGCCGTTCCTCTCCGCCATGAAGAAGAGCGGTTGTGCCGTTTTTTCCACCCGGCCCCAGCAAACAATTCTTTCATTCAACAGCCGCACGACCACCAGGGTCAGCTTCAATTGCCAGTCGCGGGGCTCCGTCGGATGGGTTTGACCCACCAGCCCTGCCAGTTGCATGAAGGTGCTCCGCCAGATGTCGCTGGCCCGGCTGCGGCCGATCCCCGCCAGCGCGAGCACACCCGGATCGTAGAGCGGAAGGTCCAGATGCTTGGCCAGCAGCACCAGGCGTGCCTTGGGGTCGAGGGTGTCGAAAAACACCGGCGCGAGCGCGGCGGCCCGAGCCGCAATCTCGTCGTCTTCGAGGGCCGTCCCTTCCGCGGCGGGCAGGAGGTCGGCGAGGGTCAGTCCGCTCGCGCCGGGACCGAGGGGGGCATCCATCGAGCGCGTCTTGCGCGGCGTCGTCTCGTGGAGCGCCCATGTCCGGACGACGGTCCGCATCAGCAGCGAGGCGCCGCCCTGGATGACATCGATCGGTGCATCGCCGGAGCCCTCCAGCCGTGCAAAGAGCCACTCCTTGTAGCGACGGCCGCTCCGCGGCCGCGCCACCGAAAGATCGCTCTCCAGCAGGTGCCAGCAGTCCTCGGCCGCGGGAACCTGCGGCTGCACCCCGCTCTCGCCGAGCGCCGCCTGCGCATAGTGGACGAAGCGCGTCCAGGCAAAGCCGCGGAGGGCCGTCCGGGTCTCCTCGCCGCAGCGCAGCAGCGCGCAGCGCGCGTGCCACTCCTCCCAATGCTGGATCGTTGCCAACATGGTCACCGGCCTACTTGATCGTGGCCAGAATCTCCTTCTCGGCCTGCAGCGTGGCGGCATGCATCCCCGCCGCCGAGTCCGCGTCGCGCAGGTTGCCGAGCAGGCTCGTGTTCATCATCATCAGGCAGAGGCGCGCCAGCGCCTGGAGATGGTAGCGGTCGTCGGTGGCGACCAGCAGGAAGAAGATGTCGGTGGGCTTCCCGTCGGGCGCGCCGAAGCAGATCGGGTGCGCCGCGCGCGCCAGGATCAGGAAGGGTTCGCTGGCGATGTAGGGGTCGTGGTGGCGCGGATGGACGATGGCGACGCCCCCGCCCAGCCCCGTGGAGCAGAGCGCCTCGCGCTCCTCCAGGCTCCGCACCAGGTCCTTGGGGTCGTAGAGGATTTCCTCACGCTCCGCGACGGCTGTGAGGTCGCGGAGCACGGAGGCCTTGGTGCGGGAACGGAGCGCGAAGACGGTCCGGTCGGGCGTCAGCAGATCGCAGACGGAAAAGGGTCCGTCATCTTCCCGGTGGGCCTGCTGGGAGGTCTCGCGGTGGTAGGAGGCCAGGTTGCGCTCCGGCATGCCTAGAATGCGCTGCGAAGCCCAGGCGTCGATATCCTTGCGCCGGAACACGGGGTGGGCGCCGGCCTGCTCGCAGGGGATCTCGCCCTGCAGAACCCAGCACTTGATCTGCGTCGGTTC
>CAZQKI010000136.1:0-12451 GCA_964592855.1 uncultured Lentisphaerales bacterium
TGTTGCTCCATACTTCTCTCCCGTCCAGGTGTCAATGTACAGCCGGACGGGACACTGCCTGCACCTGGACGTTCCCGTAGCAGCCTCGGGCGACTGGCGAATCGCCATCAACGGAAACCTCGCGCATACCTCCCTGAAGTCGCTCAACCTGGGACTCAACGGCAACTTGACGGTCGATGCGGGAGGGATGATTTCCGCCCATCGCCGCGGACATCTCTCCGGCGGACCCGGCGGCGCCAGCGGAAACTATACGGCGGGGCCAAGTCATGGAGGCCGCGGCGGGGTTGGCTACACACCCTTCAGATCCACCTACGGCTCGGTGCTCGGCCCCACGAACTGGGGCAGTCAGAACAACATGCGTGGCGGCGGGGCGGTCAAGCTTGCGGTGAGCGGCACCTTGACGTTGAATGGAGCGGTGGACGCCGACGGGGACAGGACGTTCAAGAACAACGATTTCTACGGGAGCGGCTCCGGTGGTTCGGTCTGGCTCAAGGCGGGGGCCTTTGCCGGTGGTGGCACGGTTTCCGCGTCCGGCGGTGACGGCTATGTCGGCCCGGGCGGCGGCGGCCGCATTTCGCTCGTCGAGGTTGCCGGTGCGGGCCTCGACGGATTATCCTGCCAGGCCAGTGGCGGGTATAGCTCCAAGGCGAAATTCTCGGCACCCGGCACCTTCTACCGTCAGCGTGCCGGCGTGTCCGACGGCGCCGGCACGGTCACGGTCAACGCGCCTTCGACCTGGACGCCGGGCACGGACGCCGCCGGCACGAACACCTATTGCGAGCTGCCGCCGTCGCTGGTGGCCGTATCCGACGAATTGAAGCGGGCCACGCTGCGGATCGAGACACGCGGCCGGGTGGGCCTCTCGGCCAACATGACCGTGGGCGACCTCTATCTGGTCGGCGGTTCGGCAGCCTACCCACAGCTGATCTTGAACGGCCGCACGTTGAAGGTGAACAGCTACTTCCACAAAGACTGGGGCAACGCGGCCTGGGTGGTCTACGGCGGCGGAAAGATCGTCTGGAAGAGCGGCATGCTGCTGATGGTGAGGTAGCGGACGGCGACGCCGATCGAGGGACGGCAAAGCGTGGCGGTGGGTTGCGCCAGGGCCGAAAGCCTGCGGAACGGCTCCGGGCCGATTGACATTCCGCCTCTGCCCACGTGGTACCGTGACGATATCAACGGTCGCAGCGCAACCAACACATTCGTCAGCCCAGGCGATGTGGTTTATGTCCCTGAGAATCAGTAACCCCTCGTCAGGCCAACGGGAATGCAGGCAGGAATGCCTGCCCCACCTTTGCGATGGCGCGACCGATCCAAGTGGCTGCAAGGCATCAAGGGCACCCGTCGCACGGCTCACCGGGACGGTTCGCCCCACTAGGAAAGCCTAATGCGGGCGGAGCCCGCAACCCAATCGAACCGCAGATGTCCCGCTGCGCGGGCGCATGACCCGACGAATACTGAACCGCAGAATGTCGAAGTGAATCCCGTTCCTTCGCAGTTGTCTTTTTCTTTCCTTCATGATTCGGACCTCATTATTCGTCGGGTCATGCGCCCGCGCAGCGGGATATCTGCGGTTCGTACCGGTTCTGGTACTTGAACAACTTGTTTTTTATCGTCCTTGTCAGCCTGTAAGGCACTAACCTGCCAAAGCCGCCTGTCCAAGAATCTTTGTCGTATACTTTGTCGTATACTTTGTCGACAAAGCTCACGACAAAGCTCGCGACAAAGCTTGTTGAATCGGTTGCTGGACGACAACTCCCATGCACAAATTCGCGCTTCCCCCGAAACTGAACGGCTACGTTTTTGTCGGAAAACGGGAGACGGCCTGCCGACGAATCTGGTATTATCGCTCTACAAATTGGAGTCTATCATGACTAACCCGATGAATCGGAACCGGAAGGTACTGTTTGCGGGCTTGCTTGTCTGCGCGATGCATGGCGTGCAGGCGGACACACCTGTCCTGAACTTCACGGGCAACAACAGCTACGTGAACATCGGCGCGCCGCCGTCGCTCCAGATCCCCTCCTCCAGTCCGTTCACGATCGAGGGCTGGGTCTACTTGAACTCCGTGAGCGGGGTACGGATGCTCTACAGCAAGGGCAACGCGCGAACTTCGCCTTATACCTACATGTTCGGCGTCAACGGCAGCACCATGCTCTATGCCTATACCGGGGCTGGCGGCATCCCCGCCAACACCTGGCGCAGCGTCACGCTCTCCCCTGCCCTGACCACGACCCACTGGTACCATCTCGCCTACAGCTACGATGGCACCAATCTCGCCTTCTACCGGGACGGATCGCTGGCGGGAACGCAGCCCTACAGCTTTGGCAACACCGAGGCGCATACCGTCAAGATCAGCGGCTATGCCAGCACGACGGACCTGCTGGGATGGGCCAGCGACGTGCGTGTCTGGAATCATGCCCGCTCCCAGGCGCAGATTCAGCAGTTCATGCCGCATCGCCTGATCGGGCACGAACCGGGACTCCTCGGCTACTGGCGGCTGGACGAAGGCGCCGGAAGCGCGACGCTCGACGCCACCCCCAATGGCGGCGACGGCGCCATCCTGAATGCGACCTGGACTCATTCGGCCGAACTCGCCTTCTCGCCATATGCATTCGCACTGCTCGATCCGCTTACGGGCAACGCCCATTACACCAGTACCAACGAGGTCGATGTGCTCCTTCCGCTGCGCGATCTCGCCGGCTACGATCTTTACCAGTTCTCCACAAACAACGCGGCGCCGTCCGAGGGATGGCTCGCGTTCGACACCAACACTCCGCCCGCGACCGTGACCTTTGCCGTACCCGACCCGGAAGGCCAGGTCACGCTGTACTGCTGGCTGAAGGACGCGGCCGGCACGCTGCCCGTCCTCGGCCTGGTGGCCACCACCACCTATGTCCATGAAACCGCGGATGTCACCGCAATCGCCAAGCCCTATCTGGCGCCAACCTACGGTCCAGTCTGGCCGGCCGTCATCCGGGCGGCAAATGTTGACAACGGATCGTACGCGTCGATCGGCCTCTACGGCATGCGGGTTGCCGCCGCGGAAAATGAAACGCCCGCCACCGACTACACGACCCTGACCGAACCGGGCGAATACACCGTCACCCTGACGGTGACCGACCTCGCCGGCAACGCCGACAGCACGACGACGACTGTGACGGTCGAGAGTGTGACGAACCGCCCCTGCGCGCTGGCCGAGGTGCCGCAGCGCTGGCTGACGGCCACGGCCGACAGCGCCACACGGACCGGCAGCTACGACCTCTTTCTGCACGAGGCACGTTTTGCCATCGATGGCGACACCGCCTCCTACTGGCAAAGCACGGCGCTGCCCGCCTGGCTGCGGATCGACCTCGGCGCGTCGTATCCCTTTGGCGGGCTCGAACTGCTGGCGCAGAACAACCGGATCGCCGCCTACGCCGTCTATGTCACCGACGACACCGGCAACTGGGGCGACCCGGTGGCGGTCGGCACGCTGCCGGACTCGGCGGCCTGGACACCGATCTGGGGCGGCCACGTCCAAAGCAAGTCGGGGCGGTATGTGATGCTGCAGGCCACCGCCCGCTACGGCACCGCCGTCCAGGTCGATGAAATCCGATGCTATGCCAACCTCCCGCTGGCGCTCGCCAGCCCCGACACGGGCCACCTGCTCTACACGCGCGAAAACACGGTGATCGTCACGAACTTCCCCTGCTTGACCGGCTACGACCAGTACCAGATCAGCGAAAGCAGCACGGAGCCGGTCGGCGGCTGGCTGGCCTACGATCCGGAGCAGCCGCCGGCCACGGCCACCTTCGAGGTCCCTTTTCCCGAAGGTCCGGTGAAGCTCTACGCCTGGCTCCGGGATTCGACGGAGATCCTCGAATCCATTGCGTTCGCGCGCACCATCACTTACGTGCGCAACACGGCGGACGTCCAGGCCGTGGCGCCGGCTCAGCTCACCGTCCATGCCTGGGGTGCCGTTGTCCCCGCCCTGCTGCGGGCCGGCGACCCGCTGCCGCCCAGACGCAAGCGCGGCCAGGATGTCGATGCCGGCTCGTCATCGTCCATCGGACTCTATGACCGGCAGGTCGCTTGTCCCGACGATGACACACCGGGCATCCCGGACGTGACGCTCTCGAAACTGGGCGCCACGACCGTCACGCTGACGGCAACCGACGCAGCCGGCAACACCGACAGCACGCCCATCGCCGTGACGGTCGCCAGCATGGAACACCATGTCGCCACCAACCGGGCGCGCGAAAACTTCGCCGGCCCCGCCAACACCCGCACCTGGCCCATGGGGTGGGTTTTCACCTGGCCGCAGCAGTGGCTGAGCGAGCATTTCAACTCCGAAAACCAACCCAATCTCTACCTGACAACCGGTCCGAGCGGCCGCGTCCACGCGCACCAGAACGTCAATGCCTACATTACGGATTGGGCGGCCAAGAACGTGCGGGTTGCGGCGGATATCAACCACCCCGTCCTCACCCAGCAGAACTACGCCGGCCTTTGGGCGCGATTCCTGCCCGACGATCCCGATACGACCGCCAACGAGCGCCGGGGCTATCAGCTCTGGTTCTATCCTTACAACCAGACGCTTTATCTCAGACGCTACGCCGGGGGGGCATCGGCAAACCTGGCCAGCGTCGTCGGTGCCTTCAATTACCTGGTCTGGAACCGGGTTGTCCTGGAGGTCGAACAACAGGGGCCGGCAGCGGTTCGATTGCGTGCCAAGATGTGGCCCAGGACCGACCCCGAACCGGCGGACTGGGATCTTGTATTTGTCGACAACGCCGCCTTGGCCGTTCGCGATCCCGGGCTGGTCGGCATCTACGGGGTGACCTCCGGCAACCGCTATCGGCTCTACGCCAATTTCGAGGCCCGCAACCTGGCGCGCGCCTCGCTGATCATTGTGCGCTGACGGAGGCAATCTGTACAAGGCAATCCATTGAAGAAGCTTCCAATATAGCCTTATGCATGCGCCTCTTTCAGCGATTGCCGCGGCGCGCGCGGCTTGCGGCAGGTCTGCTGGCGATTCTGGCGAGCGTCATCCCTCTCCTCGCGCGCGGCGAGCTGGCGGCTTGCGACGGAGCCGGGCGTGTCATCGCACTGCGCTGCGATGGCGATTTTGTGCCGGTGATCACGGACGTGCGCGTGTTCCTGCCCGGCTGGACCGGGGCGCCGGCCTCGGGACCTGGAGCGTCGAAGATGTGAAATTCGCCGGGGCGTCCGGCCTCCGTGAATGGACAGGGCGCATCGTCGTCGATCACGAGAAATTTTTACGTTACCGTCAGACGGTCGTTGAAACAGCCGATCAGGTGGAGCTGGAGATTTCCCTCACAGCCGAGTCCGATCTCGTGCTGCGCTTGCATATATTGGGAATCGACTTTATGATGCACCACTTTCATTTTCAACATCGGGGAGAATCGGGTCATGTCGAGCAGCACGTTGAGTCTGAGGATATTGACGCTGGCGCTCATCGCGACGGGCTTCGCGACGGGCGCGCGGGCCGTTGAACTGGTCAAGAGCGGCGCGGCACGCGCCGTCATCGTGCTGACGCCGGAGGCGCTGGCCGTCCCGGAGGTGCCCGCGCCGGCGCCACGCAAAAAACGGGCGCCGGTCCCGGTCGATCCGTATGCCGACGTCAAGCTGGCCGCCACCGAACTGGTGGAACACATCGAGCGGATGAGCGGCGCCAAGCTCGAGATCGTCGCCCTGGGCACGAATCTGGCCGGGCGTGTGCCCATCTATCTCGATCAGGCCGCGGACGCCGCGCTCGATGCGGCAACGCGCAAGGTCAGCACCGACCCGGCCGCCTTCACGATCCGGGCCGGCGACAAGTCGGTTGCCATCCGCGGCCTGTCGCGGGAGGGCACCTTGTTCGGCTGCTACGAGGCGCTCGAGCAGCTCGGTGTCCGCTGGTTCATGCCGGGGGAGATCGGCCGGGTGATTCCCGCAAGCCCGACGGTCGCACTCGTCAACCGGGACACCACCCAGGGACCCTCCTTCCCCGACCGCTGGGCCGCCGGACATGCCAGCAAATTCCGGGTCTGGCAACGCCGGATGCGGATGGGCGGTCTCCATTTCCCACCCGCGCACGGCATCAGCATGCCCGCCACCCACAGTTTTGCCGCGAAGCCGGAATGCTATGCGCTGATCGGTGGCGAGCGCCGCGACCGCCAGCTCTGCGTGTCGAACCCCGAGACGCTGGCCGGCGCGGTCCAAACCGTGCGCGAATATTTCCGGGCCAACACCAACTCGCCCTGGATCGGCATCGGCCCGCATGACGGCCGCGGCTTCTGCGAGTGCGACGCCTGCAAGGCGCTCGACGGCGGCGACTGGGATCCGTTCGCGGCCTACATGTCGATGACCGATCGCTACCTCGGCTTCTTCAACGCCATCCTGGACGCCATCGCCGATGAATTCCCCGACAAGAAGATCGCCTTCTACTCCTACGCCTCCTACAACCGTCCCCCGGTCAAGGTCAAGCCCAACCCGCGGATCGTCCCGGCTTTCGCGCCGATCACGATCTGCCGGATTCACGGCCTCGGCAATCCGATCTGCCCCGAGCAGGACAAGTATTTCCGCTGGATGGTCGGCGAGTGGGGCAAGATCCTGCCCGAAGTCTACGACCGCGGCTACTGGTTCAACCTGGCCAGCCCCGGCTTCCTCTTCCCGATGGTCCACCGCCTCCGCACGCAGATCCCGATCTCCAAGGAGTTGGGGATCACCGGCTGGCGGGTCGAATGCCTGGCCCATTGGGGCAGCGAACTCCCCTCGCTCTACATCGCCGGCAAACTGATGTGGAACCACGAGGCCAACGTCGACGCCCTGATGCAAGACTTCGCAACCGCCTACTTCGGACCGGCGGACGAACCGATGGGCGCCTACATCGCCCTGCTCGACGCCACCATCCGCGATGCCGACGTCCACACCGGATCGGCCTACGATACGCCGCTGATCTATCCGCCAGCGGTCCGCCAGCAGGCGCTCGCCCTGCTCGCCGCCGCCGCCGCCAAGGCCGGCGCCGAGCCGTATGCCATTCGCGTCAAAGCCATGCAGCAGGTCTTCAACTACACCGAGGCCTTCTGCGTCATGATGGAAAGCCGTGCGGCCAACGAGTGGCCCGCCGCCGCCGCCGCCCTCAAGCGGGTCGACGATCTCCTCGACGTGCTGACCACCGCCTACGACATCGAACTGGTGACGCGGGAGTACGGCACCTCCTACATGAAGCGCTTCTTCCGCTCGCCGATCACACAAGGCTACGAACGCGCCGTCACGTCCGGCAGTTTCCTGGCCGGCATGTCCGATGTCTGGTCGTTTCTGCTGGACCCGGGGAGCATCGGCGAACCCCAGCAATGGTATTCCGCCGACCTGACCGGAGGCAACTGGAGCGAGATGCGGACCTCCTCGTCCTCGTGGAGCAACCAGGGGCTGCGGCATTACAAGGGCGAGGCCTGGTACCGCCAAAGCGTGGAGCTGCCGCAGGTCCCCAAGGGAAAGAAGGTGTTTCTCTGGTTCGGCGGCGTCGACGAGAAGGCGCGCGTCTGGCTGAACGACCAACTGCTGGGCGACAGCCCGGGCAAGGCGTTCGTCCCCTTCGAGTTCGAGGTCACCGACAGCATCAAGCCGGGCGAGCGCAATGTGGTCGGCGTGCGCATCATCAACGCCACGCTCAACGAAGTCGGCACCGGCGGCATCGTGGCGCCGGTTTTCTTCTGGATGCCCAGCGAAGCGGGCCACAAGCCCACCTGGGGCGGCGAGGATGTGACGCCGATCGAATTCAAATGAGCGCCGCAACCGTCCGATGCGCCGGACAAAACCGGCCCCACGTCCAGGAAATCATCATGAACACCCCTGCTATGACACCCCGAGAACGCTTCGCATCCGCCTTGGACCGCATCCCCCTCGCGGGACGGGTTCCCCATTTCGAACTGGTTTTCTTTCTGACCATGGAGTGCTTCGGCAAGGTCCACCCTTCGCACAGGAACTACCGTCAGTGGGACCAGATGGAGGAGCGGGAACGCCAGCTTCACCGGAACGACATCGCCGACCTCTACATCGCCACCGCGGAACGGTTCGACCACGACGCCATCTTCCTCCATCCCAAAATATGAAACTGAAAACAACGGTACACGAAGCCGACCTCTGCGTGGTCGGCGGGGGCATGGCAGGGCTGACGGCGGCGATTGCGGCCGCCCGCCAGGGGGCCAAGGTCGTCCTGATGCACGACCGCCCGGTCTTCGGCGGCAATGCTTCGAGCGAGTGCCGCGTCCACATCTGCGGCGCCGATGCCCACAACCGCAACAAGAACATGCGGGAAACCGGCATTCTGGAGGAACTCCGCATGGAGAACCTCCATCAGAATCCCAACCGCAACTTCTCGGTCTGGGATACGATTCTCTTCGGGAAGGTGCTCGCGGAACCGAACATCACCGCGCTCCTCAACTGCTCCTGCCTGAAGGCCGACATGGACGGGGCGACGATCCGAGGGGTCACGGGCTGGCAGCTTTCCACACAGACCTACCACGCCGTCCACGCGCACATCTTCGCGGACTGCTCCGGCGACGCCATTCTCGCCCCGCTCACCGGCGCCGACTTCCGGATGGGACGGGAGGCGCGCAGCGAATACGATGAATCCATCGCGCCGTTGAAAGCCGATGCACGGACCATGGGCATGACCTGCCTGTTCCAGTCGCGGAAGTATGCCACCCCCCAGCCCTTCGAGCCGCCGGAATGGGCCTGCCGCTTCGACACCTGCGACAAGCTGCCCTACGGCCCGCGCGCCCACCGTTGGTGGCAGATGGGCTACTGGTGGGTCGAGCTGGGCGGCGAGCACGACAGCATCCATGACACGGAACTGTTGCGCACCGAGCTGCTGAAGATCGCCTATGGGGTCTGGGACCACATCAAGAACCGCTGTCCCAACCGGCAAGAGGCGGAGAACTGGGCGCTGGACTGGGTGCAGTACGTCCCCGCGAAACGCGAAAGCCGGCGCTACGTCGGGGCGCACGTCCTCTCGCAGAAGGACATCGAGGCCGGCGGCCCGTTCGAGGATGTCGCGGCCTACGGCGGCTGGTCGATGGACGATCATCATCCGGCCGGGTTCCATGCGGTTTCCGTCGGCGCCCCCGCCACCATCTTCCACCCCGCGCCGTCGCCCTACGGCATCCCCTACCGCTGCCTCTACTCACGGAACATCCGCAACCTGATGTTCGCGGGCCGTGACGCAAGCTGCACCCATGCGGCCATGAGTTCGACGCGCGTCATGGGGACCGGCTGCAGCATGGGGCAGGCGGTCGGCACCGCCGCGGCCCTCGCCGTGGCCAAAGGGCTTCCGCCCGCGGGCATGGCGGCCCATCTGGGCGAACTGCAGCAGACGATGATCCGAGACGACGTCTACCTGCCCGGCGTAAAGCAGGGTTTCCCGGCGCTCGTCGCACGCGCGGCGCTCACCGCCTCCCGCGGCGATCCCGAGCCGGTCCGGAACGGGACGAGCCGTCCGGTCGGCGAGACCACCAATTGCTGGACGTGCCAGGCCGGCGACTGGATCGCCTATCAATTCGGCGGAACTGCGGAGGTCTCCAGCGTGACGGTCATCGTCGACAGCGGACTCGATCTGATTGTGTCGATGAGCTATCACCAGGACGATGGCCAGTTGACGTCGCCGCCGGCGGTCATGCCCAAAGCCTTCCGCATCGAAGGCTTGCGCGACGGCCAATGGGAAATCCTCCACCACGTCCGGCAGAACTACCAGCGGCTGTGCCGCCTGCCGCTGCCCGCCGGGCTCCAGGGCGTCCGCTGGGTTCTCGATGAGACGTGGGGGGCGGAAACCAGCCGGGTCTATGCCTTCTACGTGGACTGAGCGAGAGGCAAGATGATCGGCAACAAGCCCAATGTCGTGTTCGTGTTCGGCGACCAGTGGCGCCAGCAGGCGACCGGCTATGCCGGCGATCCCAACGTGGCGACACCAAACCTCGATGCGCTGGCGCGGGAAAGCATCAACTTCACCCATGCGGTTTCGGGATGCCCGGTCTGCTCGCCCTACCGGGCCAGCCTGCTGACGGGACAGCGGCCGTTGACGCACGGGGTCTTTGTCAACGACGTCTATCTGCAGCCGCGGGCAACGAGCATTGCCGAGGCGTTCTCGTCGGCCGGATACGACACGGCCTACATCGGCAAGTGGCATGTCGACGGCCACGGCCGCTCCAATTACATTCCGCCCGAACGGCGGCTCGGATTCGACTACTGGAAGGTTCTCGAGTGCACGCACGCCTACAACCACTCCCCCTATTACGCCGGCGATTCTGACGGGCAGCGGATCTGGAACGGATACGACGCCGCCGAACAGACCCACGATGCGCGGAACTACATCGCGAACCGTGACAAGAGCAAACCCTTCTTGCTGATGGTCTCCTGGGGGCCGCCCCACAATCCCTATGAAACGGCCCCCGAGGCGTTCAGAAAACTCTATGATCCGAAGACCCTGACCCTGCGCCCAAACGTCCCCGCCGAACTGGACGCCAAGGCTCGGGAATGGCTGGCGGGGTATTATGCGCACTGCTCGGCACTCGACGCCTGCGTCGGCGAACTGCTGGCCAGCCTCCGGGAGCAAGGGATCGAGCAGGAGACGGTGTTTGTCTTCACTTCGGATCACGGCGACATGCTGGGGTCGCAGGGCGAAACACGCAAGCAGCGGCCCTGGGACGAAGCCATCCGCGTGCCTTTTCTTCTTCGTTACCCCGGCTTGCCGGCATGGCGTCCGCGGGAGACCGAGGCCCTCATCGATGCGCCGGACATCATGCCGACCCTGCTGGGCCTGTGCGGCATTCCCATCCCGGAGACGGTAGAGGGGACGGACTTCGCGCCGCACATCCAAGGCAGGGAACCCCCGGCAGACGACGCCGCACTGATTCAGTGCGCCCACGCGTTCGGGGAATGGACAACGGCCCGCGGCGGGAAGGAGTACCGGGGGCTGCGCACCCGGCGATACACCTACGTGCGGGATCTCAATGGCCCGTGGCTGCTCTACGACAACGTGGCCGACCCCTATCAGATGCAGAACCTTGTCGATGACGCCTCTTCCGCCGATGTACGGAATAGGCTCGATGAAACGCTCCGGCGGAAGCTGGTGGAAACGGACGATCAATTCCTGCCGGGGCCCGAATACATCCGCAAATGGGGCTACACGGTCGACGCGAACGGAACCGTTCCCTACAAGTCTTAGCCGTCGGAGAATCTTTGTCGTAAACTTTATCGCACACTTTGTCGACAAAGCTCGCGGCAAAACTCACGACAAAGCTTGTTTTCATAAACATTTTATCCCTTGCGCCGCCTTCTCCCATATGCAATCTTTCTTTCAACGGTGCGGCGACGCTTACGACGACGACATGTCGGTTTTTCTCGTTATCACAGCTTGAACCGCGATGAAAGCCTTGGTATGATCCCCTCATGAGCGCAACGGTGCAAGCAGTCCGGGACAAGGCGATGTCCCTCTCTCTGAGTGAGCGGGCAAGTCTGGTGCACGACCTGATTCTAAGTCTGGACGATCCGTCCGCTTTCGACCTCGGACCCGAGCAGGAAGCGGAGATCGACCGCCGCGTTCAGATGGTGCGAGAAGGCACAGCCAAGGGGCGACCTGCCGCCGACGTGTTCCACGATATCAGGGCGAAGTTCGGAAAATGACGGCTGCGACCATCCTCCACGAGGCCGAGGTTGAACTCTGGGAGGCCGTGGCGTACTACGAGAGCCGGTCGTCGGGACTCGGGCTCGATTTCGAGGTAGAGATCGAAGCGTCTGTACACTCAATCACCCAGTCTCCTGACCGCTTTCACGTTTCACGTTCTCACGCATCAGGCATCCCGTTCATGAATTCCCCGTTTCCAGCCGGCGTTCAGGTTGCTGTACTCGTCAGCTTCATGAGTTCCTCGACCAGGGGACCGACCCAGCCGCGATTCCAGGTGTGCTCCACGCCCAGATCATTCCGATAGGCATGCCGGATGCCGCGCTGTTCCAGGAGTTCGTGGAAGCCCCGCGTGTGGCCGGCACCGGGCGGTCCGTCCCGCAGCGGTCCCCACGACCGCTCGCCACTCAGCACCAGGCGCGACTCCTGCCGGAACGGTCCGTCCAGGCGCTCCACCAGCCGATCCGGCCGATGGGCGTCGAACTGCGCCGCCGTGCCGAAGGCCAGTGCCACGTCCCAATGGAAGGTCGACATCAACAGCGGCGCATCCCATGACGCCGCGTAGCCCCAGAAGTCCGGCCGGCCCAGAATCAGGCTGAACGCACCCCACCCGCTCTTGGAGAAACCGATCAGGAGTCGCCCATCCTTCCCGGCTACTGTGGCGTAGCGCGATTCCACGAAGGAAACAATAACCTGCTCCAGGTGGCTTAAGTACGTGCGTATTCATCTCGCGCCTACCAGACGAGCATCGCCCGGTCGTCGTCGAGCATCCCGAACTCGTCCGCG
>CAZQKI010000137.1:0-12421 GCA_964592855.1 uncultured Lentisphaerales bacterium
CAAAGATTGTTGGGAAAAACCAAGCGGCAGCGACAAGGCTGCGCCGCAAGTCTCCCAGTCGATCCAACTGGCCCGGCGCAGCCGGGGCAGAGGCCTCACTGAACCCTGAACCCTCCTCCCGTTGCGGGCTGCACAAATCCGGCGTGCCAAGGGTTCGTGAAACCGCTATGATTCCCGCCATGAAAACAGCTTCCTATCCCTTTCACAGCGAGGTTCCCGTCATCGCGACCGCGGATGTCGTCGTCGTGGGAGGCGGGCCGGGCGGGCTGGGCGCGGCGGTCATGGCCGCGCGCCGCGGCGCGCGTGTGATGCTGGTTGAGCGCTATGGCCATCTGGGCGGCATGGCCGTTACCGGCGAGGTCCATCCCTTCATGGTCAACCACGTCCACGGCCAGACGCTGGACCGGCCCGTCTACACCGAATGGATCGCGCGGATGCACGACTACCTGCCGCCGGCGATGCAGGCCGCAAGTCCGCTGACGGGCGAGGGCAACAGCGGCGCCGAGCGGATGATCAGCAAGGATCTCGCGATGCTGGCCATGGAGGACCTCTGCCTGGAGGCGGGCGTCGAACTGCTCTATCACCACGCGCTGGTCGATGCCGTCTGCGCCGACCGCAGGATCAAGGCCGCCATCGTCCATTCCAAGAGCGGCCTCGGCGCGATCGAGGCGCCGGTGTTCGTCGATGCCACCGGCGACGCCGATCTGGCCGCCCGGGCGGGTTGCCGGACGGAAGTCGGCGGGCCCACCGGCCATTGCCAGCCGATGACCCTCTGCTTCAAGCTGGGGCATGTCGATGTCGCGCGCATGCCGCCCCGTTCCGAAATCAACGCGAAGTATCTGGCCGCCGTGGCGCGCGGCGACATCGACTGCCCGCGCGAAAACGTGCTGCTCTTCACGTGGATCGAGCCCGACGTGCTGCATTTCAACACCACGCGGGTCGTCAAGCACAGCGCGGTGGACGGCCTGGCCCTTTCGGAGGCGGAGATCCTCGGGCGCCGGCAGATGCGCCAGTACCTCCGCTTCCTGCGGCGCGAGATTCCGGGCTTCGAGCAGGCGACGCTCTTTTCGGTTGCGCATCACATCGGCGTCCGCGAGAGCCGCCGCGTCGTGGGGCGCGTCATGCTCCGGCGCGAGGCCTTCACCCGGTGCCAGAAGTTCGATGACGCCATTGCCCGCGTCCGGTACAGCATCGACATCCACAACCCCGACGGCAAGGGGACGGAGATCGAGGGGTTGCCGGAGGGTGAATGGTATGAAATTCCCTACGGCTGCATCGTGCCGGCGGATGTCGACAACCTGCTCGTGGCGGGGCGCCCGATCTCGGTGGACCACGCCATCCACAGCAGCATGCGCGTGATGCCCCCGGCGGTCTCGGTCGGGCAGGCGGCGGGGATGGCCGCCGCGATGGCGTTGCAGCAGGGCTGCGCCCCCGGCGACCTGGACGGGTGTGCGGTCCGCGAGGCCTTGCGCGCGGCGGGGGCCAACCTGTAGCCATGGGACAACTCCTGGTTGACTTCTTTCTGCCCGACTGCATCCGGGCGACGCCGCTGGTCTACCTGCTGGCGACCATGACGGCGGTCTTTCTGACGGGCTTCAGCAAAGGCGGCTTCGGGGGCGGATTGGGCGTGGTCGCGACGCCCATCCTCCTGATGGTGCTGCCGGGCCCGGTGGCGGTTTCGATGATGCTGCCGCTGCTGATCGTCTGCGACATCTTCACGCTCCGGCAGTTTCCCGTGCAATGGGACCGCGAGAGTTTCAAGTTCCTCGTCACCGGCGCGAGCGTCGGCATCCTGCTGGGATTCTGGATGCTGATCTATCTGGGCCGCGAGAACGTCAACGCCGACCGGTGGATCCGGCTGATGGTGGGGGTGGTTTCGCTGGGCTTCTGCCTGTTGCAGGTGGTGCGGGGAAGCCTCGCCGCGCATGCGGCCAAACGTCCGCCCGTCGGGGCCAGGACCGGCTGGGGGCTGGGCATCCTTGCGGGCATCACAACGATGATCGCCCACGCCGCCGGTCCTGTCGTCAACATGTTCTTCCTGCTGCGCCATCTCGACCGGCAGCGTTTCGTGGGGACCTCCGCCCGCTACTATCTGCTGATGAACTCCGTCAAGGTCCCCTTTTTCCTGGCGGCGAGCCTCCTGGCGGAGCGGAACTACATGACGGTGGAGACGGTGCGCTGGGGGCTCTGGCTGATGCCCCTCTGCCCGCTGAGCGTCGCCCTTGGCGCCTGGCTCAACCGCCGCCTCAGCGGCGTCCTGTTCACCCGCATCATCTACGTGCTGCTCTTCGTGGCCGGCGTCCACATGGTCATCCAGGCCATCCGTGGCTAGCCGATCTTCGCCTGGACCTGGTTGACCGCCTGCGCAAGCTTCTGCTCCCACTGGGGAAGGGTGAAGAACCAGGGCGCCTGGAGAAATCCCTTGAGGCGTTCGGGGGCGATCACCTTGCGGCAGTAGTCGACGGTGTTGCCGAAGTTGACGTCGTTGCTCCAGTTCGAGCCGGTCGGGACCTGGTCGAATCCCGCCTTTTCCAGCTCGCGATAGCTGGCCACATGCAGCGCATGGTTGGGATTGAGGGCGTCGCCTTCAAGCGCCGCCCCGTAGAACCAGTTGCTCTGCAGGACGCTCCGGGGCATGCGGCTGATGAACTCCTCCGGGTGGTTCCAATGGTAGTCGGACCAGATCCAGGGGCGTGCGCCGTGCTGTTCGACCTGCTTGACCATGAACAGGAAGTCGTGCCACCACAGCTCGCCCTGGCGGACGATCGAGATGGCGAATCGGGACTGGTGGCCGGCGGTTTCCTCGTCGTAGCCGAGGTGGAAGAGACGGGGCGTGTCGAAGATCTCGCAGACTTCGCCGATCAGGTCGGCGCAGACCTTGTAGTAGACCGGCGTGGAGAGCTGGCGGGAGTAGTCCTTGAGCCAGGCATCGTGCGCCGCCGAGAAGTTGAGTTTGGGGATCGGCTCAAGGCCCAGTGCGCGCAGCCGCGCCAATTCCTTGCGGAACCGTCCGATCTCCCAGGAACCTTGTACCGCGAGCTCGGGATGGGTCTGGTACTGCAGGGCTTCGCCGAGGTCGATGACGACCGTGTTCATCCCCGCCTGATGCATCCGCGCGGTGATCCGCCCCCAGACCGCTTCGTCGAAGCGGAGGTGGTCGGCCTGGCAGATGACGTGGACGTCCTCGGGGTTCAGCTGACCCCAGCGCGTGACGGGGACGTCCGACCACATGTTGATGCCCATGTGGAGCAGCAGTCCCCACATGAAGGGCTCAGGGGGGGCGGCAGCGGGTGTCGTTTGCATGCCGCCATTTTGCCAGAACGCTCCGGAAAAGCACGTGTTTTTTGGGCTCGAATTTTGTCATGGTCTTCAGCCCCAATTTTTGCTATCCTCAACGAATCTGTTTTTTCCCCGGATTCTGGTTGAGGTGCATGATGGGTGATTCACAAATTGTCGTCCAAGGGCTGGTGCTGATGGTTGCCGGCATGTCGATCGTCTACGTTTTCCTCTACGTCATGATTCTGGTCATGCGGCTGACCGCGCTGGTCGTTCCGCGTTTCAACCATCTCCTTCCGGACCAGGCGCCCAAGCCTGTTCAACGCGCCGCAACCGCCGCCCCCGCCGTTCAGGATGTCCCCGTCATTGCGATTGCGATCGCGGCGGCCGCTGTCCGGAACCGCTGATTTCCCGCCGCCCCCCCCATTCACAACCGAGGAGTATCCCGTGGCCAAGAAACAGATCCAGTTCATGTGCACCGCCTTTCGCGACGGCTTCCAGTCCGTCTACGGCGCCCGCGTCTTTTCGAAGGACTTCATGCCGGCCGTCAAGGTGGCCTACGATGCCGGCATCCGCTGGTTCGAGGCCGGCGGCGGCGCCCGCTTCCAGTCCTGCTACTTCTACTGCCAGGAAGACGCCTTCGACGTGATGGACCTCTTCCGCAAGGCCTGTCCCGAGGCCGATCTGCAGACCCTCGCCCGCGGGGTCAGCATCGTGGCGCTCGACTCCCAGGCTTCCGACATCATCAAGCTGCACGCCGATCTGTTCAAGAAGCACGGCACCTCCTCCATCCGCAACTTCGACGCCCTGAACGACGTCGAGAACCTGAAGTGGTCGGGCCAGTGCATCCATGACGCCGGCCTCAAGCATGAAGTCGCCATCACGCTGATGGGCCTGCCGCCCGGTGTCGAAAGCCAGGGCGCCCACACCCCGGCCTTCTACGAAGACTGCCTCAAGAAGATCATCGCCGCCAAAATTCCCTTCGACCGCATCTGCTTCAAAGATGCCTCGGGCACCACGACGCCCCGCACCGTGTGCGAGACGATCAAGCTCGCCCGCAAGCTGGTCGGCAACCAGGCCCACATTCAATTCCATACGCATGAGACCGCCGGCAACGGCATCACCTGCAATCTGGCCGCCCTCGAGGGCGGCGCCGACGGCATCGACCTCTCGATGGCTCCCGTCTCGGGCGGCACCTGCCAGCCCGACATCATCACGATGTGGCACGCGCTCCGCGGCACCGACTTCGACCTGGGCGTCGACATCGACAAGATCCGCCACGCCGAAATGGCCTTCCGGGATGCCATGGCCGACTACTTCCTCCCGCCGGAGGCGACGGCCACCAGCCCCGACATCATCTGGTCGCCGATGCCTGGCGGCGCGCTGACCGCCAACACGCAGATGATGCGCGACAACAACATGATGGACAAGTACGACGCGATGATCGTCGAAATGTACGACGCCGTCCGCCTGGGCGGATTCGGCACCTCGGTGACGCCCGTCTCGCAGTTCTACGTCCAGCAGGCCCTCAACAACGTCATGTTCGGCAAGTGGAAGAAGATCGCCCCGGGCTATGGCAAGATGGTGCTGGGCTATTTCGGCCGCACGCCGGTCGCACCCGACGCCGGGGTGGTCAAGATCGCCAGCGAGCAGCTCGGCCTGGCTCCCACGAAGACGCCGGTGCTCACGATCAACGACGCCGATCCCAAGAAGGGCCGCGCCCCCGCCGAGAAGATGCTGAAGGATGCCGGCCTCCCCGTCACCGACGAGAACGTCTTCATCGCCGCCTCCTGCTTCGAGAAGGGCATCGAGTTTCTGAAGAATCCCGCCGCGGCGCCGAACGGTGTCCGCAAGATTTCCACCGAAGCGAAGAAGCCGGCCGCCCCCGCTCCCGCCGCGAAGCTCGCCGCCAAGCCCGAGGGTTACACGGTCACGATCAACGGCAAGGCTTACGGCGTCAAGCTGACCGACGGCAGGGCTATGGTCGATGGCAAGGAATACGCCGTCACAGTGGCGGACGGCCTTGCGGCCGCCGCGCCTGCGCCTGCCGCAGCGGCTGCGTCCAAGCCTGCCGGTGCGGCCGCGTCGATCACGGCACCGGTTCCCGGCATCATCCTCCGCGTGACGGCCTCGAACGGCGCGGCAGTCAATGCCGGCGACGAGCTCCTCGTGATGGAAGCCATGAAGATGGAAATTCCCATCAAGGCAACGGGCGCCGGCACCGTGGCGATCCATGTTGCCGCAGGCGACCGGGTGAATACGGGCGATGTTCTGGCGTCGGTGGGCTGAGCCTGCGCGTTTGACGGAAGCGATCATTCCAAGGGGTTTTCTTATGACGGGTTTGAAGCGATGGGCGCTGGCTGCGCTGGTTTTGGCATCGGTATCGACGCTGCGGGCGGAGATTCCCGCCGCCGCGCCGGCGCAAGGGACGCAGATCGAGGCGCAGGCGGATGCAGCCGGCGGAACCGAAAAGCTAACGGTCGAGCAGATGATCGGACGGATCAAGGGCCTCTGGAGCACGACCGGCATCGCCGGTTTCCTCGTCAAGGACGACCCTGCCTATGCCAATGATCCGGTCATGGCGGCCAAGAAGAAGACCGTCCTCCCCTTCGGGGCTGGGCAGTTCGTGATGATCTTCGTCTGCCTGCTGCTGATCTATCTCGCGATCTTCAAGGATTTCGAGCCGCTGCTGCTGCTGCCGATCGGCTTCGGCGGCCTCCTCTCCAACCTCCCCTTCGCGGGATTGAACGCGGCCCCCATCGTGGACGTCGCCGGAAAGATGATCGAACCGGGCGGGTTTCTCTACTACACCTTTAACGCCGGCGTCGGGTCGGGCATCTTCCCGATCCTCATCTTCATGGGCGTCGGCGCGATGACCGACTTCGGACCCCTCATCGCCAATCCCCGCACCGCCATGCTCGGCGCCGCTGCGCAGTTTGGCATCTTCTTCGCCCTGATCGGTGCGGTCGTCCTCAATGACTTCGTCCCCGGCATCAACTACACGCTCCGCGAGGCTGCCTCGATCGGCATCATCGGCGGTGCGGACGGGCCGACGGCGATCTGGTTGACCACCAAGCTGGCCCCCGACATTCTCGGCGCCGTCGCGGTCGCTGCCTACTCCTACATGGCGCTGGTGCCGATCATCCAGCCCCCGCTGATGCGTCTCTGCACGACGCCTGCCGACCGTGTGATCCGCATGAAGCAGCTGCGCCCCGTCTCCAAGCTCGAGAAGGTGGTCTTTCCGCTCTCGGTCGTGATGCTCTGCGGCCTGCTGCTCCCCACGGCCGTCCCCCTGATGGGCGCACTGATGCTGGGCAACCTGGCCCGTGAATGCGGCGTGGCCAACCGGCTCTCCGACACGATGGCCAACGCCCTGATTAATATTGTCACGATCCTCCTCGGGCTGTCGGTCGGCTCCAAGCTGGCTGCGGACAAGTTCATGACACCCCAGACGCTGGGCATCATCGTGCTCGGGCTCTTCGCCTTTGCCGTGGGCACCATCGGCGGTGTTCTCATGGCACGCGTCATGAACCTTTTCCTGAAGGAGAAGATCAATCCGCTGATCGGTTCGGCGGGCGTCTCCGCCGTGCCGATGGCCGCGCGCGTGTCGAACAAGATCGGCCTGGAGTACGACTCCACGAACTATCTGCTGATGCATGCCATGGGGCCGAATGTCTCCGGTGTCATCGGCTCCGCCGTCGCGGCGGGCGTCCTCTACAAGCTCTGTGCCGGGTGATGACCGCAGCGAGGAGAGTTGCGCGTGCAAAGTTTCGATCCCTATCGTCCCTGCCCGTGCGGCAGTGGCAAGAAGTACAAATTCTGCTGTCTTCAAAAGCAGCGTGAGCGGGCATCGCGGAGCGACAATCTCATTTTCCCGGTCCTGCCGGCGAAGCCGGAGACCGGCTTGGATTTGGGCGCCCCGGTACTTGTCGGAGACCTGGATGAAAGCCGCCGTCTCTGCGACCAGGGGTTGCAGTTGATGGCCAAGGGCGAATACGGCAAAGCCATCCCCGTGCTTCGGAAAGCCGCCGCAGAAGCACCGTTCGTCTACACGTCGGCCAACAACCTGGCTCTCTGCCTTTTTGTCACAGGCAAACTCGAAGAGGCCATTTGCGCACAGCGCGACAGTATCGAGGCAGGTCCGCTTCCCAATCCATTTGGTCTGGCCAACCTGGCGACCTTTCAGCTTGTCAACGGGAACGAGGCGGAGGGTGAACAAGCGCTCGATCAAGTGATGGACATGGAACTGCCCAGCGCGGATGCCTGCATCAAGGTCTGCGAGACGCTCGCACGCTTCAAACGCCATCAGGCGATCCTCGACACCGCCGACAAGAGCGGCTACGGCCACGATCCCGTTGTCTGTTTTTTCACCGGAATCGCCGCTGCGAATCTGGGGCTCCGCGAACGTGCGCAGCAAGATTTGAAACAGGTGCAGCCGGGCCATCACAAGGCGGACATGGTCCAACGCTACCTGCGGCATCTCCGCGAAGGTTCCTCCCCCCATACCGCCAGGGGCGACTGGCCTTATCTGATATCGCTCGAGGTCTGCCCCGTCGAGATCATCGCCGGGAATATCAAATCCAACTCTACGGACTGGATGACCCGCCGCATTGCCGCGTATTGCTTCGAGGCGATGCTGAACGAAACGGCCGACAAACCGGACGACGCAATCGCGCTGCTGAGCCAAGTCACGCATCCGGAAGGCACGGCGCTGCTTTGGATGCTGGTCAAGGGAACGTTCGGTCCGGACTCGCTCCGCATGGCTGCCTTGCGGGCCTTGCAAGAGCGTGGGGCCGTAAAGCCCGGGCAGCAGATCGAGATGCACCTGAATGGCGCACGGAGCAAGGTGGCTACGGTTGGCACCCGGCTGGATTCGGAATACCGCTTTGGCGGCACGCTTCCGAGTGCGCTGGACAAGCTGTATGCGAAGACCGTGAAGGCTGGCTACGGGAAGCATCCCGACTGGGATGCGATCGGCGGGAACTATCAACGGATCATGAACGAAGCGCCGGATTACTTTCCGGCACGCTACAATTTCGCCGTCAGCCTCCTGCACCGGGGGCGCACGGACGAGGCGGAGCGCATCCTCCGCGAATTGATCGCGCCGCATCCGGAATACCTCTTCGCACCGGCCACACTGCTTCAGATTCTCGTCAACAAAGGGCAAACCCAGGAGGCCGATGCGCTGGTCCAATCCGCCGCAACGCCTGCGGAGACGCATCCTGAAGCAATGGTCGCCTGGATGGTGGCCCAGACGCTGTACCACGTGGCGGCCGGTCGCGACAAGGAAGCCTGCCATTGCATCGAGATGGCCAGGAAGATCTCCCCCGAAAACCAGGCGGTGAAGAGGCTGTGGCAGGATTACAGGAACTGACCGCCCGGCGCATGCAGGTTTTTGCATGCGCCTCGTGTGTAACAATTTCAGGCTGTTCTGCGTATACCCATGTGTAGTGGCGCTGGATCGGGGACGAAGGTCGTCTCCGCGAAGGCGCAGGGATCGGGAGATGTATCATGCGTAAATGGATGGTTGGGGCTTGTGCGGCATTGGCTGCCGCATGCGTGGTCGGCGAAGTGGATCTCAAGGGGCTTCCGGCGGGGACGCAGTGGCTGCTCGAAGTGGATGCGCGGGCGGCGGCGTCGTCGAGTCTGGCCGGAATGTGCAAAGAGCGGATGGCCGTTGAAAGTAAATGCGCGAAAGCGCTGGCCAAGCTCGACGCCTTCAAGGCGGCGACGGGCATCGATGTGGCGCGCGATATCGACGGCATCGTCGTCTACGGACGTGCTGTCGGCGACAAATCGGGCGTCGCGATGATTCGCGGAAAATGGGACGTGGCGAAAGTCACCGCCTTTGTCGGGCTGCAGCGCGATTTCGGCACGCGGACGCACAACGACAAAACAATCCTGACTTGGTTCGACAAGCAGGCGGTTCACCTCTGTCTGGTTTCGCCGGAGCTGGCCCTGCTGTCAATCAATGAGACGCAGCTGATGCTGGCCTTGGACACGCTGGCCGGGCGGCAGCCGGGCCTGGCCGCCGATTCGGGGCTTGCCGGCTTCAATCGCGTCGCGGGACGCCCGATGATCCGGTTCCTGGCCGATGGCGTCAACACGGCGCCCCAGGTGAATGCACAGGCAGCGCTTCTGCAGCAGACCGACACGCTGCAGTTCTCACTCGAGGAGACGCCTGCCGATGGCGCCCTGGTTGCGGAATTGGCCCTGGGACTGCTGAGCGCCGAAGCCGCGGGGCAGATGGTGCAGATGCTGCAGGGGATGCATGCGCTGGTGCAGCTGAAGCATGCCGACAAGCCCGGGATCCTCGCGTTGATGAATGCGGTGAAGATCACCGGGGCGGACAGCACGGTGACGATCCGGGCGGCGATGGATCGCGCACTTGTCGAGACGATGAAGGCGCTCTGCCCCATGCGGGGCGGCAGCGAACAGGCTCCGGAGTGAGTCGGGCGGCCTGAACCGGCGCGAACCCGCAAGATGGCGTCGCTGACAAACGAGGAATCCCTGAGGCGGCTGATGGCTTCCGCTGCGGCGGGAGACGAGGCGGCCTTCGGGGAGGTGGTCGGGGCGCTGTCCGGGCGGGTGATGCGGTTTCTAATCTGCGCGGGCGTGCCGTACGCGGAGGCCGAAGAACTCGTGCAGGAGACGTGGATCCGGGTGTACCGGACGAGCGGACGGTTCACGCGGGGTCGCTCGGTGACCGCCTGGGTTTTCGGCATCGCGCGCAACCTGATGATCGACCGCCACCGGCGTCGGCGGGCGGAAGTGCCGTTGACCGAGGCCCTGGCGGAAACGGCACCACCGGCGGCGGAAGCGGATGAAGCCCGGCAGGTTTGGGCGCTGGTCCGGAAGACCGTCTCGCCGCAGCGGTTTGACATGCTCTGGCTTCACTATGGTGAAGGTCTTTCGACAAGCGACATCGCGCGGGTCCTGAAGATCTCCCCGGTGAATGTCCGGGTTCAGTTGCACCGCGCTCGCGGGCAGCTGGCCCAGGTTCTGCGGGAAGGGAATCGGCTATGAAACAACAGCTCTGCCTCCGGCGGTTAATCGCCGCGGCCTCGGGTCATGACGGGGAGCCGGCGGTCGCGCCACAGTGGCGTCGGCATCTCCGGCTGTGTCGGTCGTGCGCGGCCGAGCAGGCCAGACAGGACGCCGTTGCGTCACGGTTGACTGCGGCAGCCCGTGGCCGGCCACTGCCGCCCGTTGATGCGATCCGTCTGACGCAGGTTGCCATTGAGCAGGGAGGCGGGCCCCGACGGAGCGTTCCGGTGCGCGTTCACCTCGTCGGGAAGATGGCCCTGGCCGCTCTGCTGGTTGCGCTTGCCGCCATCCTCCTGCCGCGGCGGACCCCGGACGCGGAGCCGCCGGTCTATGACGCCGACGGCGGCCCGTCGGCGGAGGCGCTCGTGGAATCCGCCCTGTCGTGGGGGGAAGGTCTGCTGCGTGAAGCGATGCTGGAGGATGAATTGCAGTGTCTGATTCATGACGCCGAGACGCTGGCTTCGACCATGGCCGACGACCTCCGCGCGCCGTTTACCGGAATCGCCTCCCTTTGATGGCCATCGCTCATCCTTTGCGCTATACTGTCGGCCAAATGAATCACATGACGCACGAACGTATTGCGCTGGCGTTTGTTTTTTTTGCGTTCGGTTCTCTGCTCTTCGCAGAGACCGGACAGCCGCCTCCGCCCCGGGTGGTGATCCTCAGCTGGAATGTGGAGAACCTGTTTGATGCGGACGATGATCCCGCAAACGCCGGGGATGACGAGTACACGCCGGCGGGGTGGACGAGGTGGACCGAGCCGCGCTACCGCCACAAGCTGACCAATCTGGCCGAGGTCGTCTCCGAAATCAAGCCGGACATCTTCTGTCTGGCGGAAGTGGAGAACCGCCGGGTGCTCGATGACCTGATCCGCCTGCTGGACGAGAAGCATGGCTTCCGGCTGCCGGTGGTGACCCACCGCGATTGCGGCGACATGCGGGGGATCGATACCGCCCTGTTGTCGCGTTTCGAACCGGTTGCGGTGAACTGGCTGAGGCCAATCGCGGTGCAGCGGGATATCATCGTCGCCGATTTCGAAATTGAAGGACGTCCGTTCGCCGTCCTGTTCAACCACTGGAAATCCCGCTACGGGAAGAAGGCGGAGTCGGATGCGATCCGCGAGGTGGAGGCCCGCGCCGTCCGCGCGGAGATCAACCGCCGGCTGAAGATCAATCCGGCGGCGGCGATTCTAGTCACGGGCGATTTCAACGACAACGTCGACAACGTGATTCCGCAGGAGTATGCCGGCTTCTCGCTCGACGCCGCGGCGGTGCTGACGAATGGCCTGTCGCTTTTCAACCTGTCGGCGACCCTGCCTGCCGATGCGCGGGGCACCTATTACTACTCCCAGACGAAGAGCTGGAACAGTTTCGACATGTTCAACATCTCGCGTGGTTTGCTGACCAACGGCGTTCCGGCTTCCCCTTGGATGGTCAGGACAACCAGCTTCGGCATCTACGCGCCACCCAAGATGCGGCAGGAAAATGGCGCGCCCTATCCCTTCCGCCGCGTCGGCACCAAGGAGGGTCAGCGGATCTACACCGGCTATTCCGATCATTTTCCGGTGCATGTGACGGTTGAAGCACGGCCATGAACCACGCTCACGCTGCCGAAGGCCAAGCTTGCGGCGCTACGGGTCAACGATAACTCTCCCTCCTGCCAGGTCGAACCCATCGAGGAACGAATCAACAGTGAGAATTTTTTATCATTTCTGAGCCCGAGGCCCGTTGTGGTTGTGGATGCGATTGACACAGTGTGCGACAAGGTGTCACTCTTGTGGGCCTGTTTGTCGCAGGGGGCCTCTCAATTATTTCGAACATGGGGGCCGCACGAAGGCTTGACCCGACTTTGGTATGGGTTGGATTTATAAAAAATGCGCAGAAAAGCCGGAATCAAGCTGAATTCGGTGATTTACGGACAATAAAAATGCCAGCCAAGGCTTTCGCCGGGGCTGGCAAGGAACGGGAGTAAGCCATCCGTGTGTGGTCGGAGCTTACACTTGCGTTACCGGGAAGGAGGTGGACCCGTTCGTAACGCACACTTTCACATTCCGTGATTCTTATCTAGCACATCGCGTGCCAAGAGTGTGAAGACTAGC
>CAZQKI010000138.1:0-2496 GCA_964592855.1 uncultured Lentisphaerales bacterium
GGACGACTACGGCGACGACTACGGATCACGATTTCCTCCGGTCGTTCGCTCCTCTCCTTGCGCCAACGCCATAATCCTATCGCGCCAACAGCAAGTCATCGAAATGGGGATGCGCCCGCCCCCACCCAAAAAAAACAAGCATACTATTCGCGCTTGCGTTTCGGGAGGGTGGGGTTAAACTAGGCGCCATCCTGATTGGATTGGCATGGAAACTCGTCGCTTAACCGAATACAATGAAGTTCGGAGCGAGACGCTCGCCGCGCGCTTTCGCACCTGGCAAACGCTGCTGCGCGAACTGAAAAGAACCGCCAGCCGCGACCACACGGTTGTGCGGTTTCCGAACGCCTCCTCGTATCTGTTCTCCACCGGAGATTGCCTCTGGGCGGTGGACCCCGTCTACGCGCGGGGTCCCTGTCCGGCCGAGGAGTTCGAAGCCGTTGTGGACGGCCTGCGGGATTTTGACTTCATCGTCCTGACCCACTGTCATGCCGACCATCTTCACGTTCCATTTCTGCAGAAGATCTGTGGCCCGGACGAGAAGCAACTGGTGATCCCGGCATCCATTGCTCCCCAGTTTTTCAAGCTGACGGGACTGCCCGCGAAGGATGTGACCGTTCTGGAGGCCGGGGAATCGGCGGTCTTCTCCGGCGTCACCTTGACCTGTCACCCGGGCTATCATGACGAACCGGGAACCGCCGGCTATCCATCCGGATCATTTCTGGTCGCTTTACCCGACGGCATCAATCTGTTCTTCCCCACCGATATCCGCGACTATTCGCGCCCCATGCCGGCTGGGATGCCACCGATCGATTTTGAGTTCGGCCACATCTGGCTGGGGCGCGGAAATTCGCATGAGGAAGACTTCCCGATGGTCGACGCCTTCTGCCGCTTCATGCTGCAATGCAGGCCGGGCGTTCTTTTCCTAACGCATTTGCGCGAGGTCTCCCGCAGCTTGAATTCCATGTGGCTGCCCCGGCATGCCGCGATGGTGCGGGCGCGCCTCGCCGAGCTTGCTCCGGAGACCGTGGTGTCCATCCCCTGCCCCGGCGATGTCCTGACGCTGTCGAAGCCTTTCCGCAAGGATCGTTTCGCCGACTGGCCCCGGCAGGCGCAGCGCGAGTTTCTCGATCATCTGGGCGTATCCATCCGGTTGACCAATTGGTCTCAAGCAATGGACTCTGCAGTCCGCGACCGCGTGCCGGTTCTGGAACTCTCGGGATCCCTGCCCCCCTCCGGCGATCTCGCCCGACTGGCACTGAAACTTGCCGACTGGCGCACCAGCGGCGGGCGCCTGCTTTCGGCGCATCTTGCCGACATCCTGCCGGGCCAGAACGAAGCCTCACACTACCAGGTCGCTTGCGACACCTTTCTCAGCCTCGGAATCAATCGCGTGACGCAGCATGTCCCCCGCTTCTCCGTGGCGGAATACACCGCCGATCCAGACCGCATCGTGAACCTGTTTGCGGAGGCCTTCGATCCGTTGATCCGCGCAGGCATCACCATCGGCATCGAGAACATGCACATGAAGGCGCACACCCCGCCCGGCAAACTCCGTCCCTACGGCTTCACCCCGGACGAATGTCTCGCCTTCGTCGATGCCCTGCGCCGGCGCACCGGGTATCGCGGCATCGGCTTTCACTTCGACATCGGGCATGCCGCCACCAATCACCCCTACACCGAACAATTCCCGACAGAAGCCTGGCTCGCCGCCGGCCGCGGCCTGATCAACGGCGTCCATCTGCACCAGTACGAGACGCCACCCCACCAGGATGATTATTATCCCGAGGGACATTTTCACGTCAGCGGACGGACTTGCGGCTATCCGGATCTCAGTCCCCTCTATGCCGCATGGGAGGCGGGGTCCCTCCTCGCGCCGCTGTTTCTGGAGGTTCGCAAGGGACC
This sequence comes from uncultured Lentisphaerales bacterium, assembly GCA_964592855.1. GTDB lineage: Bacteria > Verrucomicrobiota > Kiritimatiellia > RFP12 > JAAYLN01 > JAAYLN01. The sequence goes on from CAZQKI010000138.1 coordinate 1,903, forward strand.
CGAGCGCGATCCCTTTCCATCGCTCGCCCGCCTCAGAGCGTGTGGCGCCTAATGTCTATTGTTCGTCAAATTGACATTTCAAGTGAAAGGTGCGATAAACGAGCATCGTTTATTTTGAAGAGCCCTGAAAAGTCGTGCACATGCAAGACTTGAGCCAACATCCCTATTTCACACGGACCCCAGTAATAAAGGCCGGCTTACGCTAAAGCTCCCCTTCATTCTCCTCAATTTGGCAGCGGCGGGTCTGTCCATATGCCGTGCGGACACGGCTTGGGATTTTGCGGTTGCACCGCACACCCGCTACCGGCTCTCCTTCCGGACGGAACCGAGCGGGGCCGGAACAGCTTTCTGGGAGACGCGCATCTTCAACCGCGATGGCGAATTGCCCTACGAGGGGCTTTTTGCGGAGCCTTGGCAGACCATCGTGCCGGAGCGCAGCGTCTACTCGCACAGTTTTCTGACGCCACGCGACGGTGTGCGGTTGACCGTATCGATCAAAGGCAGCGGCAAGCTTCCGCGTTTGGTCGACGTCGCGCTGCAACCGATCACCAACCAGAACCCCGTCATCAACGGCGACTTCGCAGGCGGCTTGCA
>CAZQKI010000138.1:2596-4943 GCA_964592855.1 uncultured Lentisphaerales bacterium
CCGGTCATTGACCAGGTCGGCATCGAACGGGTCGCGACAGGGTCGGCCGAGACGGAACCGCCGCTCTCCGACTTCCCCGGAGAGATCGTGCTGCCTCCCCTCGCCCATCCTGCCGAAGAGCGGGCGGCACGGGAGATCCAGCACTGGGTGCGGCGGATCGGCGGCCAGCGGCTCCGCGTGCTGGCGCAGCCCTCGGGACGCGACCGCACCCGGATCTTCGTCGGGCGCAGCTTCGCCGAACAGCCGTACGCCAGGGACATCGCCGCACTGGAGGGGGCCGATGGCTACGCCGTACGCCGCGCCGGAGCCGACCTCTACGTCTTCGGCGCCCGTCCCGGCGGCACGCTCTTCGGCGCCATCCGCCTGATCGAGAAAAACTCCGATCTGATATTTCCGCGTCCGCTCAAGGCGTGCGGCGCAGTCTTCACGCCAAACCCGGCATTCGCCTTCCGGGAGGCCGACTTTCTGGCCAAGCCGGGGTTTCCCTACCGGACGATGCTGGGCAGCTACACCGTCGATTCGGATGCGGGCATCTGGCAGGGGCGCCAGGGCATGAACAGCTCCGCCGGACTCTACAACCAGTTCGAAAGGCTGGAGATGGGCGGCTGTCCGTCGTATGAAGTCAACTTCATGGCGGCGATTGCGCAATCCCCAAATTACACGTTCGAGAAATGCCGCGAGGCTCATCCGGAGTTCTTCGCCCTCGTGAACGGCAAGCGCCTGATCACGCAGAACGGCTATACCTGCTACACCGCACCCGGTCTGGCCGAGGCGCTGGCCGAGGGTCTCGCGGAGGTGGTCAGGCAGCGCGAGGCGCGGGGCGAAACGCTCGAGAACCTCGGTGTCCGTACGCGCGACGGCTGGACGGTCTGCGCCTGCGAGGGCTGCATGGAGCCGATCCCCCTTCCCGACGGCACGCTGCTGCGCCCCAAGGCCGACACATCGCAGGCCGATCCGCTCTTCTTCTCGACCCGGATGGCCGTGATGCTCAACCGCTTTGCCGAGGCTTTCGCCAAGCGGTGCCCGGGCCGGCGGGTCATGGTGCCGGCCTACATCTACGCCTCCGTTCCACCGGCCGTCCCCCACCATCCGCTGCTGATTCCCAGCTTCTGCGCCTACGACACCTGCTCGCTCCGCTTTCCGATCCTCGAGGGGACGAACAACCACATTGCCGCGGGCGGACGGCAGTGGGAGGAACGCTTCCGCGAGTTTCTGATACGGAACGGAACGGAGGACCGCCGGCTCTCGATGTTCGCCTACTACTACTGCAACGGCTTCTCGTCCGTAGCCGACTCGGCGGCGGCCGACTGGAGCGCCATGCGCCGCTCCGGCGGGATCTTCAACGTCCACATGGACGGCTTCACCCCCGATACCCAAAACGCCTTCACCCTCTGGGATCCCATGGCCTGCGAGCGTTGGATCATGACGCGCCTGATGTGGGAACCGGAGCGCGACCCGCAGGCGTTGCGCGAGGAGTATATCCGCAAGTGCTTCGGACGAGCCGCCGCGCCGATGCTCGCCTTCCACAACATCATCCGGCTCGCCTGGAAGGATCCCGCCATCCTCTACGGGCCGAACTGCCATGCCGGCAGCGCCGAACTCTTCGACATGCTGATCGTCAAGACCGGAAACGAGCAGAAGCTGCGGGGTCTGCTGTCGGAGGCTGAAAAGCTGGCGAACCATCCCGCCTCCCGGATGCTGGTGCAGCGCATGCTGGCGGCCTTCGACCACTTTGCACAATCACTCAACCGCATCTACGTTCCGCTGGTTCCCGGGGCCGCCTCCGAATGGAACCAGCCCGAGACGACCTTCTGGGTCCAGGGACTGCAGCTCGGAGGGTTCAAGCGCATCTCAACCTGGGACGACTTCAAGAACGCCCCCGCCTCCAACCAGACGCAGGTGGCTGTCATGCGTGACGAACGCAACCTCTATTTCCGCTTTCTGTCACTTGGTGCCGCCGAACATGACCGGGTGGACCTGGTACTGACGTCCAAACGATTCGGCACACCCTTTCTTTTCGCGCTGGAGCGGAACGGGAGCCGACACGCCATGCGGTCTTTCGTGCCGTGGGAATGTCCCGGCTGGGCAAGCGCGGTTTTCGATGGCAAAGGCCAGTACGCCGGGGTCTTCCAGGTGCCGCTTGAGGTTCTAGGCGATTTGGAAACCACGGACGGCACAATCAAACTCTACGTCAAGTGCGTCCGCCGTGTTGAGAAGAGCGGCGGCATCGAGGAGAGTTCGCTTACCGGGAGCGCCCTGACGCGGGGTCACTACATGAACTACTGGACGGCCCTGTCTCTCGAACTGGATCCCTGACACCCCCACTCTTAACCTCCCACTCTTAACC
>CAZQKI010000138.1:5043-12388 GCA_964592855.1 uncultured Lentisphaerales bacterium
CTGTCTCTCGAACTGGATCCCTGACACCCCCACTCTTAACCTCCCACTCTTAACCGCTCACTCTTAACCTCCCACTCTTAACCCTCACGCTTACCCCCCCACGCTTAACCGCACACACACGCTCACTCCCACACACACACTCACACACCCACACACACACTCACACACCCACACACCCACACCCCCACACACATGCCTTCACTCTCCATACCTCGCACTTACGCCCGCATGCGTCATATTCGTGTTCATACCCGATTCATCGACACGCGGTCCGGTACGTCCCGCGCTACTGTTGTTAGGTCAATGAATTGGCGCAGCGCCCGTCTCCTTCTCCCACTGCTGCTCCTGCTATCGACGAACATCCTTCGCAGCGGCGAGCTTTTCAGAGCCGGTCCGCTGTCCGCCACCAACCAGGCCGTCCTGCTGACGCCACAGGCCGTTCCGCTGCAGCCCGGACGAAAGCATTGCGTCACCCTGCTTGCCAGCACCGACAATACGCTCTTTACGGTGGAGGCCAACTCCCGCATTCGCGAAACGGGGTTCGACGACCGCGCCAGCCGCCTGCGACTGGAGTTTATCGACGCCGAAGGGAAAGCCTGCGGCGACATCGACATCCTGGTGATCTCCCGGAAGCTTGAGCGGTATGTCCGCGTCTTCCATCCGCCCGCCCGGGCAACCGCCATGCACTTGCGGCTGATGCCCGGCAAAGGGGAGAGCGCCATCGCGTGCCAGACGGTCGATGTGATTGCCACCCCGGACGGTGTGGAGGCGGCCTGCATCAATGTCCATCCCCGATTCGAATATGGCGACCTAAACTTCTACGGCCATCGACCGGGTGGTGGCGGTACCTTCCTGACCCGACCCGACGGTGTCACGGTCTGGAACTCGGGGTTCATCGGCTTCACGCCGGCCTTTCCCGTCAAAGGAGGCGCCTACTATACGCTGACCGTCCGCGCCAGGGGGTACGACAAGGGCAACATCCTGCTGGACTGCTACCGCGAGGGCGAGGAGAAGTCGTTCAAGAGCATGAACGTGAAGTTCAGCGAGTCGAGCGTCCAAAACATGCTGCAAATGCCGGAAGGCGCCGCACGGGCGCAGTTGCGCTGTTACTACATCATTCTTGAAGAATTCAGAGTCAGTGAAAGCAACGACCAGCCTATGCCGGAGGCAGTGACACAAAAAGGACCGCCATGAAGCGCATCATCCGCACGGCCGTCATCGGCTATGGCAACCGCGGCCGTTATCTGGCCGGCAACTACAGTCGGGCCGAGCACGCGGGATTCGAACTCACGGGGATCTGCGATGTGGATCCGGCGCGCCTGGCGATGGCGCGGAAGGTCTTCGGCGACCAGGCCGCCTACACGTCCAGCGTCGACGAACTGCTCGCCCGCCGGGACATCGACGCCATCATCGTAGCCACCCACGACCATCAGCATCTGGAACCCACGTTGGCCGCCCTGCGGGCCGGGAAGCACGTGATCTGCGAGAAGCCGCTCTGCCAGACGGCCGAGGACGCCCGGCGGGTCGTGCAGGAAGTGCGCCGCGCCGGCAAAGTTTTCATGATCGGCTTCGAACTGCGGCAGTGCGTGGTCTTCCAGACGATGCGGAGGCTGATCGACGAGGGGCGCATCGGCGAGGTCAAGGTGGCCCACGTCTTCGACAACGTCTCCGTGGGCGGCAGCGACGGCTTTCTGCGCGACGAATTCTACCGCCGGATCGTGGAGAACGCGCCCTCCGAAGATGCGCTGCACTCCGCCTACTATTCGACCGCTTTGGCGGCCTGTGCGGAGGAATCCATTGAAACCGGGCTGCCCGTGGCGATTCCGCCGATGGCGTGAACGAAGGATGACAATGGCAGAGAACACGACCAACGACCAGGTTTACCCGCACGCTGGCTTTTGCGCCGTGCCACGGCATCTGTTTGCCGGAATGCTTCTGCTTGTCGGGCTGGTGCTGTGCGGGCAACTCTTCGGGGGGACGCTTCCGCTGGTTCATGATGTGGATGTGCTGGTGGTGGGGGGATCGGGTGCCGCTGTCGAAGCGGCTCTGGCTGCCGCGGAGAGCGGCGCCAGTGTTTTTCTGGCCGCGCCCCGCACCTATCTGGGCGATGACAGCGCCGGTCGGCTCCGCTTGTGGCTGGAGCCCGACGAAACGCCGACGACCTCCCTGGCGAAGCTGATCTACGGCGAGTCGCGTCCGGTCGGACTGCCATTCACCTACACATACGGAACCGCTCCCGCCGTCGGGTCGGCGGACGAATTGTCCCCGGACCCCGACAACAGCAAACTGGGCGACGGCATCTGGAACGACAAGACGCGCGCCGGAGTCCGCTGCTATGGCCTGGTGCAGACCAACCTCATCGACCTGGGCGCGCCGCAAACGCTGACGCACCTGACCGTGCATGCGTTCGCCCGTTCAGCCGGAAGCAGCTACTGCATCTTCAAGATGTCCGTCGAGGCCAGCAATGACGGTACATCCTGGAGTCCGGTCGGCAACTACAGCAAATCGCCCGCCATCAACACGTCGACCGAGCAGCCCGGCGACTTCACCGACACCTTTCGCTATGACTACGCGCTGAATTGCACCACGCGCTTCCTGCGCCTGATCGCCTCGCCCAATGCGGCGGTCATGAACATCTGGTGGGGCGAGATCGTCGTGCAGGGCACGGAGCCGCTCATGCCGAAACCGTATGCCGCACGGACCTCCGCCGCGCCGTTGAACATCAAGAAGAGCCTGGAGACGGCCCTCATCGACGCGGGGGTCCGCCTGGTGACCGGAACCTATGCCACCGAGGCGCTTCTCGATGGCGACGGTCAACCTTCAGGCGCGATTCTGCTGAACCGCAGCGGACGTTTCGCCGTCCGCGCCAAATGCGTGATCGACGCCAGCGACAGCGCCCGCGTCGCCCGCCACGCCGGCGCCGCCCTACGGCCCTTCACAGCCGGAACCTATCCCCTGACACAAGTCGTCATCGCCGGCCAGGCGCCCGTTGGCGGGGGCCTGAGCGTCCGCACCCTGACCAGCCGCGTGGTCGCGAACGTCACCGGCGTCGCGGCGCCCGAGGGGATGCCATCGGTCATCACCGGACAGACCTACATCTGCACGCTCAACCTGCCGCTGCCCGATGCGTCGTCCGCGACGCTCGCCGCAGCCCAGCAGACCCTGCGCGACGCCACCTTCGTGTCCACGCAGTTGGACTGTGGCGAACAGCCGATCTGGACAACCTCCGAATCGATCATCGGTCTGGCGACTTCTACCGAACCGACTCCCTCGCCGCAGTCGCTGCCGCTGGATCTGCTGCGCCCCGCCGCGCGTGCAAACCTGCTGGTGCTGAGCATGCTGGCGGATGTCTCCCGCGCGGCGGCGACGCATATCTTCGGCAAGCCGGTCAACGCCATGACGCTGGGACGCCGTGCCGGTTTCGAAGCCGCCGCCGACGCGGCCGCGCGCAATGCGGTGGGCCCGGTGCACGTGGCGCCGGGCCTGCCGCCCGGTGTACCGCCACGCAACTTTCGCGAACCGGCCGGACGCTGGCTGCCGGCAACCCGGAGCGCCACCGGCGAAGTCGACGAAGCGGCGGCCGAACTGCCGTCGGCCGGCACCTGCGATGTCCTGGTCATCGGCGGGGGCACGGCCGGTTCGCCGGCGGCCATCGCCGCCGGACGCGCGGGCCGCTCGGTGATTGTCTGCGAATACCAGCATGCGCTGGGCGGCGTGCAGACGGTGGGTCTGCTCGGCAGCTACTATCACGGCAATGGCTGCGGCTTCACGCTGGAAATCGATGCCGGCACTGCCGCCACAGGAGCCGTCCTCGCGCAATCGAAGGCGGAGTGGTACCGCCGCCAGATCCGACTGTCCGGCGGCGAAGTCCGTTTCGGCACGATGGGCTGCGGCGTGCTCATGGAGGGCAACCGGGTGGTCGGCGCAATTGTGGCCGGCCCCGATGGGGTGCGTACCGTGATTCGGGCGTCGGTTGTCATCGACTCCACCGGCAATGCCGACCTGGCCGCCGCCGCCGGCGCGCCGACGGAGTTCATCAACGCCGCCGAGCTCTCGCTGCAGGGCGCCACGCTGAACTACCGTCCGCTCGGCAAGAGCGTGGTCAACATCGACATCGGCTTTGTGGACGACACCGACGGCTTCGACATGTTCTTCTTTCCGCTGCGTGCCCGCCAGACCTGGGGCGCCGCGCAGTACTGGGACCAGTCGCAGATGGTCGACAGCCGCGAGCGCCGCCGCATCGTCGGCGACCTCTACCTGCAGCCGCTCGACTTCATGAACCAGCGGACGTTCCCCGACACCATTGTGCAGTGCAAGGCCACGCACGACACCCACGGCCAGGCGACGCACGACCTGCTCATGATGAGCACGATCTCCGGTTCGGAATCGGAATACGAGGCGAACCTCCCCTACCGCGCCCTGCTTCCCAAAAACGTCGAAGGGCTTCTGGTGACGGGACTGGGCATCAGCGCGCACCGCGACGCCATCGCCGTCATGCGGATGCAGCGCGATGTCCAGAACCAGGGCTACGCGGCGGGGTACGCCGCCGCGCTGGCGGTCGGCAGCGGCGTGACGCCGCGTCAGATCAGCGTGCCCGTGCTGAAGCAGCATCTGGCGGACAAGGGGATCCTCGAGGCCAAGGTTCTCGCCTACACCGACAATTTCCCGCTGACGGACAGCGTCTTCAATAGCGCCGTGGCGACTGTGCCGCTCTATGGCGGCTATGGCGGGGTGTGGGTGCTGATGACGGACACGAACCGCGCCGTCGCCAAACTGCGCACCGCCCTGCAGTCCGCCACCGAACCGCTGGCGCGGGCGCGCTACGGCACGGTGCTGGCGATGTTCGGCGATGCCAGCGGCGCCGCCGACATCCACGCCCTGCTGGCGGCGGCCTCGGCCTGGGACACCGGCGGGTGGAACTTCACCTCCATGCCGGCCTTCGGCCGCAAGCTCAGCCACTTCGACACCTACATCATCGCCCTCGGGCGCCTCCGCTACGGACCTGCGCTGCCCGACATTCTGCGGTTGGCGGCACTGCTCGACAAGGAGGCGGCCTACTCTCATTTCCGCGCCGTCGCGCTGGCGTGCGAGGCCTATGGGGACGCCTCGGCCATACCGGTCCTTTCGGCGGTGATGGCTAAGACCGAACTGCGCGGATACGCCCTGGTCTACGGCACGCCTTTTCCGGTCTACAGCAGCTACTCGGGAGCGGCCGGCGATACGGAACGGACGCGATGCCTCCGCGAAATCTGCATGGCCCGCGCCCTCTTCAGGCTTGGCGACGATGTCGGAAAGAGCGGCGAAGCCATGCTGACCGCCTACGCCAACGATCCCCGCTCCGCCTACGCCGCCCATGCCACGCTGGTGCTTGCCGGCGATGCGATCCTCGCGCCCGCCGTGACCGCGACGGCCGGCGACGGCCAGATCGCCCTGGCCTGGAGCCTGACTTCCGGCGCGACAAACTACACGGTCCGGCAGGCGGCGACCCCGGGCGGACCGTATGTGACGCTGGTCACCGGGCTCACCACCAACGGGTACGTCCACACGGGCCTGGTCAACGGTTCCACCAACTATTATGTGGTCACGGCCTGCACGGCGGCAGGAGATCTGGCATCTGCCGAAGTGTCGGCAATTGCAGTTGCTGCAGCAGGAGATGGCGGGGATGAAGATGAGGTTGCCGCCCGTTTCTTCGTTGCGAAAACCGGCAGCGATGCGGCGGCCGGCACCACATGGGCCACGGCGTTCCTGACGATCGGGCAGGCGTTGGCGGTGGCCACAAATGCGGGGGATATCCGACCAACGGACTCTCCGGCATGGGCAACACGGATCTGTCTCCGAACCTGGACCGGCAGAATGGGCTCTATCCGCCACGGCTGGGTTCAGCCTGTATCGATTCGGGAATAAACGCGAACTGGATGACCGGTGCCACCGACATTGCCGGGGCAACCCGCGTCATCCACGGCACCGTGGACATCGGCGCCTGTGAATACGTCACACCCGATGTGCTGACCTGCGGCTTCACCGCAGCGCCTATCGCCGGGATCGACGCACTGGATGTGATGATGACGGCAGCCGTTGCCGGCCCCGGCCAGAACGGGTTGGTCTACTTCTGGGACTTTGAAAACGACGGCACTTATGACGTGAGCGGCTCCGGCTACGGCACCGTGGTTCACCCCTATGTCGGCGGCATCCACTCCATCCGTCTGCGGGTCGTCAACGATCAGTCCGTAGAAGCCGAAGCGCTGCAGGTGAACGCCGTGACGGTGGCGGCGTCGGCAACCCATGTCGTGACGAACAACGCCGGGGCCGCCTATCCCTACGCAACCTGGGCCACGGCGGCGACCCGTGTGCAGGATGCCGCGGGTGCCGTCGTTGACAACGGGACGGTCTGGGTGTCGAACGGCGTCTACAAACTGGCGTCCACGCTGGTCATCGCCAGGCCGATCACGGTCCGAAGCGTCAACGGATGGATGCAGACCACGCTCTCGGGAAACAACAGCGTACGCACAGTGAACCTGCAGTCATCCGGCGCGGTGATCGACGGGTTCACCATCCGCGACGGCAGTCTGGCCTATGGGCTCGGGCAGAACCTCTATCTGCAGCCGGGAACGGCAAAGAACAGCCGGATCACGGCATGCAAGATCAACTCGGCACAGGGCGGCGGCGTCTGCGCCGATGGCGGCCACCTGGTCAACTGCATTGTCGACGGCAACACGGTCAACGGACAGGGACCGGCGGGGGTGGATCTCCGCAACGCCTCGACGATGGTCAACTGCCTCGTGACTGGCAACAAGCGCACGGCCGGCAGCAGCTTCTGGGGCGGCGGCGTGCGCGCACAGAGCGCCTCCGCCGCGATCCGCAACTGCACGATCACAGACAATTGGGAATACGATGCAACCAAAGGTTCCGGCCTGCAGCTGGATCAGGCCGCGACGGTCGTCAACTGCATCATCGCCCGGAACGGCAGGAACGGAGCGCCGGCGGACTTTGCCAACAACTTGCTTGGCAAAACCAACAATGTCTCCTATACCTGTGTCTGGCCGCCCGCCTTCAATTACGCCGCACTGACAAAGATGGTCACCTCCGATCCGCGCTTCATGGATCCCGCCGGAGGGAACTTCCGCCTGAACAAGCTGTCACCCTGCCGCAACCAGGGCCTCTACCAGTCCTGGATGCTTGGCGCTGTGGACCTGGATGGCGCCGTGCGCGTCGACCACAAGGAAGCGGTCGACCTGGGGGCCTATGAAGCACCCTATCACGCCCCCGGCGCCATGTTGATCCTGCGCTAACGGAGTCCACGAGACAACGGAATGGCGCGCGGTCCGCGCGGGCGCACGCCGCTGTT
>CAZQKI010000139.1:0-12285 GCA_964592855.1 uncultured Lentisphaerales bacterium
CCGGCGCTTCGGCATTAGGCCACCAGTACGTGCCGATGCTGACATAGTCGTGCGGATCGCGGGAGGGTGAGTGGACGGTAAACCGTTTGTCCGTCACCGCCGGAGCGGCCTCCCGGCAGTACTGCTCCGCACGGCGTCGCAGCCGCGCCGCGCAGGCCTGCGCCGCGGGCTCGCCCGCCATGCATCGGTCGCGAATCTCCCCGTAGGCACGGATATCCGTCAACCACATGCCGTCCTGTTCGTCCTTGGTGACTCTGTTTCTCATGTCTCCGTCTACTTCCGTCCCGTTGTCCGTTTCCATACCGTTGACCCTCTTCCACAATCTTCCCCACACTGGGTCGAGGGCACCACCGTGCGGCTCGCGCCATCGCCGGCTTGACGGCGGACCATCATCTCCGCTCGTGGATCAGCCCCTCCGGTTGGCGCCATGGTGCTCCAGGGTCGAGATGGCCAGGTGCATGAACGCGACATTGGGCGAGCAGTACTCCACCTCGCCGGGATACTGCCAGCCGGACATGCTGAGACGGGGTTGATCCTCCGCCGTGCCGCCAATGCCCGCCATGACGCAGCCGGGAATCGGGCCGACGACGGGGCTGTACGGATCCGGATTGCGCACGCCTTCTCCGGTCATGAAGCAGGCGGCAAAGGGATTCCTGCCCAGCACCCACTCCAGCAGGCGTACGGCGCCCCACGCATAGGCGGGCTGATCGAGCAAGTCGGCGGCCTCGGCCAGCGCCGCCGCCCGACTGAGATACGTGGCGTTGGGCGATTCCTGCAGGCCGTTGATGGGCGGCGGGGTGAAGTAGCGGAAACGCCAGCCGCCCGTCAGCGGCCGGGTCTGATAGCCCTGCGGCTCCTGCAGGTAGAGCGCGAAGGGCATCAGGGCGAAGGCATTCAGCGCCTGCCCCTGCAGCATGAAGTCGCAGTGCAGGCGCAATGCATCGGCAAACGGGGTCCGGTCGATGCCCGTGGTCACATGCCGGACGAGCCGGCAGAGGGCGAGGGCCGGCAGGCCCTGAAACATGCTGCGACCTCCCAAGTCGCTGTGTTCGCGCTTCACGTCGTGGTAGAAGAATCCCTGCCATTCACTCTGGCCGGCGGAGGACCCGACTTGCTGGAGTTCGAGCAGGGCGCGGCCCCAGCTCAGCGCCTCGTCGCGGTACTCCGCCGCTCCTGTTGAGCGGAACAAGTCGGCGTAGAGCCAGGCGCCCATCGCGCGGAGGGTGGCCGTTTCGGGCATCGGCTGCGCCTTGAGCCAGCGGTGAGCGCGGTCCATGAGATTGGCGGTCCGCGCGGATTCCTGCGGGTCGCTTTCGGCCAGCACGCGGATCGCCGGCGCACAGGCCATCATGCCGGCCAGATGGGACCACAAACCCGTCTTGACGCACAGCACCCGCTCATCGCCGCTGCGCGGGACGTTGTCCGTCCAGCGGTTGGCCACGAGGTTGTCGTCGGTGGCCACGGAGCCAAGCACCGCGCCGTTGGGCGTATCGAACAGGTTGCTGAAATAGGGATGCCCCCAAAGGGCCTCCCGTCGCAGGGCCTCGGGATCAATCCCCAGTGCTCCCGCCTGCTTGCCCCACATCGTCCAGCTTTCCAGCAGGCAGATGGAGTTGAAGGCGGTCAGGCTGATCCACTTGCGCAGGTCTCCGGCATCGTGCCAGCCGCCGACGGCGGTGACCTGGTCACCGGTGTCGGAGCGCACGGCGTCGTCGAGGTGGCAAAGGTCGTGATAGCCCACGGACACGTCGCCGCAGCGCTGAATCCGGATGCCCTGAAGGGTCTTCTGCAGCACACGGCAATAGACATCGTCGCGCACGACGAGGAGCGGGCTGTGGCGGCTCCCGAAGACGACTTTGTACACGCCCTTCTTGTCCAGCCCGGCCAGGTCCGCCTCCAAGCCGGAACCGAAGGGCGTGTTCACCGGTCGGGCGCGGACGTACCAGTGCGATTCGCGCTGCGCCTGGGAATTCAGCGCGTAGTCGCTGAAGGCGGCGGGATCGAAGACTTCGAAGAGGTAATCGCCCCCGAACCCGCGCGGCGGGTTTGCATCCAGGATCAGGACCCGTTTCCCCGGATCGGCGGGAATGTAGCCCACTTGGTTGGTCAGCAGGTAGTCGTGGTTGTCCATGGTTCTTCCTTGTCGGTGACCCATCCGAACAACACCTGCCGGATGTTTCCCTGATTGGCTGCGGCGCGGATCTCCTGCCAGTCGCCGGTTGATACTGATCGGTCCAGGATGACCGCCTCGCTCACCTGCTTGAAGCCTTCATAATCCAAGGGGACCAGGATGGACGCGGAGAAGTAGGCCTGGAAGACGAATTCCCCGGTTCGAACGGCCATGACCCGCAGCGTTGTCGGACAGGCCAACTGTCCGGATACGGCCGGCTCGAACTGCACCACCAGCAGACTGCCATCATGGCGGAGGCATTGTGTGACGCGATCCAACCGGCCGGCCGCGATCTGCCGATCGACAGATGGCCCCGCGGCGATCGTCACGCGTGTCGCATATTCCGCGCGATGGCGCCGCGATCCGACGGTGACTTCCACGTGGTAATCATCGGCGGGTAGACGCACGCCGAACTGCTTCCGGTGACCCAGGGGAAATCCCGATTCGCCGATCATGGTCGTGGTGTCGTCACAGGCCATGGCCGTCGGTCCCGGAGGGGACATGCGCTGAATCAGATCGTATACGGCATCCCGCAATGCCGGGAAGGATGATCCGGCCACGAGCAGGGCGCCGGGGCTGTGCTGCACGTTGCCGATGCACTTGCGGTGCTGTGAAGCCGGCCATTTATCGATCAACGGTTTCTGCCGAAACAAGGCGGGATGAACGGAAACGGCCGCGCCCGGCGCGTCCTGCGGGGGAAGGCAGGAGGTCGCAACGCAACACCCGATATAACGCCAGAGGGCGTTCTGATCAGGAGTCCCCAGGAGGATCAGCGCCCGGCCGACCAACTCTGTTCCTGCGCCGAGCATGAGGCTGGCCACCTCCGGCAGCACGCCGAAGGCCTCCGCCATGATGCTTTGCAGGCGGATGGCCAACTCGGTTTCCGGTGCGCCGGGCTGCTCCACCAGGATGCACAACCGGTTGCGATTGGCTTCGAGCCAGGCCGTGATCGGCTCATATCCCTCCGGATAACTCACGCCGCTGATCGGGAAGCGCGCCTCTGGGGCCAGGCGGATGGGCGAGGGCATGGGCGCGGCCCGCCAGCCCAGACATTTTCCGGTGACACCGGCAGGAGCGGAATTGGGAATGAACTCCGCGAGGATATGGCGGATACGGCCATTTCCGCCGGCATCGAGTGCTTCGTCCAGGGAGAATTCACTGACCGCTTCAGCACGCGGTGCAAGTTCCACCGGACGGCAAGCACCCGTTGTCAGGCGCAATGCGCCGGAAGCGGCAACGTTCGTAAGGTTGGCGATGCGCACGGTGACACGGTCGCCCCCAGGCGCATCGATGCTGATCGTGAATCGTGAAAAAATATCGTCGGGTGGCATCAGCTCCTGGGCCGTGTCGCGGAAAATCTTCGCCTCCGGCCGCGGCAGCCCGCAGGCATACACCATCCCGGCCTGGGAAAAACCGTACTCGCGCCACCCCATCTTGCCGAAGAAACACCAGGTGCATACGGTGGTGACATCCGTTTCCGCCGCCACTCGACGCATCATTTCCGGCCAACGTGCTCCTCGATCCCCACGTACCATCCCGGCGTTGGCGAAATGACCGACCAGATTGATCTCCATGATGCGCAGATCCGGGGCCAGTCCGCCGAAATGCTCGCAGCGCATGCTTTCGGCATACTTCCGCCGTTCCGGCGAGAGCGGTTCGAGGTTCTGTCGGTTGCCGCCATTCAGCACATCGATCAGCAGGTCGATATTGAAATCGTCCCAGTGGTCGTCCCCGGCATAATAATGCAGCGGCAGCATTGCGGTCATATACGCCGCCAATTCCGGATGCTTGGCGCGCATCTGACGGTGCACCGTGCCGCCGGCGTCGAAACAAAGCTCACCTGCGTATACCTGGCGCAGCCTGGCGAACAACTCCGTCTGCTTGCGCAGGTTGCCTTCGTCCTTCCAGAGGAAGAAGTACTCGTTGATGATCTGCAGGGTGTCGATGTTTTCCGGGCCGAACTCGGCGATCCTGTCCAGCAGCGGTTCTGCGGTCAGGGTGGTGTAATCGTCGGTATGCAGGTCCAGGTGCGTTTTCATGCCCAAGGTGTGCGCGGTGCGCAGCGCCAACGGGATCAGGCGGCGATAATGCTCCGCGTTCACGCCGGGATAGCGGTCGAGGTCGTAACGCGCCGGAACAATGTGAAAGCGAACGCGTCGCGCACCAAGCGAACGCAGGATGGACAGTTCACGGATGGTGCCCGCCTCATCCCACTGATTCTCAATCCAGTGGGGATAAAAATCCCGGACCCGTTCTAAATGGGGACCGTAATTACTGCCGAAATCCAACGACCTGCGGCTAGTCATGTCCAATTGCCGACAAGGGAATGATTCAACGTCTTTGTGATTCTGTTCATTGTTTTTCAAAATCATGCCCTCCGTCACCCCTCACTCCGTCAATACGCACTCCGGCTACTTTTCCGGGTTGGAGTCCGTATTGGGACGATGAAGAGATATTGACGCGTCGCAGCGGTTCGGACCACGTCTGGCCGCCATCCGTGGAACGCGTGACGCTGTCCGGGCGGCCCGCGAAGGCTTCGAGGCCTTTGCCCGCATCCGACGAAAAGGTGACGTTGTTGTCACAGTTCAACATGGAGTCGTTTCCTCTGCCGCCCGGGTCCGTGTCACCGTGCGATAACCCGCATAAAATTGTCGCCGTATATCTTCTTCAGGATACCGCAGTCGAGTTTCAGGCCTCGTCCCGCGAACACCGGCTCATCCGTCTCCAGGCATTTCCGAACCTTGTCAAGCCTCTGCAGGCACGACGCCAGATGCGCTGGCTTGTCTGCTTTGTACGTGCCGACATTGTCGATGCCAAAGATCAACCGGTCCTGGTATCGCTCAAACAGCGGCCGCCATCTGTCCGGGGCAGCGGCAAAACCATAGTACATTGGGGTTCCGGGAGTAAGGTCGACGCAGACGTTATCCCATTTGTCGAGAACACCCCCGATGTCTGCCGGATCATCCCACATGCAGTATAGGTGGGCGAAAACGATCTTGAGGTCGGAGTGTTTTCTCAACACGCCCTCGGCCTCCGCGTAGAGCTGGGCCCGCGATGGGTAGTCCCCGTCACCCCAGAACCATCCAGCCGTCAGTGCCCAGTCCGGAATCGTCTCACGGTCCCAGAAGGATTTCGGGTCATTGACGTGAAAGAGGATCGGTCGCGAAGACTCCTCCATGTACGAATAGAACGGGTCCAGAATCGGCGAGTCCAAGGGGATTCCAAGGTTTTTGCGAGCGTCAGGCTTCCCCTCGATCATCTTGACCCCGTCCGCGCCGGCGGCAACCAACGCCTCTGCCTGTGCCGCGAAATCAACCATTCCGGCGCGATAGCCTTTGTCCGAATAGTCGAGCCCGCCGAAGACAAAGATCCGGTCGGGACACTCCCGCTTCGCCCTCAGCGCTCGGTCGTTCGCATGATGATCGTCGTAGCCGATTCCCTTGGGCATGGAGGCAATGTTGATGCCGTCAAGGTGGCCTTGTTCAAACAAATCCTGCAGGCAGTCGCTTTCGGACATGTCGCCGCTGATGTGAAGGTGGCCGTCGATGACCGTATGCATGATAATCTCCTTAGACACAACTGAATCGGCTTCTGTAGTGCTGCGTTCCAAAGCGTGGAAGATCGCGCTTCAGGAAGAACATGCCGCCGCTTCGCAATGCCCCGCCCCGCTCAAGGATGTCGAGCATCGCTCTCTGCAGGGCGGTATTTCGGGGCGCCGTGGAACGATCAGGATGCTCCCGGCAAAAGACAAAAAAAAGCCCATCCGTGCCGGTGGATGCGATGGGAAAGAGGTAGAGTTCCCTCATGAATTTGGCCAGATTGGAATCAGGCAACCGCTCCTCGAACTGTGTATTGAAGATCCACGACTTGGAGAGAACGGTGCGAACGGGCCTGGACGGGAAGAACCTGGCAAAGAACGCGAACGCCTCCCGGATGGAATCCCGGCACAGCTCCAACGTCATATTGCCTCCGGGAGGAATGTGCATGTCCAACAGCGTGTCTCCGTCGGCAAATTCCGGCACCCATTCTGACGCATCAAAAGTCAGTTGCCTGCCCATGGCATATCCCAGCGGCGATACGGCATTCCCGCGGTACTGCCCGTTCTCAAACGCGAACGACGATTTCCAGCCCTTCTCGTCAAAGACACCGCCCGACCCGTCAACATACCCGTTTCGGTCATAGACGATGCCGTCCGGGGCAAGCAGCACGACTTCGCCCGTCGTCCTGCTCCTCAGCGCGGTTCCGACCCCGGCCGCGGGAACGAGCATGAATTCCATGCGCACAATCCGAAAGAGGTTGCCGGCGATGTGGTTTCTCAGCCAATGCAACTGCACATTCAGGATACCGGGCGTGCCGTGGGCGACCCCATGGTTGAGGCTGAAGCCGGCGATCCCGAACGTCGTGTCTCTCGTGATCCCGGCGGGAATGCCCATGTTGGCATGGACCTCCTGGATCTTCGGGATGACGGACAACGCCGCGAGCAGATACAGGCGACCGATGCCCTTCACATCCTCCTCGCCCGGCCAATTGCGAAAGTGGGGCCATTTCCTGACCAGCCGCCAGTGGCAAAGCCACGCGAATCGTCTTTCCGGTTCCGCCGACTGCAGTTCCCGCGACGCCGCAACGGCGGCGGCTTGACCCGTCTCGTCAAGCTTGCAATAGGAGGATAGCGCTTCCACCATGGCCGGCCCCATCCACTCGCCGGCCGGCGGGTACTCCGCCATCGCGGCATCCCACTCCTCCTGGATAACAGGGAAAAATCGGGCCGGGATTCCGAGTTCCGCGCAAACGGGTTCCGCTCTAACGTTCGCTGTCCAGTTCAATTGACACCACCTCCGAGCCGCCGGCCGATTCACTCCGCTCCTGCTGCAGCATCAGGACGCGCACGTCCAGACCATCCACAGTCAACTCCACGCGGTCATCGCTCCGGTTCAGCGGCCCGCCCAGCAGATCGCGCACCTCGCGCCACGGTGCGATGGAAACCGTCTCCGTCACCGGCTTGCCCGTGGGATTTGTGAAGAGCCAAGCCTCCTTGCCCGACGCCACCCGCTTGCGAAGGATCAGTCTGCCCTCGTGTTCGGGGACCACGCCGCACGCGGCGAGCAATGCCTTCACGGCGGCATGAATCGCCGGGTCGCGGTAGGCGGTGCCGCTGTGGCCCACGTAGGTGCCGAGCAGCCAGGCCTGGCCTTTGCCGACGGACCGCCGTACGCCCGCCACCGCCTCGCCCGCCCGCAGCACCGGGTCGGTGCCCGGCTGGCAGTCGAAGGTTTGAAGATAGACGTTCGCCCGCAGCCGCTGCCCCGCCAGCGGACCTGCCCCATCGAGCATCTGCGCGTCAAGGTATTCGCCCCAAGTCCGTTCCGCCGGCGACCAGCGGCTCCCGCCATCGGGTTCGCGCACCATGGTGAACGCGCGCTGGCGCACGCCAAAGAGGTCGGCTAGCGCGGGAGACAGCTCGCCGCGGTTGCAGAGGCCCTCCTCGTTGATTCGCCCCGGCGCGGCCTCGCTGATCACGCAGCCGCCCGTCTGAACGTAATCTGCCAGTTTCGCTGCCACCGCTTCGGACAACGACAACGGGAACGGCACAATCAACACGTGGTGCCGGCCGAGCCGTTCGAGATCGTGGTCGGCGCTGAGCAAGTTGGCGGGGATGTTCGACTCCCACAGCAGCCGCCACCAGCCGCGGGTGCTGTAGGCCAGGTTTTCACCGCCTTGGGCGAGGTGGGAACAGAGCTGGAAGTTCGCCTCGTTGACCAGGATGGCGACCTTGGCCGGTTGCATCGTGGGCTGCGCGAACAAATCAGCATGGGCGTTCAGGGCGCGGCCGATGCGCCCGGCCTCATCCAGCCGCGGAGTGGTCGCGCCAGTGCTGTCGAGCAAACTGAAGCCGTTGGTCTCGGCGGCCATGATCTCGGCCCGGGTGACCCAGAACGAGATGGCCGTCACGCCGGAACTGACCGCGCTGAGCATCCAGCGGCGCATGTCGTCGGGTGACGGCACGCGTCCCTTGTGAAACCCCGTGCTGATCGGCCCGCCCTGGAATTCCGCCGCCCAGACCGGCGCACCGCCGGCGCGGCCCTGACCGGAATTGGCACAGCGGATATGGTCGAACGCGTAGGCTACCGCGGCGGCTTCCGTGGCGAGGGCCGCATCGCGGGAGAAGGGTCGGGTGCCGCCGTCATCCCATCCATTCGCGCTAAACCAGGCGGGGTAACAGGACGAACCGAGAAAGTCCTGGCCGCGCGCGTAGGTCCAGTCCTGACCCGAAGCATACACCGGCCCGCCCTTGTGCGCGAAAACCGGCCGATGGAGCGGATCAGCGGTACGAACGGCCTCCGCACGGCGCTGGAGGACGTTGGCAATCTGCGCGTTGTCCATGAAGGTCTGCCAGGCAAGGTCCACGGCCTGGGGCTGGCGCGAAGAGCGGCTGGGCTGGATCGCCTCCCAGGTCGGATAGCGCGTGTTCCAGGCGCGGTTCAGCACATCCAGGTCGCCGTAGCGCCCGGCGAGCCAACGCCGGAAGAAAGCCAGCGTGTTCGGGCAGAAGCAGACGCTCTGCCCGACGAGTCCCTCGGCCCAGTAGCCGATCTCCTGCCAGGTGTTCCAAACCACGATGTTTTCGAAGCGACCCAAGGTCTGGACCAGCCGGGCGATGAAGCGGAGCTGATCGGCCATGGCGCCCGGATGGTCATAGCAGGGACCCGGCTTGCCGTCGGCCGGCAGCGTGGTGGGCGCCTCGTAGACGACCGCCAGTCCATTGCGGCCGATCATTCGGCAGTCGGGGTGCTTCTCGTAGAGCCAGTGCGGCGCCTGTTCGCACGTCAGGCCGAGATAGATCCCCAGGTCGAGCGTCGCGGCGTGGGCGATCAACTCCTCGTAGCGCTCGAACTGAAAGCGGCCCTCGACGGGTTCGTCCGTCATCCAGTGTTCCTGAAGTTTGATCAAGTTGAAGCCCTGTTTCTTGAGGAGCTCCATGTCGCGCTTGATCTCGCTCATGGCCGGCATCGGCTCGCGACAAAGATGGGAGCCGAGAGGAAACACCTTCGCGAATTGTGTCTTGTTCATGTTGGATTCGGTCTCCGCGACGGGCTTGGTCAATGCAATGCAATGTGATTGTTCATTCCGTTACTTTTGAGCCACCGAAGATGGCGCTTGAGTATCCCTACGTGTTTCGTCCTCCGTCTGCAGCAGCCAGACCTCGTAGGCCGGCACCTGACACAGACCCGAGACGGCGGCGGCGCCCAGCAACTCGCGGCAGCGCCCCGGCAACGTCACGCACGCCGCGCCATGGCCGTGATTAAGCACGAACCATACAGGGCGGGTTCCGTCGCGGCAGGGCACGATCTCGACCCACGGATCGTCGCTCACAGGGACGCCGGGGTTGCGGCCGAGCAGCTTCTCCATCAACGCCCGCAACAGATCGTCGCCGAACACGCTGGCGGCGTATACGGCCCGGCCTGAGCCGAAACCGTGCGTCGTCACGGCCGGCAGTCCGGCGGCGAGCGAGCCCTCAGCGAATCGCGCCCATACCTCGCACCCCTGAGTCTCCAGGTGATCGCACCAGGTATCGGCCGCGAACGTGCCCGGCAACGGATCGCAGCCGACGACTGGCACCGCGCCGGTGCGGCCGAGCGTCGCCCACGCGGCCGCCGCCTCCCCCAATCGCTCCTTGGGCGGCTGGAGGCTGGGCGCGAGGGCGCTGAACTCGATACGCTCACAGCCGAAAACGTCGGTTAATCCCCACGGCACCGGCTGGTCGGGGGCCACGTGTTCACGGTCGAGCGTAGCTGCCGCAAGGCCGCTGATCAGCGTGCCGCCGGCTGCCACGAAGTCCCGCAGCCGTTTGATCCAGTCGCGATCAACCAACCGCAGAGCCGGCGCAATCAGAACCCGGTAGCGGCCCGGGGCGGGTGGTTCGAAAACGACATCGGCGCCGAAGCCGAGGCGGTTGAGCGCGCCGAGCCAGCGCACGGCGTTGTCGCGATAGCCGAACGGCGGGCCGAGCGGGTTGAGAAAGAAGGAATCGCACGCGCCGACATCCAGCAGGATGGCGCAGTCGTTCGGCCGCTCCAGGCGCTTCAGCAACGGAGCCTGGCCCGCGAGCTCCGCGCCTACCCGCGCCACGAGGTCATACCGGGCGTTCTTGCGAGTGACGTGATCGAGAATGCCGCGCCAGTATTGCTCGCCACCGAAACGGCAGGTGTCCCAGCGGAAGTAGAGGATGGCCGAGGCGCCGTGCGCGACCGCCTGCCAGGTCCACAACCGGACCTGACGCAGGTCGTCGGCGGCGGCATCCATGGGCGAACCCGACTGCTGTTCGAGCATCCAATACGGACGCCCCTCTTTGTAGCCGCGCGTGGCGGCGTGCAGCAGGCCTAATGTTTCGGGGCGCGGATGGGCGGCAAATTGAACGGGGTAACAATCCCACCCGGCCACGTCGCACGCCTCGAAGAGTTTCACGTCGTCCTGCCCCTGCCAGCCCCCAAACATGTGGCAGACGTTGGTCGTGATCGGCTGTCTGGCGCCGGCCGCGCGCATTACCGCCGCCTGGCGGGCGACAAACGCTGCGTTGCACTTCTGGAAGAAACGCTGGCTTTCGAGCCGGAGTCCGGGATTGTGCAGATCCTGGCGGCGACGGGGCAATACGACGTCGGCGAAAGCAGCGAATTCGTTGGATCCGAACACCATGCCGAGGCGCCGGTTCACTTCCGCAATGGTTCCATAT
Organism: uncultured Lentisphaerales bacterium; assembly: GCA_964592855.1. GTDB lineage: Bacteria > Verrucomicrobiota > Kiritimatiellia > RFP12 > JAAYLN01 > JAAYLN01. The sequence continues at coordinate 10,899 of CAZQKI010000139.1, forward strand.
TTCCGCTCCAGCCAGCGCCGGAAGCCGGCTTGACAGAGTGGGCAGTAACAACGCGTGCCGTACATACCCAGTTCGTTGTCGATCTGCCAGCCGGCAACGGCCGGATGATCGAGGAATCGCTCAACCAGCGCTTCGGAAATCCGGTCTGCGGCCTGCAGAAAGCGCGGATGGTTGACGCAGGTCATGCTGCGACCGCCAAATTCCCAGGCGGGGCCGTCCTCGTACACCATCCGGCAGTCGTCCTCGGGCCGGTCGAATGCCACCAACCACGGCGTGGGTCCCGCTGTCGGGGAGGTGAGGATCGCACGGAGGCCCTGCGCCTGCAGTTCACCGAGCGCGTCGGCGATCCAATCAAAGGCGAAGACCCCGGGCGCGGGCTCCATACGGCACCAGGCAAAGCAACCCAGGCGCACCAGATCCATGTGGGCCTCGCGCATCCAGAGGGCATCCTGCGCCCATAGGGCGCGATCGCGATGTTCCGGATAGTAGTCGCAGCCGTAGTGCATAAGCTTTACCCCTTCTTCCAGCGCAGTTGCACGACGGTGCAGAAGCCGCCGTCCGCATTGACGAATTCGTATTCGCCAAAACAGGCGGGCACCAGGGCCGACTGCCATTTGCGGATGGTGTTAGCCAGCTTTGGGTTGCGTTTTGAACGAATCGTCACTTCCTTGCCGACCGTAAGGGTAACGATGTGCATGAACTTGCCCTCGGTGTCGGCGACGGCGCGCGACTCGAAGTGGTAGCGCTCGATTTCGAAGGGCATGCGCGGGTCGGAGGAATAGCGATCCATCTGGTATTCCTTGGTCCATCGGAGGACTTTCGGCTTGGCCCGCAGGTGGTCCTTGACCCAGCTGTCCCGGCAGTATTTGTCGTTGTCGAAGCTGTGGTCCAGGTGCATGTTGCACGGCTTGCCGGTCATGGTCTTGGTCTTGTCATCCCACGACGGACGAGCGAAGTCATAGGTGAAGAAGGAGTACTCGGTAGCGGCGATGCTGGGGCAGGTATCCATTTCCAGCACCATCTGGTTGCCGCCGTGGCCGTGCACGGTGCCCGGCGGAATGAGGAACAGGTCGCCCACGTTGGTGTCCCAGTTCGCGACAAAGTCCTTCCAGTTCGGGATCGCCTTGAGGTTTTTCGAGTGCCGGCAGAGGCGTTCCCACTCCTCCAAGTCAGCTTCATCCTTGTAGCCCATCCACGTGTTGGCGCCCTCGTAAGCCTCGGCGATGTAGTAGGTCTCGTAGCGACCGAGCGGCTCCTTGAAATGCCGACGGACGTAATCGGTGCCGGGGTGGTTATGGATCGGCATGCTGATCCGTTCGGCGGGGGTCGGCCTGGGAAAATAGCCGTCGTCGAGCCACACGTCCATGGGGAAGAGGCCGGGATAGGT
>CAZQKI010000140.1:0-12237 GCA_964592855.1 uncultured Lentisphaerales bacterium
GAAGGGGTCGTCGTTGGCGCCGAGGAGGAGGCCGTTGAGCCAGACCCGGACGTGGTCGTTCGCGCCCTCGAAATGGATCGCCAGGCGGCGTCCCATCCAGTCCGTCGGCAGGGTGAAGGCGCGGCGGAACCAGACGCGGACCTGATCGCTTTCCAGGCCGGGGCAAACTGCATCCAGAGCACAGGGTAGTTCCGCCTCACGCCAGAGGCGGTCGTCCCAGTCGGGCTGCTGAAAGCCGAAGCGTTCGCCTTCCGCCAGGAAGTCGGGGCAGAATCGCCAGATGCCGTTCAAATCCAACTGTTGCCGCATAGGAAGCCTTTCAGGGTTGGGCTTGGCGAGTGTCCTGAAGCTTGAAGCGCCGGGCTGAACTGCGGTCTTTCTTCCAGAAGTCGGCAAAGTCCTCCTTGAAGCGGGTCATGTCGACGTCCGCGAAAGCGGCGGTGGTGGCCGCATTGCCGTCCTTGGTCGTCTTCAGCGTCTGCAGATAGGTCTCGATCATCCCTTTGTAGGCCGTGAGCTTCTGGGCGGGAACGCCTTTGCGCAGAAAGTAGACCAGTGCCCAGGCTGTCGTGTAGTTCAGGGCGCGCTGCGTGTCGGAACCTCCGTAAAAGGCGGAGTCGTCCGCGTGGATGATCGTGGGGAGGATGCTGGTGGATTCGGCGAGGTTGTCGAGCAGGTGGCGGACGCGGCTCCCCTCGGGAAAATCGACACGCCCCGCTTTGTCGATTTCAGCGGCTTCAAAGAGACAAGCGTGACCCTCGTTGAACCATATGGCATTCCCGGCCATGCGGGTGGCATGGAAGAGGTATTGGTGGAAGCCTTCGTGGCGGATGATTTGCAGGGTCTGCTCGTCATCCTGGCCTTGCGAAAGAATGACAAGTTCGCTGCGCATGGGAGACCATATCCCCCGGCTCCACTCGCGTTCCTTGCCGACGTACTGCTGATAGGCCTCCTGGTCCTCGTAGATGCGCACGACACCGATGTCGGTGGTGGTGTCGAAGGGCGGAACGAGTTGCGCGAAAACCCTGCGCAAGGCGGGCAGGGTGGTCTGCAGCTCTTTGATGAGGGATTTGCCTGCCGTGCTGCGGATGTCCGATAGAAAAATGTATTCCGGAGTCTCGGCGTACCACCAGCCCTTCATGTTGGCGATGCTTTTGCGTGCGGCATCGCGGCTGGGGTGGACCGGAATGGCACGTTCCGCGTCCCGGCCCTTGGGGGCGGGGATGTCAACCGTTTTGGGCTGGACGCCTGTCGTTGCCGAATGGCTGGACTGCGGCAAGGACGCGACGTTGGCGAGGAACTGCGCTTCGAAATCATTACGCACCTTGGCCTTCGGTGTGCCCGATGATCAGCACATTGCCGTCGTCGTCACGCCACTGACCCGCATGCTGGGTGGCATACCAGAGTTCATGGGGGTCATAGAGGTTGCGCACCTGGCTCTCACCGTCGCGGGTGAAGGTATACGTAAAGGTCGTTTCCTGCGGAAGCGGTTCCGGTGATGATTCCCCGAGCGTGCGAAAGCGCAGCCCGATGTTGGGATAGTTTCTGTCGGCACGGAACGAGGGTGCTGCGGGAGAACCCGCCGCCATGGCAAGCAGAGCGACAAGGGCACTTGAACGCCGCAAGAAAACCAGATGTGACAGCAACAACATAGTGGTATTCCGTGTGAAAAGGCGTGATCATGAAAACCGCAGGTATTCAGTTTCGAGGCTGGAACCCTGCGAAACCGTCCGCACGCCGCACTGGGCCAACAGCGCAGGCAGGAGCTTGGCGTTGATGGCTTCCGCCGTGGACCGGCGCGGGTCGAAGCGGCAGACCAACTCGCGCGTTTCTGCCTGGCAGGTGAGGACGGCGTCGGGCAAGGCGACGGAAAGCGCTTCGAGATCCACCGGCAGCGTGACGAGTCCATAGACCAGCGTGCTGGCCGTGCCGATAATCGCCTCCAGCGTGGCGAGACGGACGGTGCGTCCTTTTTCGATGAACGCGACGTGGTCGCAAATCAGCTCGACGACGTGCAGGTTGTGCGAACTGACCACCAGGGTCTGGTGTCCGCGCCGACGTGCGAGGAACGAACGCATGTTGGCGACCTCGCGCGGGTCGAGTCCGCTGAGCGGCTCGTCCAACAGCACCACCTCCGGGTTGCCGATAAAACACTGGGCGATCATCACGCGCTTCCGCATGCCGTGCGACAGGGAGCGGATGGGGGCGTCGAGCCGGTCGCCCAAATGGACGTCGGTCAGCATGGATCGTGCGGACTGGCGCGCGGCGTGCCGGGTCAGCCCCTGCAGCAGGCCGTAGTGGGTGAGCAGTTCCAGTGGATGGCTTTCCAGCGGCAGCTCGGAGTCCTGCGGCAGGATGGCGATGCGGCCGCGGTGGACGGAGGCGTCGAACGGGCCGCCTCCGAGGAGGTCGATGGTTCCCGAGGTGATCTGGAGAAAGCCGGCCACCGACATCATCCAGGTGGTCTTGCCCGCGCCGTTGGGACCGACCAGGCCGAGCACGGCGAAGCGCGGCACGGCGAGCGTGAGGCCGTCCAGCGCGCGTCGCGCCCCGTAGCGTTTGACCAGATCGGTAGTGACGATGGCGTTGTCCATGGCGTTACACGTCGCGGCGGCGGAAAACGGCGTACCCGGCGAGCAGGTAGCAGAATCCGAGTGTCATGAGGTAAACGGTGCCGGTGACGAGCGGCGCGAGGGCCTTGCGCCACATGTACATTTTGTGGTCCTCCGGCACCAGCACGCCGAGGTAGGGAAGATAGGCGCGCCAGCCGGTGTCCGCCGTGAAGTGGCGCAGCAGGATGGAGACGGCGAAGCAGACGGCGATCGCCACGATGCCCAGAATGGTCGCCTTGCTGCCCGATTTGGTGAGGAGCGAGAGCCCCATGGCCAAACCGAGGAATGGGAATGAGTAGATCCAGGCCCGTGCCGACCACTGCGCCATGTTCAGAAAAAGGTCGGGCGCGCCCGATCCCGCCAGCCGGTATCTGGCCACGGCATACGCGCCGATGCCGCTCAGGATGAGTGCGAAACCGATCATCAGCGCCTGGCCCAGGAACTTGCCCAGCGTCCAGCTGGCACGCGAAATCCGGAAGATGACGTACCGCACGGCGCCGGAGCCGAGGTCTTCCGCGATGCGGCTGCCCGCCACGAGCACAACCAGCAGCGGCGTATAGAAGAAGGCGAACCACGCGTAGATGAGCTCCACGGGGTGCTTGCCGGTGATGTCCTGCAACACGAGATCGTTCTGGGTCATGTTCTTCATGATGCGCTGGAACGGCTTCGATTTCCAAAGCGTGGTGGAGATCACCCCTGCGTGCTCCGACGGAGGGAGCTGGAACATGGCGACGAGTTCACGCTCCATCTTGCGAAGCAGATTGATCGACCAGTACATGTTGCAGACGGCGGCCGTCATGTAGAGCAACAGCACCACCAGTGCGCGTCGGCTGCGCAGGGCATCGAACCACTCGTAGCAGGCGACCCGCCAGATTTGTTTCGGCCCGTTCAACGGCCCAGCCTCATTGCGGATCCTTGCGGGCGGGGCAGGTTCCGAAGTTTGTCCTGCACGGAAATCAGCGGCTCGGTGATGGCCGGGTCGATGAAGTCGGTCAGCTCCAGTGTGCCGGTCTGCCCCTCCTCTCCTTCCGGCAGGACGGAACCGATACGGTCGTAAGTCGCGACCAGAATTGAGGTCATTTCGTTGAACGTGCGGATGCCGGTTTCCGGGGTCAGCGTATCGCTCGCAGCCAATTCGTCGGACAGGATCTGCAAGGTGGCTTGAAGCTGGGCATTCATGCTTAAAATCGCTTCGTCGAACTGCGCGGTCTGGTCCTGCGAAAGTTTGAGGCGGTCGATCCATTGGGCGCGGGCGACCTCGACGCGCGTGATCCAGAGTTCCTTGGCCTCGTCGATGCGCGTCCGCAGATCTTCCGGACGAGGCGCCCGGTCGGAGCCCTGTTGCCGGCGGTGGCGGGGCTGGATAGGCGCCGCGTTGCTGGTCGCGTTGGACGCGACCGCGTTCGTGTCGGCTTCCGGCAACACGTCGCGGTCGGCGTGGGGACCGGATCGCGTATGGGGTGGCGGTTTCGGCTGCGCCCGGTCCGGGATCATCGCGATGCGCGTGAACATATCCATCCGCGAGCCATTGTCCCGTGCCGCGAGTTTGGCCGCGAGTTCGGCGATCTGCTTTCTGGACGCGCGCAATTCCTCTTTGGGCGCCCAGCCGCCAATAATCAATCCGAGCAGAAATACAAAAGGCAAAAACAATGCAAGCTTCATGTATGAAGTATACACGGGCCTCATGGGATGCGTTACAAAATAAATTTCAGAATAGTAAGGGGTCAGTGAGATGGGTGCGCGATGGGTGCGCATGAAGCAAACCGATAACTTCAAGTTGTTGTCCACAGATTTCGCAGATTTTCGCAGATGCTGGTGTAATCTGCGGTCATCTGCGAAATCTGCGGACAAAGTTACCCCGGTCGTTCATTCCCGCTCCGCGGGCGGCGGGTTTGCTTCTGTTTGGACGTATTAAATCTGGAACTCGGGAAATCAGGAAACAGTAAAGTGTGCCACGATCAAGCGCATGGTCAGTGCGCAAGACCAAGCGCCAGCATGTGCGGTTGGCGGATTACCGGCAAAAGCGCGTTTTGATGCGATCAATTAAATCGCGTGGCTGCCGAATCAGGCGGACTAGGCAATAGCCTATTCTTTGCAGAAAATTGTATTCAGCCGGAAATCTTCTCAAGAGTGAAGGGAGTGCTTGAATGTCTCCTTCCGAAACAACCAGACCATGCCATGGCATACGGAGGGGGCGGCTCATGAGAATCCTTCCATCGTACCCGCAGAAAACGTAGATTTTGGCTCCACTATCGTCCCTGACTTCATTGAGAATGGGTTCGCGGTGCAAACCGATCTTTGAGATTAAAGCACGGTCAACGAGAAAAAGGTTGCACAGCGTCGAGGCGACAACGGCGTACCCCATGGTTGATGCGAGCGAAGCGATGGCGCCCGCGCCGGAACCGCGCTTGATATGAAAGTCCTGCGGCTGAATATAAACAACGTCGTTTGGAATGGTCGGATTGAATTCTATGCAGATTAGTTTGGGATGATATTTCCGCAGCGACTTGAGTACATGATAATCGTTCCCGTCGATGTCAATTGATAGAATGTCGAAATCGATAGGCGCTTCCGAACGCGCCAGCAGGCAGTCAAGCGTTGTCTCGCCCTCACACGTGACAAGTGCATGGATGGTTGTCACCGATGTCTGCGGCATATTCTTGCACAGAGCCTTGAATTTCTTTTGATCGGCCTCGATCAGCACCGCATGATAATTTCGGTTGGCTATCAGGTTGTACGTGTTCGAGAGATGCTTTCCATCCCACGCACCAAATTCAACACAATAGCCGCTGTCAAAGGTGGCGGAGTTGTGTATTCTTGAAAGAATCTCTTCAATAATCCCATCTTCCCCGAACTGCGAGAACACATTCTTGGCAAACGCATTGAAATTGTGAACGAGGCTTTCTTGTGTCTTCATGGCTCGAATTCTTCCTGTCGAAGCGTTGTCGGTGTTTGGTGCATTCCGTGTGAAAAAACGTGATCATGAAAAACGCAGGCACTCGGTTTCGATGCTGGAACCCTGCGAAACCGTCCGCACGCGCTTCCGCATGCCGTGCGACAGGGAGCGGATGGGGGCGTCGAACGTGCCGCGAGTTTGGACGCGAGTTCGGCAGTCTGCCTTCTGGACGCGCGCAATTCCTCTTTGGGCGCCCCGCCGCCAATGATCAGCACGAGCAGAAATACAAATGGCAAAAACAATGCAAGCTTCATGCCTAAAGTATACACGGGCCTCATGGGATGCGTTACAAAAAAAAGTCAATCAGCGACGGCGAACAGCTTGAAATCCCTCAAGGGGTGCGCTGGCTGCAGCGTTCGATCAAGGAAGGCGATGAAGTCGTCTGCGAACTCCAGCGGAATCGACTCCCACGCGTCGTTGTATTCTATCGGCAACCCCATAGAAAATTCTCCCATACGCCCGCTAAGCTACGTTGTCCGCGTCAACATCGTGTTAAACCACCCCGCCAGCATGTTTCTTTTGGCGCAAGAACTTATCAAATTGTTTGCGCAGATCGGCATGAATGTTATATCCCGGCGTTCTATCCCATTTGGTAAGGAACTCGGTCAGCGCACCATCTTCTCCTGTTCCAGAACCCCATTGTGGCTGAACAATCCAACGCGTGAAATGTTGGACAAGCGTTCCATAGATGGCTGGGGTGTTCAACCGGTAACACGCAAGAAAGATTCCATCTCGTCCGTCGTCATCACAAAGCTCCAAAAAAAGCAAAGCATTTGCCCCGTCCTAAGTCTCACACTATCCTTCAATCAGCATCTCTGCGGCAAGAACAATCTCCTCGATGTCACTTTCAGGCAGCGAGCCGAGTTTCCGAACAAACCGCAGAACCGATAACGACTTGATCTGGAGTGCGTCTGCCGATGAGGCCTTAGCGAGCCCCGTTTTTGAGTTGGCTTCAATCTCTCGTCGCCTATAAGCGGCTCCAGTTTGCCTTTTCGATGGATTTAAGTTTATCGTCCTCGAACCAGATGACGCATTCGCCTTCCTTCTGGAGAAAATAGGCATGAGACGCCTGATTGGAGTTCGAATTCACATCGTACCCCCATCCGATCTGATCCGTAACTTTTTTGCGCGGGGTTCCCAGGGGGTACTTCTCGCGCAGGTCGGTCAGCGACATCAAAAGGAATCCCGCGTTCTCCCAGTCGCCCCCGCGGCGAAGACATCCGGTCCGTCCATTCACGCAGTACCCCCGCATACGGGCAATATGAGACCATCGCGCGGAATCAGACCAGTAAGCGGCATCCTTGGCGGAGATGACGTAGTAATTGTCTGAGTCGGCGAACACGGCGTCTGCACTTGTCACGTCCCAGTGACAGGCTTGCTTCAGGTTGACAACGATGAAACTGGCATCCGACGGACGGATCAGAAACCCACGCGGTATGGGGGCATCTTGGAAGTCCCGGATTATGTATGTGCCATCGAGCAAGGATCGAAGAGGAACGTGGAGTATGACCCCAATAACCACCCCAACAAGGAGAGCCACTATTGGTATCGATCGCTTCATTTTGAAATCAGCACGGCGATTGAGTCAACTTCATTGGCGCAGAATGCGCCCCGTCACCCCCGACGTTAGGCAAAGAAGCGTGGAGTTTCAAGGGCGATGTTGAAACAAATCGATGGCCCCTTTCAGCGATTCGGGCGCATCTGTGCTCCGTTGCCTCGGTCGTACGAGTTCAAGACAACGAGTATTGACGTGCTTCGCACAAGGGACTTCAAGTTGGGACTGCCAGCCTGTAGCGCCGATCTCCGAATCGGCGCAAGCGGACTTCATGCGAATGGGACAGTCGACAAAGCTCAAGACAAAGCTTGCGCCAAAGAAATAATCTTCCAGAAGTAACTTGCCTTGCTGCGCAACAGGATGCTTTGGACCCGGCGGTCCTCCGCCGTTGCGAATATGAAGCCGGAACGACACCTTCATTCACCACCGCCGAGGACGGCGGGGTCCAGTTCTTCCCTTGCCGCGAACGTCTGCCCGCATTCGTACATGTGTCGGCACGTTTCACGCATCACGTTTCACGCATCACGCATCACGTTTCACGCATCACGCATCACGTTTCACGATCTCAGACTGTAGCGCTTTCCGGCCTCCGCATCGAAGGAGAGGCGGCCGGTTTCGCTTCGTTGTACCGTGACGGGGTGGTTCTGGTCGTTGGTGATGCGCCAATGGCTGGCGGCGTTGCGGAGTGTGCAGCGATGCGCGACGGTCGCAAGGATGGTCGCCTCGGTCAATTGGCCATCCTTCCACTTCATCGCCACCTCGAAGCCGCCACGCGCGCGCAGTCCGGAGACCTTGCCCTCCGGCCAGGCGCCGGGAAGGGCGGGGAGCAGATGCAGTTCGTCATGATAGCTCTGGATCAGCATCTCCAGCACGGCGGCGGTGCCGCCGAGATTGCCGTCGATCTGGAAGATGGCGGGGGGATGGAGATCGAGCAAAGAGGTGGTCGCAAAATCGGCGATCAAGGCGTGCAAATGCTGCATCGTCCGGTCGCCATCGCCCAGCCGAGCAAAGCAGCAGGCGGTCCAGGCCCGGCTCCAGCCGGTGTGTCCGCCCAAGTGTGTCAGCCGGTATTCCAGCGACTGCCGCGCCGCCGCCCAGAGGGCGGGCGTCTCGGGAGTGATCTGGTCGCCGGGATAGAGGGCGTAGAGATGGGAGAGGTGGCGATGCCCCGGTTCGACTTCGGCAAAGGGGCGGTCCCACTCCAGCAGACGGCCGTCGGGGCCGATCTTGAGGTCGGGGAGCCGCTCGCCCAGCGCGATCCAGCGCGCCCGCTTGTCGAGGTCCAGGTCGAGAATCCGGCTGGCCTCGCGGGCGAAGCGGAGGGCGTCATGCGCCAGTTCAAGATCCATCGCGGCGTTGACGCCGATCGAAACGGGGAAGCGCGATCCCGACCCTTCGAAGCGGTTCTCCGGGGATTGCGACGGGGCGATCTGCAAGGCGCCGTTGGCGTCCTTGCTGACGTAGTCCTCGTAGAAGGCGGCGACCTCCTTGAAGAAGGGGTAGGCGCGCTTCGCGAGGAACTCACGGTCCTGGCTGAATTCCCAGTGCAGCCAGAAATGCTGGGCCAGCCAGGCCGCGGCGCCGATCCACACCGCCCAGCCGTAGGATTCGGGCGTGGCGCGTCCCCACGGATCGGTTTGTATCGGGAAGAGGACGCCGCGGCAGCCGTAGAGCTTCTTCGCCGCGCGCCGGGCGTGGGGCATGAAGGTCTCGACGTGGATGAAGAGGGCATCGGTGTAGGCTTGCAGGTGGCCGGCCTCGGCCGGCCAGTAGCACATCTGCAGATTGACGTCGTGGTGCAGGTCGCATTGCCACGGCGGATCAAGCTCTTCGTTCCATTTGCCCTGCAGGTTCGGCGGTTGCTCGGCACGGGCGCAGGCGGCGGTGAGCAGGTAGCGTCCGTAGTTGAAGTAGAGCAGGGGAAATGCGGGATCGCTCGCCCCTTCGCGATAAGCCTGGATCCGTTTGTCGGTGGGGAGGTCGGGCTCCGCCAGGGGCAGTTCGAGCGAGAGCCCGCCGAAGTGGCGCCGATGCTCGGCGCGGTGCGAGGCGAGCAGTTCCTCCCAGGTTCCGGCGGGAACGGCGAGGGCGCCGCACTCCTCGGCGGCGGTGTGTCCGCGGGTGCCCACGCCGATGTTGACCGCGATGATGAGCTCGCCGGCATTGCGGATGACGAGGCGTCCGCGGTCGATGGCCGTTTCGCCGTCGGTGCGGATGGCGGCCTGGACGCGGAAGCCCAGTCCGCTCTCGAACCGGCCGTCCAGAATGCACCCGGCCGCTGCCGTCTTAAAGCGGAGGCGGCACTTGGGATCGACGATGCGGTCGAGCCAGACGGCGATGTCGAAGCGCGTGCGACTCTGGGTGATGCGGGTGAGGATGCGGTCTTCCGTCAGGTGGGCGATCGTTTCGCGGCGGATGTCTCCGGCTCGCAGGAGCTTCACCGTGACATCGACCTGGGCGGTGGCGAGGTCGAGTTCACGCGCATAGGAGACGACCGAGTTGTTGTTGAATTCGAAATAGAGGTCGCCGGCGGGCGAGTAGGGGTCGACCCGCGTGGGTTTGCCGCTGATGCCGCCTCCGCCGCCGAAAGCGTCGTTGGCGAGCTGGGCGGCCTCTTCCCACCGTTCTTCGGCGAGCAGCTGGCGGACGGCCTTGAGGTGCTGCACGCCCGGCTCGACATCGCGCTTGCGGTGATTGCCCCGCCAGAGCCATTCGTGGTTCAGGGCCAGGCGCTCGCGCCGCATCCCGCCCATCACCATGGCGGCGAGGCGTCCCGTGCCGACGGGCAGCGCCTCCTGAAAGGCGGTGGCCGGAGCCCGGTACCAGAGGCGTGTGTTGCTCATGACCCCGTCCTTAGGGAACCGGGAAGCCGCGGGTGAGGGCGGTGACTTCCTGGCGGATGGCGGTTTGCAGGTCGACGTTGCCGACGTCGCGAAGGATACTCGCGATCCAGTTGCCGATCTTCGCCATCTCGGCTTCGCCCATGCCGCGCGTGGTGACCGAGGCCGTGCCGAGCCGGATGCCCGACGTGACGAAGGGGCTCTTGGTGTCGAAGGGAATCGTGTTCTTGTTCGCGATGATTCCGGCGTTGTCCAGCGCCGCGGATCCCTCCTTGCCGGTCAGGCCGGCGGCGGCGACGTTGACCAGCATCAGATGGTTGTCGGTTCCGCCCGAGACGATCTTGAAGCTGGCGTCCGCCAGCGTTTTGGCCAGGGTCTTGGCGTTGCGGACGATCTGTGCGGCGTAAGCGGCAAAGGCGGGATCCATCGCCTCCTTGAAGCAGACGGCCTTGGCGGCGGTCGTATGTTCGAGCGGTCCACCCTGGAGCCCGGGGAAGACGGTCTTGTCGATGGCCTGGGCATATTGCTGCCTGCAGAGGATGAGGCCGCTGCGCGGTCCCCGCAGGGTCTTGTGGGTGGTGCTGGTCACGAAGTCAGAGTAGGGGACCGGGCTAGGGTGCGCGCCGCCCGCGACGAGGCCGGCGATGTGTGCCATGTCGACCATCAGCAGGGCGCCGCAGCGGTCGGCAATCGCGCGGAACCGGGGGAAGTCCAGCGTGCGCGAATAGGCGCTTGCGCCGGCGACGATCAGCTTGGGCTTGCAGGCCATGGCCTGGGCTTCGATGGCATCGTAGTCGAGCTGCTCGGTGGCGGGGGAGACCTTGTAGGCCTCGATCTTGAAGAGGCGGCCGGAGAAGTTCACGGGGCTGCCGTGTGTCAGGTGCCCGCCCTGGTCGAGGCTCATGGCGAGGATGGTGTCGCCGGGCTGGAGCATGGCGAAGTAGACGGCCATGTTGGCGGAGCTGCCGCAGTGGGGCTGGACGTTGGAGTGCTCGGCGCCGAAGAGCTGTTTGGCGCGTTCAATGGCCAGGCGTTCAACCGTGTCGACGGGGTTGCAGCCGCCATACCAGCGCTTGCCGGGGTAGCCTTCGGCGTACTTGTTGGTGAGGACGCTCCCCTGGGCTTCGCGGATGGCGCGCGAGACGTAGTTTTCCGAGGCGATCAGGTTGATCGTGCTGTCCTCCTGCTCAATGTGCGCGACAATCGCGGCGTGGATCTCGGGGTCGGCGTGGCCGAGGGTGGCGAATTCGCTCAGGCGGCCGGCGACCTCAATCTGCGCCAACCGGCGCGCATGGCGTTCATTGCCGCAAAGGTTGCCCACGTAGGCCGTCTCCAGCCAGGTCGTGGTGATCGCGGCGGCCTCGGCGGGGGTGATGCAGCCCCCCGACAGCACGAGGACGTTGACGTCGTTGTGGGTCCGTCCCTGCTTGGCGCGAGCGACGGTGTCGCAGACGGCCGCACGGACGCCGGCAAAGCGGTTGGCGGCGATGGCCATGCCCGTTCCCGTCGTGCAGATCAGGACGCCGCGTTCGGCACGGCCGTCGACAACGCGCGCGCTGACGTCGCGTGCGTAGTCGGGATAGTCGACCGATTTCGTGTCGAAGCAGCCCAGGTCCTCGATGTCCGCCCCGTGCGCGCGCAACACGTCAACAACCACCGCCTTGACGGGGAATCCGCCATGATCGCAACCGACAGCAATTTTCATGATAGTTCTGCCTAACCATGCCCAAACGAAAGCGACAGTATAGAGTCAATCGCCCTGATACTCAAACCCGAATTGCGGTTCAGAAAGGGGTTCAGAAAGGGCGGAAAGGGCTCATGAACGCGTCAATTGAGTTGATGCTTAGAGTAGCAAGGGTTCAGGGTTCAGTGAGGCCGCGGGCTCGGCAAAGCCGGGCCAGTTGGATCGAGTAGGAGACCTGCCGCATCGTCCTCGTCCTCGAAATATCGAATCGAGTACGAGGACGACGACGAGGACGAGGGTGCCACGGCTCCCTTCATCGCACTCCCGACTCAGCGTCTGAAGCCGCACAGGACCCCGCCGTCCCAGGCGGTAGGCGAAAAAGCAAGTCGCCCCGACCCTTTATTTCTCTGCGGCGGAGGACCGCCGAGTCCAGATCACCTTTGTCGCGAGACGGATAAATGCGCCCTTCTGGCTGCCAAGCGGCGCGGTCCGAAGTAGGACGGTGCTCCCGCGCCGTCCTGTCCCTGCGCACCTGCCTGGACGGCCCGGAGGACCGTCCTAGTGTGCCCAGCATGGGCGTGAACTCGTCA
>CAZQKI010000141.1:0-3107 GCA_964592855.1 uncultured Lentisphaerales bacterium
CTACTCGATCCAACTGCCCCGGCGCAGCCGGGGCAGAGGCCTCACTGAACGCTGACACCCACAAACTCCCAAACTCCCAAACTCCCACACTCCCACACTCCCAAACTCCCACACTCCCAAACTCCCACACTCCCGCACTGCCAACTGCCAACTGCCAACTGCTCACGGCTTCGCCGGCATCTCCGGCCAGGCATGCTTGGGATAGCGCCCGCGATACTCCTTGCGCACCAGCGGATAGCCGTTCTTCCAGAAACTGGCCAAGTCGCCGGTGATCGCAATCGGACGCCGCGCCGGTGAAAGCAGATGGATCACCACGCCCACGCGACCCCCGGCCACCCGAGGAGTATCCGTCACGCCGAAAAGCTCCTGCAGGCGTGCCGACAATACGGGCTGCTCGCCTTGATCGTAGCGGATCGAAGCCCGTCCCCCTGATGGCAGCGTCCAATGCGTGGGCGCGTACTCATCCAGTTGACGCTGCCGATGGCCCGCAGTCACGGCCAGCGGGCCGCACAAATCCAGCTTCCGGATTTGCTCCCAGCGTGTGCATCCGGCCAGCCAGCCGCCCAGCCAATCGATCAGCTTCTCCTCCAGCGCCGCGTCCGTGACATCGGGCCATTCGTCCTCGGGACGCACGCGCCGCAGAAACAGCATACGCGCCTGCAGGTTGCGGGCGACATCCGTCCACCCCAGATTCGCGACCCCCTTGAGCCGGATCCCCTCGACCAAGGCCTGGACGAGCAGCTCCGGCGGCGCATCGCGCAAATAGCCTTCGCCGATCACCAGCGCCCCCAGCCGCCGCCGCCGCCACGCCGCCACGCGATCCTCCCGTCGATCCCACTGAACGACATCTTCCAGGCGCACCAGCGCGGCGAAATCCGCTTCGACATCCTCGAGCCTCACCGGCGCCGCCAGCCGGATCCGCCCGTCGGAACCGCTGTCCTGCAGTTCGGCGATGGCCAGCCACGCCTCGCCCGCCAACGCCTCGCCGGTGTCCAGCACGGCACCATGGCCGTTCACCATCCGGAATTGGCCGACCGCATCCCGCCGCTGCGCGACCCGGTCGGGGAAGGCCCACGCCAACAACCGCCCGGCATCCACGGTCGTCCGGTCCTGCGCCGGAAAGCGCCGCCCCCACTGATTGGCGAGCAGATGCACCCGGCGCGCCCAATCGTCCCCTGGCTGTGCATCGCCCGCGCCGCCCAGACGATCCAGCAGCCGCCGTGCATCGCACTCCTGACGGAGCGACGACTCGCCGGACGCCTCTTCAATGGCCGCCGCCATCCGACAGGCCTGCCGCGGACAGCCCGCCTCGGCGCCGCATTGAATCATGTGCGCCAAACGCGGATGGACCGGCACGCGCGCCAATTGGCGGCCGCGCGGCGTCAGACGCCCCTCGTCGTCGAGCGCCTCCAGTTCCTGCAGCAGTTCAGTGGCCAGACGCCAGGCGGCATCGGGCGGCGCCGTCAGCCAGGGCAGCGCGTCCCGCTCCACACAGCCCCAGTCGGCGCACTGCAGCCGCAGCGGCGCCAAATCGGCATCGAGGATCTCCGGCAGGGACTGCGGCGCGAGCTGACGGTCCGTCGCTTCGTCCCAGAGCCGGTAGCAAATCCCCGGGGCCACGCGTCCGGCGCGGCCGCGGCGCTGATCGGCCCGGTCACGCGTGATCCGCAGCGTCTCCAGCCGCGACATGCCGTTGCGCGTCGAAAAGCGGGGGACGCGCATCCAGCCGCAGTCGATGACGACACGGATGTCCTGAATCGTCAGACTCGACTCGGCGATCGAGGTGGCGAGGACGACTTTGCGCCTTCCCGGCAAGGCCGGCTCGACGGCCGCATCCTGCGCCTGGCGCGGCAGCGCACCGTAGAGCGGATGGAGTTCAACGCCGGCCGGGAGGCGCATCTCCCGCAGCAGGCTCGCGGTACGGCGGATCTCGCCTTCGCCCGGCAGGAAGGCCAGAATGCCGCCGGCATCGTCCTGAAGCGAACGCGCCACCGCCTGCGCCATCTGGTGGGGAATCGGCACCGTCCCCGGCGGACGCGCCAGGTGGCGGGTCTCGATCGGCCACGAGCGCGCCGACGCCGTGATGACGGCGGCGTCATCGCCCAGATGCTGCGCAATGGGGGCGGCATCCAGCGTCGCCGACATGACGACAATGCGGAGATCAGGGCGCAGAATGGTGCGCATGTCGAGGGTCAACGCCAGGCTCAAATCGGCCGCGAGGTTCCGTTCATGGAATTCATCGAAGATGATCAGGCCGGTGTCGGCCAGTTCGGGATCATTGAGCAGTCGCTGGACCAGGAGACCTTCGGTGAGGATCTCGATCCGCGTCGCGGCGCTGATCTTGCGTTCCAGCCGGACCTGATACCCCACCCGCCCGCCGACCTCCTCGCCGAGCAGGCGGGCCATGTAGCGCGCCGCCGCGCGGGCGGCGAGCCGGCGGGGCTCCAGGAGCAGAATGCGGCGCCCCTTGAGCCAGGCGGCATCCAGCAGCGAAGGGGCGACCAGCAGCGTCTTGCCTGTCCCCGGCGGCGCCTGCAGGATCACCGGCCGGTTCGCATCCAAACACCGCCCGATATCGGGCAGCACCACCCGGACGGGGAGATTGGCGGGGTATTCGAAGGCTGATGACATACTAAGCGTCTCGGAATTGTCTTTGACAGGATTTACAGGATTTTTCAGATGCTCCGTGTAAGGACTACAATGCGACGCTTAGTAAGGTGAACGTGCGCTGAAGTGTATGAGCAGAAAAGGATAATAGAGCCAATGCCGTCACAGCGTCAACGGATTCCACGGATTCCAGGTCCACGGATTCCAGGTCCACTCAGTGAATAGGTGTTTTGATAAGGTGCCTAAAGCGGCGCTAAGCGACACTTCGTCTCACACTTAGTCGGTTACACTTAATCCACAACTTAGTCGACGCGGATCGAGACGAAGATCGGGACAAGGATGGGAATCGACAAAGATCGGGACGATGATCGCGACAGAGGTACACCGATTTGAGTGTACGAGTAGGTGTAAGAGAAAGTGACAACGACGAGGAGGACAAAAACCGCTTGCCCGGCTTCCGATTCGCTACGGCGGAGGACCGCCGGCTCCATTTCCTCCTG
>CAZQKI010000141.1:3207-9931 GCA_964592855.1 uncultured Lentisphaerales bacterium
TCAACACCTGGTCGCCCGTCAGATTGCCAGTGATTCCCGTGGTGTTCGAGTTTGCGGGCGAAGACTTGGTCAGCACGGAGAAGACCGTACTGGGCGCCACATCGATCTCGACCTCGGCCGTATTGAACGTGATCGTGCTGCCGACCGCCGTCGCACGGTGATCATTCAACTCGATGATGTCTCCCGAAGCGTTGACATCGAAACTGATCTTTGCCAAGCGAATGGTGTAGTTGAACTTGTAGCCGGTATGTCCGAAGTCGGTGTGGATCAGCACCTCCGCCGAGCCGTTGAACGCAGCCGGCAGGTTGTCGATGGGATAGGTGTCGGCGTCGCCCAGTACCACACCGTGCGACAGCCCGTTCAGATTGACGTTGATCGTGGTCGGGTTCAGGCGGACAAGCTGATGCGTGTCGCCGGCTTCATCGCCAAAGGCGTCGGTCGTCGTCCCTTCATCGAGAAGGCCAACCTCGCTCGCAACCAGACCATTGTTGATGATGAACTGCTGACCCAGGCTATCCCTGTCGTCGACATAGTGGATCATGTAGCGAAAGCCGCCGTTGATCACGGTGCCGGCCCGTCCGCCGTTGGCGAATGTGCTGAAATCGCCGAGTGTGGTGCGACCGCTTGAGCCGTGTTCAATTTGCACGATGTAGCCATCAGGGCTGTCGTCGGGGGGATTGAACCCGTTAGGATCGATGTAAACCGGAACGGTGTTGAGCGTAAGGGTGGTTGTGTTGGGCGTAAATCCAATCAACATGTTGGCTCCGTTGACCAGACTGTCGATATCGGTGCCGTCGAATACGAATTGAATCCGGTGCGTAGCGCGGTTCGTGCATGCGCCACCCCACAGATCGATGATGTAGTTGCCTGCCGACGCGAGGTTAAATGTGAACACCGTCTCACTGTTGCCGGCGACCGCAGCCGGATGATTGGTCAGTACGGTCAAGGCGCTGTTGCATACGAGGACATTGACCCCCGGATTGAACCCGTTGTAGTCAAGGGTGAGCGTCGCGGCGTTGGCGACCGTGGCGAACGCCAGGCCGCATCCGAGCACAACAGCCAATCTGCGGAATCCACTGCCGACATGAACCCGCATTCCTGCTTTATTTTTTTTAATCACGTTCTTTATCCACCGCATACTTGGCAAACCGCGACAGACCGCGGTAGGTCATCGCCACGGGCTTGGCGAAGAGTTGAGGATCGTACCAGCTCTTCGAATCGACCAGACTATCGACAACGCGCATCCCCGCCTGCATCATCCGTTCATCCGGCTGCACCGCCAGCGCGGCGTTGAAGTAGTTGAGGACCATCGCCGACTCGGGGCTGGCGCTACCGGCCGCTTGATGGGCCACGGCCTCGGCCGTTCGCATCAGCCACTCCGCCAGCCGGGGATCGCCGTTGATCCGCCAGAGCGCCTCGATCCCCATCGCGATGCTGGCATAGCCGAAGGCGTAGACCGTCATGTTCCGCGCCAGCTCATCGGTGATTGGCTCCTGGATGAGCGCGTCGGCCTGTTCTACGGCGCAGTTGAGAAAACGCCGCTCGCCCGAGAGGTCGGCCAAGTTGGCCAGGTAGAGGAGCGCCCAGCCCAGCTCGCGGCTGAAGCTCCAGAGCTTGCGGCGGCGCTCGGGATCGCCAAAGGTGTGCAGGATGGAATCGCCGACCGCAACGGCGGTCTCGAACGCGTCGTCGTCGCCGCTGATGCAGTAGTAAACCAGAAGCCCTTCGCACCAGAGATGGCTCGGATAGGAGCCGGCCTGGTTGTGCCGGGCGCTGTGGGCGGGCGAGCCGTGATGCTGCGACGGATCGTCGGAATGCCGGATGAAATCAACCTCGATGGCGTGACGGGCGAACCAGCGGAGGCGCTGGCGCAGTTCGGGCGACCGGTTGCCGCGAAGCACCTCGCGACCTAGGGCCAGGATCAGATCGTATTCGTTGTTGGTCCAGACCGGCTCGAACTTGCCGGGCTGCCACCACTCCGCCGGCGCCAGATGCGCGCCGGCCTGATAGTAGGGCGGATCTTCCGGCGTCAGCCGCCGGAGCCGCCCCACACCGGCGTAGGTCCGTCCATAGCCCGGATCGGGGGTGTCGCCCAGATCCCACAGGCCGACGACGGTGGGAATGGTCGCGAGGTGCGAGAGGTAGCGGTCGAACCGCCGGGCGTCGCCCGCCGCACCGTACGGCAACAGCGTCTCGGCATGCAGCTCGCGGCTTTCGGTGTACCAGGAGACCGGCAAGGTGGCCTTGCCGTCGTCGGTGATCGCCTGCACCCGCGCGGCCACGGCGCGGGCGCCGGGTGGAGACTCCTGCGTAAAAAGCAGATGCAGCGCCACTTCGCGCGAGCGGCCCTGGGGGACCCGCAGGTCGCCAGCCCAGAGGGGCCAGATGTCGAGACGCAACGTGTCGGCGTCGGTAGCCAGTCCCGTCGGACACAGCTCCCTGAAGTCTTCGACCCAGACCGTCACCCAGCCGCCGACTGTCTCCAGCCCCGTGAACGGCTGCGTGTCGTTGAGCGGTGGATTCATGTAGGCGGGATAGTCCTGCGGATCGCCGAGGCAGTCGAGATTGTGCACGTGGATACGGGGCGGGTCGACATCGGCACGGATCTCGACCGGCGACGCTGTGACGATGTCGCGCGAGACGGAGGTCAGTCCGTACCGCGACTGATGGACCTGATGACGGACATCGCCGGCCGGCGTTTGCCAGCGCATCCGGAGCGCGATCTGCCGCACCGTGTGCTGCAAAATGCCGGGATCTTCGTGCCGGAAGGCGTAGCGGAGGTCGATCGCCGCCTGACCGGCGGTGACGATGACCTGCAGGCGGTAGCCCATGGTGCTTCCACCCGCTGCCGAAACGTGCCGGCCGGTCACTTCGGCCACGGCCCGCACCGGCCCGTGCTGCCGCAGCGTCAAACAACGCGCGTCGTCGCAGGCCGAGGTGAAGAGGCCCGAAGAACCGGCCGATTCCACCCAGGCTTCAAAAGGGGTTTCGGGAACGCTGACGGTCCTGCCCCAGGCCCGGATGGCGGCAATCGGGCTTGGTCCGGAGGACGTCAGGGTGACGGCGACCAGGCCGTTGTCCAGCTCAATGCCACCCTCGCATTCGCGCACACAGACGGGGTTGGGTGGCAGCGGAGCTTCGCCCGCGACCAGTTGGTAGTCGCCCCCGCCGGGAACCAGCGCCTGGCAGTCGAGCCAGCGGGGCGAACCATCGGCCCGGCAGGCCAGCGGACGCGTCTGAAGGTTGACGGCCGCGCCGTCGGCGGACTTGAGCGCCAGCGGCGCATGCACCGGCAGACGCCCTTGCGGCACGGGGAGGGAAAAGCGCACCCAGGCCCCGTTCGCAGGGACTGATGTGGCTACGGTCACGGTCGGTAAGGAGATCGGCTTGGCATTCATGCGTTCAACATCCGATGATCAATCGTTTCGTCGCATCGTCGAGGGGTGCACCGTATTCGCTGACTTCAAGGGCCTCCGCAAAGCGGACCGCCCGGCCTCGTTCTTCGCCGTAAAGGCGGATCAGCAGGTCGCGCCACGGCTCGGGATCGCTGAGGCGGCGCCAGCGATCAAACAGAAATCGCCGCCGTCCCGTCTCGTCCGCCGGAACGTCCGCCAACTCGCCGGCCAGAAACGGGAGCCATTCGTAGAACTGGGACTCGTGGCAATGGAGCATCGCCTGTTTCGCATCCATGACACCGGTGATGTCGACGGCCACGGCCGGGGCGAAGGGGGCGGGCTTCGTGAAGGCGTCGGGGAAATAGGCGAACACCGGATTTCGCGGCAGGGCGGGCGTGTCCGCGCAGATGAGGGGTACCGTGACCATAAAGGCGGCATCCTGCACCAAGAGCGAGGCGTAGCGATGGTCCGGGTGGTAGTCATTCGGACGGTGGGTCAGAACCAGGTCGGGACGGCAGGTGCGGATGAGTCGGATGACGCACCGCCGGTTTTCCAGGGTTGCCTCCAACTCGCCGTCGTGGTTGTCCATGACGACATAGTCGATCCCGAATCGCTCGCCGACGGCACGGGTTTCGGCGCGGCGGCGGACGGCCAGCGCTTCGCGTGTCAGGCGGTGGTGGCCGGCGTCCCCGTTGGTCAGCGACGCGAAGGTCACGCTCCATCCCCGCTCCCGGAACAGCGCGGCCAGGCCGCCGACGCGGACCTCGCAGTCGTCGGGATGCGCGCCGATCGCCAGCATCCTGAGCCCCGGTCGTGCGCCGGCCTGTTCTTCTTTTGTCGTCATGTCGCTACTCCGCATCTCCCGCAGCCACGGTATCAGGCTCGATCCGCACCATCAGCACGTCGCGGGCCGGCACTTCCGGCGTGAAGGCGCCCGACTCCAGTTGGAGACGCTCGAACGCACCCAGCGCCTTCCCCGTCTTGAAGTCCGTGAGGCGGAACGAAGCATCGAAAAGCCCGCCGACCTTGACGGACAGCTTCAGCGGAACATCGGCGTAGTTGAACAGCAGCAGCAGCCGCTCCTTGGCCAGGACATCCTTCAGAAGCTGGATGGCATCGTACTGGTACCAGATGTCGGGGTGCCAGGCGGTCCGCCACATCAGATTGTGCGAGACGGAAAGCGCCAGCTTGTGCGGCGGCACGTCGACGACGCGGACATCGAGGTCGGTGCTGCGGTCGAGACCGCTTTGCAGGAAGGGACGGAGCGTCAGCAGTTCGTCGACCGCCTGGCGGATGGCGACGTAATGGGCGCCGTCGAAGCAGTCGCCGCGGAAGAAGGAGAGCTGCCGGCCGCCGGCTGCCGCTGTGAGCAGCACTTCGAGACGCGTGAGGTCGGGTTTCATGAAGACGCCGCGGTAGCGGGGGTTCTCGTTGACCGTGGTCCCGATGGGCGAGAGGATTCCCGCCCGCACGTCCCGCTCCGAAGCCAGCGCCGCCTGCCGGGCGAAGTTGATCAGTGGACGCACCGATTTGAGTCCGCCGGGAATCTCGTAAAAGTAGCCGCTGCAGGCGATGTCGTCGGCGAACTTGACCATCTCGCGGATGGAGAAGCGGCCGGAGGCACGCCCGTCCCACCAGTAGGCGGGCATGTCGGAGGCCGAGGCGAGGGAGAAGTAGCGCAGGTCGGGATTCACCTCGCGCATGATGCCGCGCAGCTTGGCGAGGAGGTCGCGGTTGCGGCGCCGCCCGGCCTCGCGGAAGGGATTGCCCAGGCGGCCTTCGGGTCCGAGGTCGGCCCGGACGGCGGCGGTCTCGCCCGTCTCCTCCTGGAACTTGCGGATGCACCGGTCGCACCAGCACCAGACCGCCCCGCACTCGTAGTCGACGCAGAGGCCGTCGATCCCGGGCGATTTCGCCGCCTCGCGCGCCCGGGCGAAGTACCGACCGGCCTCGGGGTGCTCCCCATTGTCGAGGATGGCGATCGGACAGAGGTCGCGGTCGGATGGCTTGCCATCGGGACCGATCGCCGCCCAGGGCTGGGTCGCATCGGCGACCTTGTATCCGCCTCCGAACCAGCCGAAGCGGGGATAGACCTTGAATCCCGCCTCCTTGAGCAGCGCGTTCGCCGGGGCGCCGGCGCCGGTGAACATGTGGTTGAAGCCGGCCTTGCCGATCATGTCGATATAGTCGCGGGCCCGGTCCGGTTCGTCGGGAATGCCGCCGCCCCAGATGCTGAGGAGCATGTCGAGCTTGTCGCGGTCCTTGAGGGGTGGCAGCGACGCCGCCTGGAGCGGGAAACTCCGCGCCAGATGATTCGTCCCGCCGATGCTGCACCAGGTGCGGAGCGTCTTGCCGCTGAAGCTGCCGTTGGCCTTGAGGAAGACGTTGATCCCCTGCCCCTCGTGCGGCGTGGCGCCGGAGATGAGGCGTCCCACCTCGGCCTGGTAGAGGGTGCCCTCGGGCGTTTTCCGTCCCACCAGAGGAACCGTTTCCTTGCCGAGGGGGGTGATGGCGATGTCGGCGTCGGCCAGGATGTTGACGAGGATCAACGGGAGTCCGGCTTTGGTGTCGCGGCGCTGTGCCGTCAGGGCATCGGGGAGGGTCACGAAGAACTTGTACTGGATCTCCGCGCCCTCGATCAGTGTGACAGTGTCGCCGACGTTGATGGCCGGCCAGAGATTCACCTCGGGGCCCTGGTCAAGGCCGTAATAGTAAATCGGATGGTGGTCGACGGCGACCGTGGCGCGGACGGTTGCGGCAAACGTCAGTCGGGCAAAGTCGACGATGGTGAAGGTCCAGGCGTCGGACGTGCGGACAGGGCGCGTGTTGGCGATCGTCAACGTGTTGGCGCCCGCTTTCAGTAGCCCCGCCGGAATCGTCAGCGAGCGGTCGCTCCAACCCACCAGGTAGCGGGTGTTGGCCGCTTCGCGGCTGTCGGGAAAGGCGACGGTGCCGGCGAGCGCCTGGCCGTTCACCGTGACGGAAAGGGCATTGCTCCAGGCGGCCGGATCGTCGACGCCGTTGAGCGTGAGCGTCACGGGGCCGGCCGGCGCCGGATCCAGCGTGAAGGTGCATGACATCGCGCCATAGACCGTGTCGGACCCGAACAGAACGCCCTTGGTGCGGAAGACCCCCTGCTTACCCTTCTTCCAGGTACCGTCGGCCTGCATCTCGACCTGCCCCTCAAAGGCGTCGTGGAAGCAACCGGTGAAGACCGCATCGTCGAGCGTGATCGATGGTCCCACCAGAACCACTTCGGTTGCCGATCGCCCGATCACCGGGAGCATCAGCAGCAGGGCGAAGCCGGCGAGCCGGCGTGTCTTTCCTGT
>CAZQKI010000141.1:10031-12084 GCA_964592855.1 uncultured Lentisphaerales bacterium
TTGACATGTAGTGCGGGGTGTCATGATGGGGATACTCCTGTGTTCAAGCCTGTCACTGGGCGATCCGTCCGACTTCTGGCAGGTCGGCCGGGAGCAGCACGCAGTCGGGGTCGATCTGGACCCAGGCGGGGACATTGTGAAAGGCGATCCGGCCGCGGGTCTGATTCCAGACGGCCCACAGGTGTCCGGCCTGTCCCGCCTTCACCGGGACCGACGCATAGTCGCGTCCAGGTTCGGTCGGGCCGCCGATGTCATAGCGCTGCTTGTCGGAATCGAGCAGCGAGAGCCGCGGATCGCCGACACAACGGAGTTCCGTCGTCCCCTCGGGAACATAGACGTAGAAGATAGCGCCCGAATCGAGCCACAGGGGCTGCTCCGGCGAAGCCTCGAAGGCCGCCGCGAGTCCCTCCGGCAGCGTGACGGTCGACGTGTTCTTGCCGGTCTGGAGAATCAGCCGATAGCGTGTGTTGGCGGTCAATGTCACGGCATTAGTAAGCAGCGTGTCGGAGGGCTTGGTCGCAAAGTCGGCGATGATCCCGCCGTCGGCCGCCGCCTCGATTCGCGCCGACACGCCCGGCCCCAGTTGGAACGGGAAAGAACCGCCGGCGCGGGGGAGCAGCACGGCGCGGGCCAGGTGGCGGAACGGGACCGTCCGGCCCGGTGCATGCCGCGGTCCTGGCAGCCCGGCGACGGGCCGCAGATCGGCGGAGTACTGCGGACGTTCGGCGACGGCCTTCCGCAATTCAGCCCGCAGGCCCTCCGCGAGCGCAAGCACCTCGGCGTCCGCATAGGGCTCGCCCTTCCGCCAGACGGGGCTGTCGCCGAAGAGCCAGAGCTCGTCGCGCTTCCCCTTGACGTTGGCGTTGCAGAGGCGCCGGGCCAGGGCGTAGACGGCGACCATCCCCCGCGGCTGGATGCGGTGGGCGTAGTTCATCAGCTTTTCAAGCGCCGCGTAGTAGGGTTCCGTGTGGGCGCTGCAGGCTTCGAAGCGGGTGACCAGAACCACATAGTTCAAATAGGCGATCAGGTCGACGATGCGCGCCTGTGCCTCTGCGGCCGGGGCGGCCTTCAACGCCTGATCGGCCAGATCGTACATCTGCGACAGGCTGATCGTGGAGAGCTGCGCTTGTGTGGCGAAGTCGGCATAGAGCTGACGCATGGGGACGACCGCCTGCGCGCCGAAAGCCGCCTGGAGAAACTCCTCCCCGACCGCCTGGACATCGGCGCCCGGGTCCCACAGCAGGCGGGCCGCCGTATAAAAACCCAGCGCCTGCGGACCCCAGTTGTCATTGCTTTCGGCGCTCAGCGACACGGCGCCGGCGGCCTGGTAGCGGGGTATCCAGTTGGCATGGTAGGCGGGGTTCGCGCCGCGGATGCGGCCCGGCATGCCGAAGTCCCAGGCCTCGACGCCGTAATATTCGCGGATGCCGAGCGATCCGGCCTTCGCGCCCCAGAGGCGGATCAGATCCTCGTAGCTGAACGCGCCTTTGTTGAACGCCATGGCCACTTGCACATGGATGTTCTTCTCCATGGGAATGGCCGGCGGATCGCGGTGCGAGGAATAGGCGTACATGCCGACCCACGCCCCCGGCTCGGCCTCCTGCAGTCCACGAGCCACATGGTTGGCCAGCGAAACGACGCGGTCCGTCGTGGACCCGAGCTTGAGGCATTCCGGGCAGTCGCAGGAACCTGTTCCGTCGGAGGGGTCCATGGAGACCATGAAACCGTACGGCTGCGCCAGGCGATTGGCTTGCAGCAGAGCCAGGCGGTCCTTCAGGCAGAGCGCCCGGAGGCCGGGATTCGAATAGCAGAACTTGTTGCGGCTTCGCGCCGCGGCGGGCGACTGGTTCGTCGGCGCCGCCGGAGGCGCGGGCGTTGCGGGATTCTCCAGCAGGGCGTCGACCGGGTCGGGCGCCGCCGGCTGCGTCACGGCAGGCGCGTCGCTCCAGGCGAAGTATTCGGGGTGTGCCGCGAATTCGGCGGGATTGCGGTTGATGATGTTGTCGTAGCTGTGCCCCGTCTGGAACTGCGCGACGCCGCCCAGACGATTGGC
>CAZQKI010000142.1:0-11996 GCA_964592855.1 uncultured Lentisphaerales bacterium
TGGGAAAATAGCCGTCGTCGAGCCACACGTCCATGGGGAAGAGGCCGGGATAGGTCTCGGCGATGTGCGTGCCCAGGAACTTGTCGGCGTACTGCATCAGGTTCATGGTCGGCATGTTGAGCATCTGTTCGCGCCCGATATCGACCAGCATGCTCAACTCCGGGCCGGCCAGTTCGTTCCAGGCGTTGCATTCCAGACCAGGCACGTCGAACTGTCCGCCCAGGTCCTTGTAGCGATAGGCGCCCCAGGGACCGGGCTGGTAGATCGGCACCTCTTTGACCGGGTACTGTAGCAGGGTCTGCATGACGCCATCATAGGCGGCGCGGGGGAGCATCTTGAGGCTTTCGAAGGCGATGCCCTCGACCCAGTAGTCCATGCGCGGCAGCAGGAAGTCCTTCTGCCGATCAAGCAGATAGTAGTCGCAGTAGTAGTAGTCCTTCCAGCCGTAGTCCTTCTGGGGCTCGTCCCAACCGAAGGGCACGAGCTTGCCGCCCCACATGTCCCAGAGGATTGGCTGGCGGGTTTTGTCGAAATAGAAGCGCAGGTCGAAGCCGTCGCACAGCACGGGCACGGCGGAACCTGCGCCGTAGACGATCACGGCATCCGTGCCAACGGAGGCAGCCAGATCGGCCTTGAGTTTGGCGACCTTGGCGGCGTCCATCAGGTCGGCGATGTGCCCGCCGGTGTTGACCATGCCGAAGCCCGGATCGTCGGTCTCGGTAAAGGTGCGCTTGTAGGCGGCGATCTCGTCGCGGGACTTGAAGCTCTCGACGATCGGGCAAAAGGCGAGCTTAAGGCCGCCGGCGGCCGCCGACTGACTGAGCCTGGCTGTGATCGCCGACCAGTCGACATTGTACCAGCCGTCGAAGGCCAGGCGCAGCGGCCGTTTGCGATCAGCCCGTTCGGCAATCAGCCGGATGATGGACTGCACAACCTTGTCCGGCCCGAGGACCAGAGCCTCGCGCCATTCGGGCTTCACTTCAACGCGGTTCTCGGCAAACTCCCTCGACTCGTACAACGGCATGGCTTCTCCTCTTCCCGTTTATTCACGGCCGACCTGACGCGGCATGATTCCGAGCTCCTTACTGTTCAATAAACGGCAGACGGCCGAACGCATTCTGATCGTTGCTGGGTCCCGCGTAGCGGGTATTGAAGCGCTGGTATTCGCGGACCGAAGCGGGTCCGCCACCGCCGATCGTCCCGGCCTGGGTGACCCGGTGGCGGGTGAAGTTGCCGGTCCAGGACGCGCCTGTGGCGGGGCCTTTGACTTCAGGGAAGGCGTCGTAGGGAACATAGACCTCCAGGCTCCAGAAGTCTGCGCCGACAAACACAGCCGTCCGGAGGCCCGCGCCGTCCCAGGAGGCGTCCTTGCCGTGGAAGTCGGCGATCGAGCCGTTGGCGTTGACGATGATCTGATAGTAGTCGGTCTGCTCGCCGGTCACATCCAGGAAGAGTTCCACGTTGTCGTTCCACCAGATCAGGGCCGCATCGCGTGTCGCGGCGCCGATGTCCCGCATCAACTTCTCCGGCTCCGGCTCGGTCATGCGGAACCCGAAAGTCACGCCCCGGCGCGTCCACACGGCTTGCACCGTGGTGGGGAACTGCGGCTGCGGCTGATCCTTTTTCGTGGCCATCACGAAGGGCAGCGCCTCGACCCCCTGCCACGCCGGATCGTCCAGCTTGCCGTCCACCACAGGATCTTCCGCGGCCTGCAGTAACTGCAAGGTCTTGAGGCCTGTGCCGCTGGCGTGTTCCTCCGACTGCTTGAAAAACGCGCGGAGCGGACCGGCGACATACTCCAGGCGCTTTGTCACCAGCGGGTCGGCTTTGGCGGCCGCAAAGGCCTCGGCCAGCAGCCCCTCCATGCGCTGCACGTCGGCCCGCGGATAGCTGATCTCATAGATGGTCTTGGGCGAAAAGGCGGCGTTGGGCCAGCGGCTCTCCTCCCAGCCCTTGATCTGCATGGCGATGAGCTTGCGCATCGGCGCGGCCGCCGGGCCGTACATGCGGGTGACAAAACCTTCGATCGCGGCGTCGGCGTCGAAATCGGGATTCCACAGCGTCTTCAGCCACACATACAGACTCAGGTGCTGGCGCGGCCAGTGGTTTTGCTCGCCGTTGATGAAGCTGCCGACGGTCTTGTCGCGGTTCGCGCGGTAGTGGGCGGACACCACGCCGGGAAAGAGGTAGGCGGCCTGGGTGCGGTCCTCGGGCCAACAACTGTAGTGCCAGTTCTGGATGCGCCGGCCGGTCAGGCGCGCCCAGGCGTCGATGTTTCCCTGTTCGGCGGCGTTGACCTCCGGTTCCTTGTGCATCGCCAGGCCGGGCATGCCGCAGATCTGGATCTCGACGTTGTCGGGAAACGTCACGCCTTGGGGCGCATAGGTGTAGTTCTTGTACGGCAGGAAGATGACCGTCAGGTCGGGCCACCGCGTCTTCACCTCCCGGGCGAGCCGGGAGACGAACGTGCCGAGCACTTTCGATGCCGTGCCGTATTGGCCGCCGTCGGGGTTCCAGAGCGCTTGGCAGTCGGTGCAGGTGCAGGCCACGGGAATGTCGGCCGGCGAGACCGTGACCGCCTTGTCCTTCATAATTATCAGGCCACTCGACCAGGGATAGTCCTCCGGCCGGGCGCGCTGGAGTTCGATCTGCTCCAGATAGGTCTTCAACGTGGCGGGATTGCCGTAGCAGAGCATGGAGAAGTCACGCTGGCCGTCGCCGCGCAATTGAAATATTTCGGGGCGGGTGTCCTGGTAGAGGGTGGCCCACTTGTGCGGGGCGTGCACGATCAGTTCGATCGGCCAACTGTCACGGGCGGCCCGCAGCCTGCGGTGATGGCCCCCGACGTCCGCCGTGCCGATCTTGCTGCCGCCGGAGGGGTAGATCGAGCGCTTGCGGAAAAACGGGGCGTCGCTCCAGTGGGCCGGCGCGATGGTCAGCGTATCGCTCCTGGGCAGATAGGTGCCGATCCATTCATTGGTTTTGCGCTCATCGGGCCAGTACCAGCGGACGCCGACGGCGCGTTCGAGGAAGTCGTAGATGGCCCAGACCGTGCCGAGTTCGTCCTGCCCCGCCAAGGTCACGCGCCCCGGCCCGGTCTTGACAGCGAACCCCTCGGGGCCGACAGGTTTTGGGAAAAGATCCTTGTCCCCGGGGATGTTGGTGACGATCAGCGAGGCCAGGCCCTCGACCGGGGCTGTGGCCATGGCGAGCTTGGCGCCCGTCGCCTTCTCGATGTGAAGTTGGAGATCCTGCAGGGCGGCACGCAGGAGCGGCGCCGGTTTGGCCTCCGCCACGATCACCGCGGCGGGCGCGCCGGCCCGCACCAGCACCACGGGCGCGTGCTTCGGCACCGCATGCACCGTGACGGGGGAAAGATCATCGGCTCGCGTTTCCGTCAGGGTTGCGGCCAGCAGGGAGAGGGCGAGACAGGTGCGTGGGTTCATGGGGTTCCTTTCAAACGGGGAGGGTATAGTCGACATCAACGCGCCGGAAATCATCGCGGAGCGACTGTTCGGCGGCCAGGCAGACGCGGTGGGTCTTCCAGGCATCCAGGGTGTCCTGGATGGGTGGTTCGCCGTGTGCCAGTCGGCGGCTGAAGTCGCGCCGCATGTGCGTGATATCGTGGTGGAACGCGCCGGCCTGCGCCGCATGATCCTCCACGCGGTCGAAAACGACCCGCAGGCCGCGCGAGCCGGCGGGGTAGGGCTCGTAGCGGTTGATCAGGATCCGGGCACGCAGGAAATCCACCCCGATCGAACCGCCGCTGAGGGTGAAGATCATCTGCATGTCGTGGCCCATGTCGCCCCATTTTGCCGGGTCGTCTGTCTGGGCGCTGTGGGTGTGGGACGTGAGAATCGTTCCCAGCACGCCGCTCGCAAAGAAGAAATGGGAGCAGACGCTGTCCTCGAAGTCATAGTGCGGGAGGACGGATGGGGCGGCGACGCTCTGCACGGACGTGATTTCGCCGGCGAAGAAACGGAAGATGTCCACCTCGTGGATGGGTTCCATGAAGTACAACCCGCCGCTCTTCCCCGACTGCACCCGCCAGCGGCCGTTGCCTTCGTCGAGCCAGGCGCCACGGTGATGGATGAACTCGATGCGCCGCAGGTCGCCATGCGTCCCGCCTGCGATCAGTTCCCGCACGCGCGTCGCGAATAGCGAGGCCCGCATCTCGAAGTCGATCACGCACGTCCGGCCGCTGCGCTGCGCGGCGCGCAGAATGGCGTCGCACTCCGCGCCGTTGATCCCCATCGGCTTTTCCAGGAAGACATCCTTGCCCGCATCGAGAAAGGCAATGGCCTGTTCGGCATGCACGAAGTTAGGGGTGGCGATGACCACGGCATCCAGTCCGGGATGGCGCACCATTTCCCGGTAGTCCGTGTAAGCCGCCACGCCTGGATGCCGCGCCGCTGCCTGGCGGACACGATCAGCGTTGCTGTCGCACCAGGCGACCGTCTCGCACTCCGGGCCTTCGTCCCAGGCCAGCCAGCCAATGTGTCCGATTTTGACTCTTCTCACAACCTTACGTGTTCTTTTCAAACGGGGTGTATGGTCGGTCACCGAACCAGAATCATGGTGCCGTCCGCCGGCAGGAAGCCCCAGTGCCAGGTGCCCCCCTGTCCCGGCGCGGCGGCGCCGCCCGTGCCGACGCCGAAGGCCGCCCCGCCCGTCTCCTGGTGGGTTAGGGAGTTGGCCAGGTCGCGCCGGCGCAAGACCGCGATGCGCCCGCCGCCCCCGCCGCCGCCGCCCTGGCTGCTGTGCGTGCCGCCGTTGCCGCCGGTGGCGCTCAGGCTGCCGTTGCCGCCGAACCGTCGGCAGGTGACGAAGATGCCGCCGCCCGCGCCGCCGGCGTAGTAAGTGTTGTTGGCGCCCTGTCCGTTGGCCGTGAGCAGGCCGTTGAGGATCACGTCGCCGGCTGTGTCGATGCGGATGAGCCCGCCGCCGCCGCCGCCCTGATTGGCTGTGGTATCGCCGGCGGCGCTGCCGGGCGCCTGCGGCATCTCCTTCACACCGTAGGTCGCGCTGGCGCTGGTCCCCGTGTTGATCCCCTTGCCGCCGGCCCCGCCGTAGCCGCCGCCGCTCTTGCTGGTGCCGTTGACAACTCCGCCGCCGGGGCCATATCCCTTGCCGACTTTAGGTGCGTAGCCGCGCGCGCTGGCGTTGAAGCCGCTGTTGGCCGCGACCGTCATCGAGCCGACCGTGAACTTCACGCTCCCGCCGTTCGTCGGGTTCGACTGCGGCAGCACCCACGCGGCGTTGGTGATCCACAGCGAACCGCCGATCGTGGCGTGGACGCCATAGGGAGAGCTTCCGTTGGTGGGGCCCGAGGCGACGTAGAGGAAACTGTCGTGCGAAAGCAAAGCATTCCCCCGAATGTTCAGATTGGGACTCGAATTGGGGCCGGGGCTCAACGCCAGAACGCCGAAGTTCGTCGCGACAAGCGACCCGCAGTTCACGCTCCCTTCGGTGAGGTCGAGCCGCCCGTCCCGGTGCACCGTCAGCGCGTTCGTCACCGTCAGCGTGAAGCCGGCACGCTCGAGACGCAGCCAGGCATTGGAAATCCCCAGCGACGCGAGATTGACCGCAACCAGCGCGGGGTTGTCCGCCAGCCAGCGGCCGCTGTGGCGGAAGGCGAACAGTTGGTCGTCCGGAACGGCGATCGTGCCGAGATCGCTGTTGAACGTGGAATAGAATATTCGATTGTTGGTCAAGCGGGGACAGACCGAAATCGTCAGGCCGGGAACGGGGATCGCCGCCTGCGCGACCGGATTGTAAAGCAACGCGAGGCGTCCGCCGCTGCCGGATCCCGAGTTGGACGAGTTGCTCTTGCCGCCGTCGGCCGTAATCCGTCCGCCGCCGGCGATTGCGGCGCATTCGATGAGAATGCTGCCGCCGGCGCCGCTGCCGCAAGAACTCGTGCCGTCGAGGCCATTGGCGGTGACCGTACCGTCGACCGTAACCGTGCCCGATGCACGAATATCGACCACTCCGCCGCCATGACTCAGCGCTTGCCCGGAAGAACCGATGTTCCACTCGATGCCGCCGCCGCTGCCGGGCAAGGTCGGATGTGCGGGATTCCCGTATACAGGTTTGGACAGCACGAAGGACGGATAGCCGTATCCCCCAAGCGCCGCGTGCGAGGCGCCGTGGTTGCGCTGAGCACCGGTGCCACCGGGATAGTGCGCTGCGATGAACGTATTGGCGACCCAATCGTACCAGCCGCCCAGGTAGCCCTGGCCGGCGACATCGATGGACGCGCCGGAGGCGACGTCCAGGGTCGTGCAGGCGATGGCCACGCGGTTGGAGGGAAGCCACGTCTGCCAGTAGGCGTTGGTGTAGGAGTTGAACGGTCCGGCGGTCGTGATCTTGCCTTTGACCGTCACGTTCGTGGCCGTCAGCTGCGTCTGCCAGTTCTCGAAGGTCAACGTGGCGTTGTTGGTGATCGTGACGCTCTCCAGTGAATACGTCCCGCACAACAGGTGGACATTGTGATTGATCGTCACGCGGTCTCCTGGCCCCGGAATGAGACCTCCGGACCAAGTCGCAGCGTGATGCCAGCCGCCCGCCGCGACGGTCGCGATGTCGGTCGCCGCATGGGCCGGCACATAGTCGGCGATACGCAGCACCAGGTCGCCCGATGCGTTGACCAGCTCGGCCGTCGTGTTGGCCGCGGACCCCGCGCCGTTGACGATGACGTATCCGGTGGGCAGATCGCCGGCCACACCGCCGTCGATGACCGAGAAGTCCCCGGCTGTCAACGGCGTGCCGACGGTGGCCGTCACGGTCACGACGTTGCCGCTCTGCAGCGTCAGGCTGCCGTCGCCGCTGATCGTCAGCGGTGGCGTTGCGCCGTTATAACCGGCCAGATGCAGCCGCGTGGCCGATCCGAGCGTCAGCCCTATGCCTGCGGCGGTTTCGATTGTGGCGGCGCGCCGGACCGTCAGCGCCTGGTTCGCCCCCAGCGTCAGCGTTTCATCCCGTTCCGAAAGATCGAGCGTCGTTCCTGCCGCCAGCGTCAGGGAGCCGCTGCCGAGGCCGGCCGCGCCCACGAGCTCGAGTCGGCCCGCGTTGATTACGGTTGGCCCCGTCAGGCTGTTGGGGCCGCTCATGCGCAACGTGCCGCCGTTGACCGTGGTGGCGCCGGTGTAGGCGTTGATGCCGGCCAGGGTGAGCGTGCCGCTTCCCGTCTTGTACAGAAAGAGTTGTCCGGTACCGCCCGTTACGTTGATGACGCCGCTGAACGTGCTGGAAGCGCTGCTTCCGACCGACAACGCTCTGTGGTTGCCCCCCGTGTTTTTCGTGACTAGTCCCGTTCCGCGCAAGATGCTGATGGCCTGGTTGAGGTCACCCAGTCGCAGCTCTCCTGTTACGGTCAGATCGATGGCGGCCTGGATCTGATTGGCGGCCGTCAGCGTGACGGTATGGCCGCTATTTATGGTCACCGCGCCGGTTGTCGGCACGACGCCGCCGACCCAGGTGGTGGTGACGCCCCAATTGCCTGTTTGGGCCGTCTGGATCTGCGCCCGCGCGGCGCCTGTGGCGAGGATGGCCGCGATCATCATCGTCGTAAGAACTACCGTTCGTGTCGTCTGCATGGCTTGTCCCTCCTGTTGATTATTCCGCTTCCGTGATCCGGCCGCGAACGAGTTCCTGCCCCTCCGGGAGCGCTTTCCCGTCCATGCGCCGATCCAAAATTGCTTTCAGCCGCCGGGCGCAGAAAGCGACCGGAATCTCATAGCGGGCCACGGGGAGGCCGTAGGCAAAGCGGGTGCTGTCGTTGGCCCAGGTCAGCAAGGCCGGCCGCCGCGCCCCCGGTTGATTGACGTGCAGCAGGGCGAGGGCCACAGAGCGCGTCACGACATCGTCGGTCACGACCACGGCGTCGGGCCAGCCGGTGCGGCACCACTCCTTGACGATGGCGCTCACTCGCGTGTAGGCGACGTATTCGTCGAAGATTCCCTGCTGTCCGAGGTCGTCGAGATCGTGGATCTGCGTCCGCCCGATGCCGCCGGCGGCCGCCGCCGCGGCAAAGGTCTCGCGGTCGCCCCGCGACCAGCTCCAGTGGCTGAACGTCCGCAGATAGGCCACATGGCGGCGACCCTGGCCGGCGAAGTGGGCGGCCGCCTCACGGGCGAAATGGGCATGGTCGAAGGCCAGGTCGCTCTCGAACGAGGCGATCCCCATCCAGGCGTAGGGGAGGCGGCGGAGCGCCTCGATTGCGGTCCAGGGCTGATAACCGAAGCCGACCGCGATCACGCCGGTGAACGGCAGGTGGTCGCAGTCCCGCTTGAGCGCGAGGAAGGGTTTGTTCGCTGCGTTCGCTTCAGGCGATGCTTCCGTGGGCAGACCGTCATAGAGGCGAGGGGCCCACCTTTCGGAGGTCTCGGCTTGCAGCATCCGCGCCAGCGCGCGGTGGAAGTGTGCGCATTCGAGCGTGAGGCTGGGCCCGATGATAAGCGCAATGGCCGGCGCCTGCGCCGCGCCGCGGACGAAAGAACCCAGCCGCGGGGTGCGGTCGATCAGGCCGTCGTTCTTCAGGCGGCGCAGTGCCTTCTGCAGGGTCAGGGGGTGGACTCCCATCTGCCGTGCCATCTCGCGCGTGTTGGGGAGCGGTTTGCCGGCCGGCAGTTCGCCGCTCTCGATCCTTCCGCGCAGCGTCCGCTCGATCTGGCGGTGCAGGGGGATGGCGGGCGATAGCTCTACCTGAAATGATTTCACGAGAATAAGTATTCTAAATATCGCGGCGCATGTCAATGCAGAATAATGCGGCCTCAAGGTTTGGTGGAAGGCATCGCCAGCAGCTCGTCGAGCGTCAGACGGAGGTCGGGACCGTCGGCGAAGCGGACGAGGAGTCCGTCGCTGCCGACCGGCTCGACGCCGGTCACGCGGGGCTGGCCGCGGTGGGGCTCCAGCACGGTCAGGAAGTTGAGGGTCTGCCCTTGGGCGCGGGTGATCAGGCTGGGCGCGCGGTCGGGGATGATCTTCTTCTGCGGGTTGTTCATGCCGGTGACCGCGGTGTAGGCCGTGGCGCCGGGCGGAGGGAGCTGCCAGAGCGCCAGATGCGCGGTCTCGGCCACCTGCCACTGCAACCGCACGGGGCCGCTGCCGCGCAAGCGGTGCGGGTCGACGAGGTTGGCGTAGTTGGCGGTGGCGCCCAGGGGCCCGGCCTCGGGCTCGGACGTCCAGCCGTCGCCCGGCCGCTGCTCGCCGAAGTTGTGGTAGACGAAGTCGACGCGCCGCTCGCGGTCAGCGCTGACCCGGTCGAGGACGACGACGATGCCGCGGCTCAGGACGAGCGCGCGCGTGTGGTCGACGCCCGGTGCGAGGGCCGGCACGCGGGCCGCGACGACCTGCCGCTCGGGCGAGACGTGCCACGCCAGCCGTTCGCCGATCGCGGGCCGCTGGTTCTGGCGGTCGATGAGGATCACGTTCTGGCCGAGCGAGCCGCCGCCGCAGAACGACCCCAGCTTGGGATCGGAGACGCGGGTCATGCCGCCGCTGCCGACATTGTAGAGCGTGCCGGGGCCGTGGCTGTAGAGGTGCCCGAAGGCGCTCAGGGTGAGCGTGTTCCGGTCGAGGTGCGCGTGCATCGTGTTGCGTCCGTAGTCGAGGGTGGCCATCACCTGTTCGGCGGCGGTGCCGCCCTGGCGGAGGATGGCGAGGCCGGCGTCGGCGAAGAGGGTGGGGGTCGTTTCAAGGAGCGCCGCGGCCGCCTTGGGGTCGGGCGCCTTGCCGGTGCGCCAGGCGCGCAGTTGCGCCGGAATCGTGTCGCCCCGGCCGATGTCGTAGAGCCACGCCTCGCCGGGGAACATGTCGAGGAGTCCGTGCGCCTCGCTGCTGGGGCCGACGCTGAAGCCGCGGCCGCAGTCGCCGCTGTTCGGCACGAGGCCGGCGAGGGTCGCGCGACGGTAGGGCATGCGGACCGCGGCGAGCAGCCGCTCGCGCGGGAAGTCGACCTCAAGGTGCGCTTGGGCGAGATAGGCGAGCGACGGCAGGTACTCGGCCATGGCGGCGCGGTGGTAGTTGAGCGGCCGGCCCTCGCTTGAGAAGCCGTCGGGCGTGAGGTCGAGCAGGCGGGGCAGCAGGCCGGCGTCGCTGAACAGCGCCGCGCGGACCAGTCCCGCGTCGCGGAACACGAGCCCGAGCAGCAGCAGGTTGCGGTTGGTCACGTCAGTCATGTTGCTGATGCCGCCGGGGAACTTCATCAGCTCGGTGGCGTAGGGGAGGACGAAACCGAGGTAGATGACGCGGCGCTCCTCCTCGCTCCAACTCGGCGACTCGGCGATGGCCGCCAGCAAGCGGCAGTGGTCTTTGAAGTGCCAGTTGGTGCCGTAGGTCGAGGTGCCGGCGACACGGCTCGATGTGAGGATCGGCGGCCCGTCGCACCACGGCGGCTCAAAGAGATTTCCCCAGCTCAGCTCGGCGTACTGCCGGGCGTAGAGCAGCAGGAGGTCGACCGCCTTGCGGGCGTAGCGCTCGTCGCCCGTGAAGAGGTAGGCGGTGGCGAGGTGCTCCAGGGCGCGGCCGCGGGTGCCGAGGTACTCTTTCCAGGTGGTTTTGGCGATCCCCGTGTCGAACTGCCGTTCGCCGGTCTCGGTGTTGACGGCCTCGGGCATCCGCTCGCCGGGCCGCCACGGCTCGATCCAGTTGTTGCGCACGTGCGCATGGCCGCCGGGGATGCGCAGCAGCTCCTTCTTGAGGAAGGCGTCGGCGCCGGCGAGGATCGCGGGACTGCCGAGCGCCTTGGCCAGCGCCGCGTCGTCAGGCAGGTGTTCGCGGATCAGCGCTACGGACTCGGGCGCGAGGATCACCTGCGCCCGGACCGTGTCGGAGAGCGGTCGCACCAGTTCGCCGCGCCACCACAGCTCGGATTGTGGTTCGCCTGCGGGCCGGAAGCGGAGCTGCAGCGCCTCGGCGTACAGCTCGGGGGTTGCGGCCACGGCGTCGGCCGGCAGCGTCGCGGTCACGGTGAAGACCGCGGTCGCGCCGTTCTTCAGCGTCGGGGTGACGGCGCGCGTCGCGGCCGCGGCGTCGGCCTTCTCGCCGAAGGCGACGGCCACTTGGAAGCGGGGGTGCGCGGAGGCGATCTCCGCCTCGATGGCGAGTGGCCGGTTGGCCATGTTCTGCACGTGGTGCCGCAGCGTCAGCACCGCGTTGCCCGTCGCGTCGCGCGTGAGCACGGGCCAGGTGATCGGCGGATGGAAGTCGGGCTTGAGCCGGATGACCGCCCGGGTCAGGGTCAGCCCCCGCAATTCGACGACCGTGCCGGGCGCCAGCGCCAGCGCCTGGAACTGGAAGAGCGCGTCGGTCCCCTCGCCGTCGGCGTTGTCCCACGGGAACCAGTTGGGCCGCGCCAGTTCGAAGCAGCGCGGGTGCCAGAGGCCCCGCGCCGTGGTCAGGATCGCCACCTGCCAGTCGTGCACCTTGTACTGGCGCGGACCGCTGACGTGTCCGAGCATGCGCAGATTGAAGTTGGCGACCTCGCCCGAGGCGATCCGCAGCTCGAAGCGGGCGTAATCGTAATGACGGAGCTGCGCCAGCAGGCCGCTCTCCGGCCGCAGCGCCAGCGTGGACGACTGCCCGGCCTCCAAGTGCCACCGGAGCACTGTGCCGGACTCGCCCACCGTCGCCTCGAAACGGCTGTTCTCGGCGGCCCACAGCGCCTCGGGAGCCTCGGTGATCAGCGGCACCGAAACAGGCGCGGCCAGCGCCGCGGCGGAGAGGGAGGATACGAGCAGCATGGCGGTCAGGCTGGGGTGTTTCATGAAAGACCCTTGAGGGGGTTGTGGTGTTTGGCCTCGGGTGCGATTCAGTTTTGTTGAAACTGAATCGCACCAAAGGGGTTAGGGGTTAGGGGCTAAATGCGCAACAACCCGCGAAAACATGGCGTCCTTTTGTGTTTGAGCCTTCTCAGGATCGAACTTGGCGCGGAAAACTTTGTGTCCTCATCATGAAAACACCAAAAACGGCCCTTTATCGGATCGTATAAGTTC
>CAZQKI010000143.1:0-2291 GCA_964592855.1 uncultured Lentisphaerales bacterium
CTGTCAAAAACATGTGCTTCTTACGAGACGCCAGTTAGTTTTCTGTGAAATTCGCTATTCTGATGGACTATTGGTGCTGGTTTTGCTACGTTGCGATCAACAAGGTCACTTTCGGAGGACGCCATGGCCATCGGGATGCGGTTTGCTGGGTTTGTTGCGCTGACTTGCCTCGGGGTATGCAGGGGGGCTGTCGTTCCCGTGGATCTGACTCCCGTGGTCAACGTCAGCCGCGAGGACGACGGCACCGCCAAAAACGGGCAGGGCGGTTGGACCGACGAGGGCATCAACGACATGTTCCTCTATCCGCCGCTGCCTGTGGGCCTGGCGGAGGCCAACGGCCACCGCTTCTGCTGGCTGGATCCCGGCGACGGCCACGCTCCCGTCGCGCTGATGCTGCGGGTCGGAGCCCATGACACGGGCCGCCCCCTGGAACGCCGCGTCGATGTGCCCGATGCCAAGGGCGCGTATGTCTACTTCGCGCACCACATCATCGGCGGCTCCACGGCCAGGGACGGGGACGAGGTCGCCCGCTACACGATCCACTATGCCGACGGCGAGTCCCTGCCGATCGCCATGCTCAAGGGCCGCCACCTGAAGAGCTGGTGGTGCCGGGACTGGTGGGACAACAGCGGTCGCGACGCCTGGCCGGTGCACATGGGCCGCAACATCTACACGATGAAGTGGCGCAGCCTGATCGGCATCTGGGCCACCCAATGGAAGAACCCGCGTCCGGACGTCCCCATCCGCGGCATCACCTTCGCCTCGCTCGACCGGGGCGGGCCCGTGATCTGGGCGGTGACGGTCTCCGACGACGACCCGCATGCGGACGAGACCCGCCTGAAAAGCAACGTCTGGTCAAATCCACCCGCGGCGGCGGAGGGCTACTTCGAACGCAAGGTCGCGGCGGAACGCGCGACAATCTATGCCGCGGCGCTGGCCGAAGGCCACATCGAAGGACTCCGTTCCGTGGAACTGATCCGGCCCGACCTGCTGGCCGTCACGGTCGACCCGGCCCTGACCCGCACCGCCGCCGGCCCGAACCCGGCTGCCGAAACCGCCGCGCAGCGGCCGGAGGTTTTCACGGTATCCAGCGCCGACGATCCCGCGTATGCGAAGGGACTGCATCCGACCGCCGTGGGGCGCGACAGTTACGAATTCTGGAACGGCGACATCGGCTCCTACCGCCAGAATTTCCTCTACTGGCACACCTTCTACCTGGCGTTGCCGCGACCGCTGGCATCCGGGCGTACGTATGCTGTGCACGTGGCCGGCATCGAGGCACCGCTGCGTGCCGAACTGCCGTTCCCCTACGACGCGGCGCGCACACCGACCGCCGTGCTCAAGGTCAACCAAGTGGCCTACAGCAGCCGGGCTGCGCGGCGCTACGCCTACCTGGGCTGGTGGGCGGCCGACTTGGGCCCCGTGGATTATGCGGGCTTCGACCGGTTCGAGGCGGTCGACGAAGCCAGCGGGCGCGTGGCGCTGGCAGGCGCCGTGGAGGACCGGCCCGATCCGCCGGGCAACAGCGGCGAAAAGGTCCGTCAGATGGACCTCTCCGCACTGAAGCCGGGACGTTACCACGTCCGCGTTCCGGGACTCGGCCGTTCCGCGAGTTTCGGCGTGGGCGGCGAAGGCCTCCGCGACCTGTACCGCCACACGCAGCGGGCGTTCTACCACCAGCGCTGCGGCTTCCCGTTGGAGGAGCCCTACACGAAGTTTGTCAAGCCCGCCTGCCACCTGGAGGTGTACGCGTCGGGCAAGATGGTGGCGGACGACGGTTACACGCCCGAGCCCGGCGAGGCGAAACGCACCTTCCGGGGCGGCTACCACGATGCGGCGGACTTCGATTGCTTCACCTACCATCTCCGCGCCACCGCGCAGAACCTCGATGCCTTTGCTATGTTTCCGGGCTTCTTCCGCGACAGCGATCTGAACCTTCCCGAGAGCGGCAACGGCGTACCCGACCTGCTCGACGAGGCCGAATGGGCCTTGCGCTTCTGGCGCGAAGAGCAGGCGGCGGACGGCGGGGTCCCGAAGGGCCGCTGCAACGACCAGGACTCGCGCCGCCAGAAACACGTCCAGTGGGGACCGTTCGGCATCTTCAAGCCCGACCCCTCGTCCAATCTGGAATACGCCGCCGTGGCGTCCTCCTTTGCGGGACTGTTCAAGGCCTACCAGGCCGACCTTGCCGCGAAGTATCTCGAATCGGCGGTCCGCGCCTTCGACTGGGCGGTGGCGCAGCCCGACGATCCGAAGGACGAATCGCGCGGCGCGTTCCTGCTGTGGGCGGC
>CAZQKI010000143.1:2391-6127 GCA_964592855.1 uncultured Lentisphaerales bacterium
CCGGGCAAGCGCGGCGGCACGGTGCCGGGCATCACGGTTTACGGTCTGACCGACAACGATCCGCAGGAGTGGTATCCGGCCGCGCGGCCGCGCCTGCGCCGCTGGCGGGATATTGGCAATGGCAGCGCCGAGATCAGCAGCGAATTCACGGTCACCGAAACATTGGGCTCCTCCGCCATGCTCTATGCGGCGCTCCACGCCCTGGAGCAGCCACCCTGGCAACCATGACCCATCCGGATCCGGTCCGGACAACCCGCCGAACCCCGGTCCAACATGAATCCACAAAACAGTTCACACCAAACTACATCACTCCCTTGGAGGTCTGCACAATGAACATGCGACATTACCAGTCCCCGTCGATTATTCTGTCTACGATGCTGGCGCTTTTGCTCCAGCCCGCCCCTGCGGCGACCATCCGCAGCGCCGACGCGTACCAGACGGACTTCGACGACAACGTCGCCGCCGATTTCTGCGGCGGCGCGATCATGGAATCCAGCTACAACCCGACCCCGGGCGGCAACTTGAACACATCGCATGCGACCAATGCGTTCCTGAGCGGTTATGCGAGGCTATCCGCCCGG
Organism: uncultured Lentisphaerales bacterium; assembly: GCA_964592855.1. GTDB lineage: Bacteria > Verrucomicrobiota > Kiritimatiellia > RFP12 > JAAYLN01 > JAAYLN01. Next base: position 2,973 of record CAZQKI010000143.1, read on the forward strand.
TATGCCAATCCAGTCTATCTCGCACTGGTGGCGGGCGGAGCCCAGAGCCCAACCTTGGTCTCGGTCGGCAATGTCCCCAACGGCAGCGGCGGCAAGACCAACATCTACAACTATGCGTCGGGCATCTTCAGCAATTCCTTGACCAAGCTGACCTATTCCCTCTACACGGCCTCGGGTACGATCAACCACACCAACCTGACCGTCTACGTGGCCTCCCGCAAGAATGACACTCCGGCCGATGCCGGGAGCATTGGACCCTATCCATACCGGGTGCCACACTATCTGGCGTGGTACAACGGACGCCGCCTCTCGCTGGGGGAATGGACCTTCCTGCCCGGCGCGGCCCTCCGCGAGATCGCCGGCGCGGACATCTCCGCTGCCTCCTCCTCCAGCACCTTCGTACTCACGCTCTCCGTCGTGGGCGGCAACGATGCCGGAGGAATCGCGGCCAACGGGAAACCCTGCAAACTCTCCGCCGAGCTCCGGGAAAACGGAAGGCGGCTGGCCTCTGTCAGGGGACAAGACCAGTCCTACAACTGGTCCCTCGGCCCGGAGGGTCCGGGGTCGGTGTTCAGCGCATCCGGCGATTACAACTTTGGCTCTTGGTCCCCTTACGCCGGTGACTGGGACGACAGCCAGAGCTGGGGCCGCGGCAACCATGACATCCGGCTGCCCGGGTGGACGGTGTTCGGCTTCAAGCCCATCATGAACATCGGAACATTCCAAGGCATCGACGTGCAGGCGCTCTCCGTCACCCAGCCCCCCAGAGCACTGCTTGCCACCATGATCCTGATCCGCTGAGCAGGCAAGGAACTCCATGAAATTACATCTTATCCGGCATGGCCGGATGGCTGGCGATCCCTTTGTCTGTCCGTCGCGTCCCGTGGCGGGTTGCCTGTCCCCTGAAGGCATCGCGCAGGCCGAGGCCCTCGGCCGGGCCCTGCTCGGGGAACGCCTCGACGCGGCGTTCAGCTCCCCGTATGGCCGGGCCTTGCAGACGGCCGAGCTCGCCCTGACCGGGCGCGACATCCCCCTCACGGTCGTGCCCGGCTTGGAGGAATGGACACCAAGTCCCTCATTCAGGAACGCCAGCAGCACGGTGTTCGAGGCCATGCAGGAGCGCGACCGCGAGCGGTTCGCCGAGGAAACGTGGAAGACGGAGCAAGGCGAAGGCACCTTCGATGTCTATGCCCGCGTGATTCCCCCGCTCCTGGGGGCGCTGGCGGGCTTCGGCTGGCACCACCGGCTGGGCGGCTGGGTGGCGGACGCGGGCACGGAAGCGTGTGGCGTGGCGGTGTTCGCGCATGGCGGCAGCCTCAACGTCATGCTGGCGTTTCTGCTGGGCGTGGTCCCCTTCCCCGTCGGCCGCTTCGGCTTTGCCCTCACGGGAGTCGCCACGCTCGCGTTCGTCGAACGCCGCGGCCTCCATTATCCCGTGCTCGACCTGCCTGCACGCTCCCTCCCGAAAGAGTCCGTCCCATGATCTCTGCCTGCCTCCGCAACATGAATCCTTCGACCTCCGCCGGCGCCGGGCGCTGCGGCTGGGCCGCTGTCGCCACGCACAGCCACATGCTCCGCAGCCACGCAGTGGACTTCGAGGCCGCGAAGCGCAACGTGGTCGACTGGGCGCTGGCCAACCGCCTCGCGGCGGTCGGGGTCGGCTCGCCGTGGGAACCCGTCTCGGCAGCGCACTATGGCCACTACGAACGGGTCGAGCGTGACCGCTACTACGGCGGGTTTGTTCCCCCCGAGTCGGTGATGGATCAGGCACACATCCAGGGGCTCTTCGACGACCTGAACCGGATGTCGGCGGGAAAGACGTTGTTTTACTGGGATAACGAGACGCCCAAGAACCGCCACGGACACCTCTGGTATGTCGGCTTTGAATACCAAGTCCCCGGCTGGCACGACTACAGCCAGGACCGTCGGGTGCAATTCTGGGACGGCGACTTGTGCGAGGACCCGAATGCCCTGACGGGCGGCTGCCACCTGCGGCGCAGCTATGCCGAAGTGATCGCCCGGCAGCGCCGCGCGGGCGCGCTCGCCATCTGGGCGCATCCCACGAGCTGGTGGCGTCACAACGGGGCGTTCGTGACGAACATTGCGGCGCAGATGGTGACGCACCTGCATGCCGACGGCTTTCTCGACGGCATGGTCGTGCAGGGGTACGACGCCTGTCACCGTGCCTACCAGGCGCTCTGGTTCGACCTGCTCGACCGCGGCGCGCGCATCCCGGGCTACGCCGAGCTGGACGCCTGCTTCGACCAGCTTCCGATCGCGCACAAGGGATGCTTCGTGAACGTTGTTCCGCATGCGGGCAGCACGGTCGGCGTGCCGGACCTGGTCCGGGAACTGCGGCATGCGCGCCATTACGTCAGCAGTGGCCCGCACTTGGCGCTCACGGTGGACGGAAAACCGATGGGATCGCGGGTGGCGAGCGGTCCGGGGCGGACGCACCGGGTGGTTCTGGAAGCTGCTCCCGCACCCGGCGAAGCCCGGCTTTCACGGGTCGAGCTGCTGGGGCACGGAGGCACCGTGCTGGCGTGTGCCGAGGGCGTCACGGAGGGGACCGTCACGTTCGAGGTGGCCGGCGACGCGGAGGGGGGCTATGTGGTCGGGCGGGCGTTCGGGGAGCACGACTCCCCGGACCTGCCGCGCCAGCAGGCGATCCGCCACTGCGCATTGACCAACCCGGTCTGGCTGGAGACGCCGCGGACGCCCCGCCTGGCGGCGGTCGCGACCGCGCTGACTGTCGAGGTCGCGGTGGGAAGTCCGGCGCACGGCGCCGCATTCCGCGTGAAGGATGCGGGGGGCGAGCCGCTCGAATCGGGCATCCTGCGCTGCGGACAGACCCGGCTGCAGGTTCCCGGAAGCGCCCGGCTGGAGGTGTTACAGGCAGACGGGACCGTCCGCGACATCCCGCTGGCGATGGCCAATCCGCGCGTCCGCCAGCACGTGGAGTATCTGGCCGACGGCCAGTTTCTTCAGGATGCTCCCGGCTGCGCCTCGGGTGATGTGCCGGTGGCCGCCTTCCGGTTCGATGCCGTGCGCGAAGCCCTTGCCGCGATGACCCTCGCGTTTTAGCTCCATGAGGAGCAACCGCCCATCCCGGCGGGCAATGCTGGTGCGTCGCACCGCGCTACCAGATCAACGGC
>CAZQKI010000143.1:6227-11958 GCA_964592855.1 uncultured Lentisphaerales bacterium
GCCTCCTCGACCGGCCCCAACTGCGCTACAGGCTTGCCATTCCTCGTCACCACAAAGCGCGTGCCCTGGAGCACGCGCTCCAACAACTCGGAGAAGTGCGTCTTCGCCCCATACGCTCCAATCGTCTCTGTTTTCATGCAACCAGGCTATCAGACTAGTCGATCTGGCTCAAGCGGGATGCTCGCTCTCTGCGAGTCATTCGGGGACAACAGACTCGTCCCCCAAAGCGCCCGCCGCTTCGTTCGGCGACCAGAAGAAGCCGCGCCGGTAGAGGCCGCCGATCTCGGCGTTGTTCCAGACCCGGATGGCGACGGTGTTGGGCTTGCCCGGTTCGATCAGGGCGCTCACATCGAGCTCGACCTCGCGGGCGCCGTTCCACCACAGCCGGTGCGGACGGTGTCCCGCATACTTGCCGTTGACCCAGACCCACGCTTCGTTGATCGCGCCGCCCAGGTAGATCCGGACCGGCCGGCCGGCAAAGGACTTGTCGACGTCGAAGCCGGCGCGGTACCAGCCGTAGCCGTCGTAGTCATGCCCGGCAGCATCCTCGGGGGGATCCTGCTGATCCCAGGTCAGATGCGTATCCTTCATCTCCCATTTCGCATCGTCGTAATCCGAAGCGTACCATTCGCCTAGCACCCCCTCGTTGAACCGGTCGCGGCTGAACTTCATTTCGAGCGGGAGGTCGGCGACGCGTTTCCCCGCCGTGCCGTCGCGTCGGCTGGCGAGATCCTCCATCATCAGTTGGTAGCCTTCGGCGAAGTATTTCCGCGGCTTGGCGGGCGGCTTGGGCTTCTGTACCGTGATGAAGAATGACGAGATCGCGTTGAGCGCATCTTTGCATTCGGTCATCTTCCGGCAGGCCGCCGCGGCCGCCGGATAGTCCATCGCGCGCTCCGCCGCGTTCATCTCCGCATAGGCTGTCAGGTGCCGGGCAATCAGGTCGAAGGCCGCGAAGCGCGCTTGCTGCGCCTCGTCCATCTTCGCCGCGCGGGCCGCTTCGACGTGTGCCTGGATCCCCTTCACGAAGTCGAGCGTGTAGATGTGGTTGATCAACCAGTCCTCGTGCGCCTGCATCGGCGACTCGACCAGCACCTGCTCGCAGGCGTCCCACCAGGCCTGCACGTGCGGGCCGGCCGCAGGACCGAAGAAGGTGTCGTAGAAATCCTTTTTGATCGCCGCGACATCGGCCGCCGCATTCCAGAAGAGCTTGCCGCAGACGTAGTAAGTGAGCCAGGTTTGCATGAAGGCCTTGCGCCCCTCGCGGCGGAAGCCCTTCATCCCCAGCTGCTTGTAGATCGGCACATTGATCGCCATGTTGGCCGTGTCGCGCTCGGGCAACCACATGCCCAGCAGGAAGCCGGGGGTGTAGTCGTAGAGCATGACGTGTTCGGAGCGATGGCGCCACTGCGTGAGGATGCGCAGCGTCTCCTGGCGCCGCCACAGCGGGGAGGTCAGCGGATGCAGCACGTCGGAGGAGATGGGGGCGACCGTCACGGAGACGTTCGGCGGCAGCGTGACGCCCTGCGGGGGCACCTCGCGCAGCGAGTAGGCCATCGTGCCGACCCATTTGTCGGGAAACTCGCGGGCCAGTTTGGCTGCGAACGTGAAGAACTCCTCGCTCTGCATGGTGCGGTGGACATAGGTGGGGTAGTTGAAGTTCTGGCTGCTCGCCACGCAGTCGGGACAGTAGCAGTAGGGCGTGCCATCGGGCGGACTGATGCCGACGCCGCTGGCGGTCGCAATGCGCATCGGCTTCGCTCCGGAAAAGGCCGCCTTGAGGTTCTTGACGCTCTCGGCCAGGACGTCGGGATTGGAGAGGCAGAGCATGGTGAACGAGCCGGTATAGCGGCCGTTGGGTGACTTGCCCGCTACGCGCTGCCCCGCCTGGTTCATGGCGTAGTAGGCGGGATTTGTCGCAAAGTATTCGTTGGGGTCGAGCAGCCCCGCCAGGAAGCCGTCGCCGGCGGTGGGATAGAGGCGCTGCTCCAGGTTGAACCCGATCTTCAGCCCCCACTCGATATATTCGGCGCGCTCCTCCTTCGTCGCCGGCACCCAGCCCGACAGCCAGATGCCGCGGACGGCAAAGTCGGGCCGGGAGGTCACATCCAGCTCGGGGATGGTGATGGTCGCGAGGCGGGGGATGACTTCGCCGAACGCGCCGGGAAAGTACCAGCGGCAGCCGAGCTTCTCCAGCAGCGCGTAGGCGGCGTAGGCCGTTCCCATGTAGGGGTCATCGCCGTTCCCGGCCACCACCAGCTTGTCGCCGACGGTCTTGAGCACGTAGCCTTCCTCTTCGAAGGTCTCCGGCCGAATGGCGGGATTGAAGCCGGAGGGGATCTTCACGTTCAGCTTTGCGGCGGCCTTGGTGTGGCCCACCAGAATCTGCGCCGACGGATTCCCCGCGATGGGCTGCCCCTCTTCGACGATCGGCAAGGTGGCGCCGCTCATCTTCGCGATGTACGTCTGGATCGCCTGCGCCGCCCGCTGGTTCTTGGACAGCGTCGGCTCGACCGGTTTGGCTTTCGGGTCGGGCGCCGCAGGGGCCGGCTTCGCCGGTTCCGCTTCGACGATGATCACGGCGCGCGGCTCCCCATTCTCCACGATCATCAATCCCGCCGCCGCCAGCGATCCCGCCGCCAGGCCCAGCCCCAGGATGATGGCCGTGCTTTTCCCGCGCCGCAGACAACTTCCGGACATTTTGACTATCATGATGACTCCTCGGTGCGCCAATCCCGGCGGTTGCCGGTATGGCTGGTTCATTTCACTGACAGCGGCATTCTATCGCTTATCGTTCACTCTCTGCCAGCCGGCAGATAGAAGAATCCGCGCCGGTAGAGGCCGCCGATCTCGGCGTCGTTCCAGACCCGGATCACGACCGTGTTGGCTTGGCCCGGCTTGACCACGCCGGCCACGTCCAGATCCGCGACAGCGGGGTAGTTCCACCAAAGCTGGTGCGGCTTGTGTCCCGCGTACCGGCCGTTGATCCAGATCCAGCCCTCGTTGAGGACGCCGCCCAGAAAGAGCCGCAGCGGCTTGCCGGCGACGTGCTTCGGGATGACCACCTCGGCGCGGTACCAGCCGTATCCGTCATAGTCATGCCCCTTGGCGTCCTCCGGCGGGTCCTGCTGATCCCAGGTCAGAAAGGTGTTCTTGACGCCCCACTTTGAATCGTCGAAATCCGGATCGTACCACTCGGCCAGCACGCCTTCGTTGAACCGGTCGCGGGCAAACTTCATCTCCAGCGGCAGCGCCGCGACGCTGACCCCGTTCGTGCCGCCCGCCCGGACCGCGACCTTCTGCAGCTCCCGAGTCTGGGCTTCCGGCAATTTGACGGAGCCGAAGAAGGGATAGATCGCGTTCAGCAGGCGCACAGCCTCAGCCATCCGTTCCGAAGCGGCGACCGCCCCGGGATAGTCGAGGCGGCTTTCGGCCTCGTTCATGGCGGCATAGGCCTCCAGATGATCCGCAATCAGTGCGAAGGCCTCGAGCCGGCCCCGCTGCGCGACGGTCGCTTCGGCCTTGAGCGCGGCAGCGACGTGCACGCGGACGGACTCCGCGAAGGAAACGGTGTAGACGTGCCTGACCGCCACCCAGTCTTCATGCGCATGGCACGTGGACCGGCCAAGCGCGTCCTCGCAGGCGTCCCACCAGGCTTGCACATGCGGACCCGCTGACCCCCCGAAGAAGGTCGTGTAGAATTCCTTCTTGAGCGCGGCGACGTCGGTGGCGACATCCCACGTGAGCTTGGCGCGCACGTAGTAGCTGAGCCAGGTCTGCATGAAGGCCGTGCCACCCTGGACCCAGGCTGCGCCGGTAATCCCCTTCAGCCCCATCTTCTTGAGCAGGGCCGCCTCCGCCGCGATCAGCGGCACGTCCCGCTCCGGGATCAGCGCCCGCTGGCCGGCGCCGTAGACGGAGAGGAGCCCCGGCGCGTAATGCTGCATGACGACGTGCGGCGTGAGCTTGCGCCACCCGGCCGCGATCTTCATCGTCTCCTGCCTGCGCCAGCAGCCGGGGTCGACGCCGCTGTGCAGCACGCAGGTGCTGATGGGAAAGACATTCACCGCAATGTTCGGCGGCAGCACGACGCCCTGCGGCGGGACCTCGCGCAGGGAGTAGGCCGACAGCGCCACGAACTTGTCCGGAAACGCCTGCGTGATCTTCACGGCGAAACCGCAATACTCCTCGCTCATCATCCGTTCGGGAAAATAGCCGGGAAAGCGGAAGTTCTGGCTGGCGGCCAGGCACGCTTCACAGTAGCAGAAGGGCATGCCGTCGGGGGGACTGATGCCGACGCCGCGGGCGCCGATGAATCCGCCCGGGCGCCGCGTCCCGGCCTCGATGGCGGCAAATGCCGCCTTGACCCGCTCGACGCTCGCCGTCGTCACATCGGGGTTCGACAGGCACAGCATGGTGAAATACTCGCCGCTCTTGCCCGCGTTGAACGTGCGCTTCCCCCCCTTGTCCATGGCGTAGTACTCGGGGTGCGCCTCGGCATATTCGGCCGGGGGCAGCAGCATGGCCAGATACCCGTCGCCAGCCGTCGGATAGCCGACCTCCGGCGCGCTGAAGCCGACCTTCGTGCACCAGTCGTCTTTGTAGGCCTGCGCCGTGCCGGCGGTCCGGATGGCGAAATCGGGCCGCGCAAGAACATCCAGCTCGGGTACCGTCACGGTGGCCGACTCCGGCACAACCTCGCCCCACTCGCCGGGAAAGTACCAGCGGCAGCCCAGCTTGTCGAGCAGGGCATAAGCGGCGTAGAGGGTCCCCTGGTACGGCCCGTCGTTGTTGCCGGCCACGATCAGGACGGCCCCCCGTGTCTTGAGCACGTAACCCTCCTCCTCGAAGATTTCGGGGCGAATCGCGGGGTTGAACCCGCCGGGAATCTTCACCCCCAGCTTCCGGGCGGCTTCCGTGTGACCCACAAGGATCTGGACCGCCGGCGAGCCTTCGACCGGCTGCCCCTCTTCGATGATCGGCAGCGTCGCGCCGCTCATCTTCGCGATGTAGACTTGGATCGCCCGCGCCGCACGCTGGTTTTTCGACAGTGGCGGCTCGACCTTCTTTTTCTTCGGGTCAGGCGCCTCGGACGCCGGCTTCACCGGTTCCGCCTCGACCAGGATCACCGCGCGCGGCGCGCCATTTTCGACGAGCGTCAGGCCTGCCGCCCCCAGCGAACCCGCCACCAGGAAAAGACCCACGCCGAGGCGGGCAATTTCGATCCGACGCCACCCCGACCCGCATCGTTGATGGGACATGCCATTCCTCCGCCTGACCGCTCCCGGCGCATGCGCGGAACGGCCTCAACCGGTTCACAAATGCCGATAGTTTATCGCGTCCCCGCCTTGAACGCCAGCCGGTAATGGGTCGGGCAGGGCAAACGCATCTAATTTCTCTCTGTTTTGCACATTCTGGCGCTCAATGCCGTTCCGAGGGTTCTACATGCGTGGCGCAACGGGTAAAAGCGCGGGCTTGACTTTGGCCGGACACTTTCGTAGTATTACGCCCGATTGACACAGGCAGGAGCGCACAAGACGGGACGGCCCGTCGGGTGCAAACAGGCCGGCATGGACATCCCTAGAGGGACTCTGTGCCGGCCTTTTTGTTTTTATTTATTATGGCATCGGGCCGTCCGACAGGAAAACGAAAGGAAAGAAGGAACACACATGGCACTCACATGCAGGAACGCGAAGCTGATCAAATGGGTCGAGGACGTGCGGAACATGGT
>CAZQKI010000144.1:0-11915 GCA_964592855.1 uncultured Lentisphaerales bacterium
CTTCGGCAGCAGGTGCGGCAACGGCTTCGGCCGCGGGCGCTTCGGCAGCAGGTGCGGCAACGGCTTCGGCCGCGGGCGCTTCGGCAGCAGGTGCAGCAACGGCTTCGGCCGCAGGTGCCTCCACGGCGACGGCGGGGGCCTCCACGGCGACAGCAGGTGCTTCGGCAACGGCTTCGGCCGCGGGCGCTTCGGCAGCGGGTGCGGCAACGGCTTCTTCGACCGCCACGGCAACGGCTTCCTTGACCGCCGGGGCAACGGCTTCCTCAACCGCCACGGCAACGGCTTCCTTGACCGCCGGGGCTACGGCTTCCTCAACCGCCACGGCAGGTACCGCGACAGCTTCGGCCGCGGGCGCTGCGGCGGCGGGGGCGGGGGCGGGGGCGCCGGCTTCAGCGGGCTTGGCTTCAGCGGCGGCCGGCGCGGGGGCGGCGCCACCCAGTCCCAGCAAATCATCCAGTTCGCCCGCAAGTCCGTCCTGTGCGTGCACAACCGGACAGAAAGCAATCAAAGCAAATAGCGCGGTGCACTTGTACAACCGCCGTACAACATTCATCATGGAATACATCTCCTCTTGACGCTAAATAGCACCAGGGACAAAGTGTTTAGCCTCTGCCCGCAAGGTTTGGGTTGGGTCACAGCTTGGGCACCATGGTTTCGACTTCGTCTGTGTCGCTCCGTAATACAACAGTGGTGGCCTGATTGTCAACGGAGATTACACGATACTTCTTTTCGCCGATCAGGAATTCACCATCTCCGGTGATTTCAAAACGCGTTCCATCCAGGGTCTGGACGAGGGTGATCTTGTAGTCGGCCTCGACGGCGTTTTCGTCAAGGCCCAGGGTGGTCACCTTGTCCCCGCGGCCAATCTCCACTTTCTTGACGGTAAATTTCCTGATTTTATTCATCATGGGATCGAACCGTTCTTCGACGGTCTCGACATACCGGAGCAGCTTGAAGTCGGTCTTGCCGATCTTGTCGCCTTCCACGACGAAATACGAATTGGCCTGCGTGCCGCCTTTTTCCCAGATGTTGATCTGGCAGCGATGACGCCCATCGGGGAGGAGCGTGGAACCCATGAACTTGAGCGGCAGCTTGGTCGCGACGATTTTTTCGACGCGGATCAGCCCCAGCAGGTCGGGGTGGATCTTGGGGTCGAGCAGATCGGTTCCCGCCTTGAATTCGGCCAGGTTGTCGAAGCCGTCGCCATCGCTGTCCATGCGGTCGTCCGCGGCAACCCCCGGGTTCAGGCCGAATATGCGCTCCCGGGCATCGGGGATGCCACCGCCGTCGCCGTCGTAGCCGGGGTCATCCGTCGGTTCGATGGGCTGAGCCACGCTGCAGACGGGACAGTTCGTGCTGGCCCGGGGGATGGGATACCGGCAGGTCCGGCTTGCGCACCAGATGCGCGATTCGGGAATGAAGAAGCCGGAGGTCTGGGTCGGGTCGATGGAAATCCGGTAGGGGCGGTCGAGGTGTACAAGGGCGTTTGAGTAGACGCCGAGGGACAGGGATTCCATCGTCGGATTGACCGGTTTCAGCGAATCCAGACGTTGCGTGTAGGCTTGCTGTTCGGACGCATTGCTCCCTTTGCTCAGGACCAGGGTGCCCAGCGCATACAGGAGGACGACCACGGCAACGACGGCGATCAACTTGTCATACTGACGCTTCACAAGCGCGACGAAACCATGCGTGGTTGTCACAGATCAAACTCCCTCTTTCTTAAAGCTGATCACTTCGAGTTCGATTCGCGCACTGATGGGCGGGTCGATATCCAACCCGGACACGAGTCGTTTGCTCGGCCACAACTTGGACACCAGCTCCTCCACGACAACAGCCTCGGCAACGGGGACCGCCGATGCGGCGGCCGCCGCCCCAGGGGCTCGCAGATCGTCGCCGCTCTTCCGGAGTTCGACATCCGTGACAACGACAAACATCTTCATCGCGGCCAGGCGGTTCAGCAGATCGCCAATGGCCGCCTGCCTCCCCGTGACTTCCAGCGTAAAGCGCTGGGCGCTGTAAAGCGACGAGCTCGACAGCCGCCCCGCGTCCGAACCGGCCGCTTCCCGGCGCGAGTTGCGGCGGCTGACGCGCGACTCGGTCTCGCCGCCGGCGTCCTCGGCCTCGCCGGCATCAAACTCGTCACGCATCACGCTGCGCAGGGCGCCGATCTGCGCGGCATAGACTTCCGACACCAGGTTCTCGATCATCACGAGCTGCTGGGCCAGCCGCGGAACATTTTTTTCCTGCGGCATGGGGGCCCCGGCGGCCACGTAGCGCTCGAATCCGAAGGCAAAGTTATCGGGAACGACGCGCACCCCCTCCACGATGGGCGCCTGCGCCTGCAGGCGTTCGCGCAGCGTCGTCTGCAACTCCTGAATGAACCGCGATGGGCTCAGGGCCGGACGGGCCACATCGCGCGCGGCAACCGCGTTGGTCAGCGCGTCGCGCATCTGCAGCAACGCCTGGACATCCTGCTGCATCCGTTCCGCATTCTCCATGGACGGGAAGGGCTTGGCCTCATACAGCTGCTTGAGATTGCCAAATGCGGAATCGCGCAGCCGGCGCGCCTCCTGGGCGGCGGCGTAGCTTCGCGTCAAGCGGACGCTGCCGGCGATGAGCAACGCCACGACCCCGACAAAGATGCCCGCCACGATGATTTTGGTGCGATTCATAAGCGTTTATTCTGCCTGCGTGAACTGCGCGGCATCCTCCAAACCCACTTCCAGGGTAAACATGCGCACCTGATCGGGAAAGCGCTCGTCATCATGCTCCTCGCGGATGACAACATCGTCCGTGAACAGGGCATGCGCCTTCAGCCGGTCCCTGAACATCTCGACGGCCGTCGCCTTCCTGCCGCCCGCATCCTCCAGCGCCTTCATCCGGTCGCTGAAGCCGCGCCCGGAGATCTTGAGCTTGACGATTGTGTCGGAACCGCCCTTCACGGATTCGATCGCGGTCAACCACATGCCTTCCAGGACGCTCTCGCGGACGGCCACCAGGCGCTTGACGAGCAGCGTGCGCCGCTCGATGAGGGCCCGGTAGACTTGAAGCTCCTTCTCGATGCGGTCGCGCTCCTGGGATTCGCGCTTGAGCGCATCGCGCCCCGCTTCAAGCTGTTTCAGGCGCGCATCGACGCTCGCCTGCTGGTCCCGGAAGCGTTTGAGCTGGAAATTGCCATGATACGACCACGCGAAAAGCGCCAGCAGCACCGCGGTCATCGCCAGGCCGAAGAAGGGAATGCGCTTCCGGAAGATCTTCCGCTGGACGAGATTGGGCGGCATGAGGTTGATCTCGACCGGGCACGGGCCGGCACGACGAAGCGCCAGGCCGACGACCTCGCCCAGACCGAAGAACTCCTCGCCGACCTTCGCAACATCGGCGCGGCCGCCGACCGTAACGTTGACGAAGGGGTTCAGGTAGTCGACATCCACCTTGAGCTTCTCGCGGAAGAAGGTGTCCATGTGCGGGATGATGGAGGACCCGCCCGTCAGCAGCACCCGCGCGGGAACGCTGCCGCCCTGCTGACTCCGGTAGAAGTTGATCGAACGGTTGACCTCTGCATGCAAACGCGTGACTACATTGCGGACGACCTTTGAAACCCGATCGGCCGTCTCGTCCTCGGCGCCGGCATAGACCCCGCCCAGCGCGACGAAGCTGTTCTCGCGTTTCATCCGCTCCGCCACGCGGAAATCGACCTGGAAGCTCTTGGCGATCTCCTGCGTGATGGTGTTGCCCGCCACGGGAATGCTGCGGCTGAAAATCTTTCCCTCTTCGATGAAGACCAGATTCGTCGAACGCGCGCCGATATCCAGCACCATCGTGCAGCCTTCGAGGCCGGGATAATTGAATTTGACGCAGTTGTAGAGCGCCAGCGATGCCACGTCGACGATTTCGGGTTCGAGCCCGACGGCCTGGACGCAATCCGTCATCGCCACGACGTTCTCGGTTTTCACCGCGACGATCATGACATTCTGCTCGCCCGCATCGGCATTGCCGATCAACTGGTAGTCCCAGACGACCTCGCCGATCGGAAAGGGCACATTCTGCTCGGCCTCGTACTGGATCATCGCGAGAATCTTGTCGCGCGCCACGGGGGGGAGCTTGACGAAGCGCGGGAAAACCGCCTGACCGGAAAGCGTCAGCAGCAAGGGGGCCGGTCGGATGCCACGTTCGCGCATGATGTCGCGAAGCGTGGAAACGATGTAGGCGGAAGGATCGGTCTCGCTCTCGGGCTCGATCCCCAGTTCGGCCATGCCGTACTGGAGCAGCTCGGGGGGTTGTCCGTTTTTGACCTTGAATTCCGCCAGCGCCAGCCGACTGGCGCCAATGTTCAAGGCCAGGATGCGATCAGACGTTAACACTATCTCACCACCTCGTAGTCGTCGACAAACGCCCACGCAAAGGGCGTCTTGGAACGGTCAACCAGATAGCCTGGACGCTTGTTGATGTTGGGTTTGTCGGCAATCAGCTTCCACCACTCATCGGCGGAACCCTCGCTCTTCGTGGCCGCCCGCTGTCCCCCGGAAACAATCTCGACGCCGAAGGCGATCGGCTCGCCGTAGCGCGCGACGGCCGCCGGCGGCAGAACGACGCAGGCCTGGTGATCGCCCTTGGCGATATCCACGTAGGTCACAGTCGTCTCGAAATAATTGAACTCCTTCTGCGCGTTCTGCGTCATCACGTAGAAGGAGAATACGAGCTCGTCGATCCATTCGGGGGCCGTCGCATAATCGACGGTGAAGACGGCCCACTCCTTGCGGCGTGAACCACTTGCCAGACGATTGACGTTGCTCGAATACTCGGGCGTGCGAACGAGCGACGCACGACCCAGCTTGGATAGATCGCGAATGCGGACTTCCGTCCCTCCGGCCGCGCCGGCCACGCCGGCCACGCCGGTCCCGCCGACGCGTTGCTGCGCGAAAACCGCATTCGCCGACAGGAACACCAGAAGGCTGCACGACAGCACCAAGGCCTGGCGATGAAGCAAGAGGTTGTCGAAGTACATCACATTCTGACCTTTCTTTGGCACGGGACTGCTTGCCGGGAGCGAACTCCTCCGCAAAGCCGTAGACAAATGTAGCGAAGATTGGGGAAAATGGCAAAGCAAAAGGTAAAGTAAAAACGAAAAGACTTTCGGCCAAGCCCCGGCAACGGATTTGCCGAGCGTTGAAGATTGACATTCTTTCGGCAACTCCTATACCATTGTCGCCTCTGGAACTATTCTTTCGTTCGTTAGGACTACCCATGAATATGCAATGCTTAAAATGGCCGGCACGACTTGCCCCGCTCTTTCTGGCCAGTGCGTTGGTCGCGGCACCATTCGAACCGCTGTTTCGGATCATGACCCCCAAAGGCCCCTGCCAGGTCCGCAAGCCGGGCTCGGAAACCTTTGAGGCCGCACTGAAGGGCAAGGCCTATCCCTACGGCACCCTCGTGCGGTGCGGCGCCGGGGCCAGCGCCTTGATCGTGCTGTCCGCGCAGGACGGCGTGCAGATCGGCGCGGACACGACGGTGGAAATCGCCAACGCCCCGCAAAACGAGGCGGACAAGGTGGTGCGGCTCCTCAACGGCCAGATCTTGACACGCGTGGATACCAAGAACGCCTCGCGGGCCTTGACGGTCGAAACCCCCGTCGCCAGCTGCGTCTCCCTGACCGGCAATGCCAAATTCAAATTTGCCGCCACAGCCACCGGGTATGTGTTTGACGTCCAGGCCGAGTCGGGCGGCACCGTGAAGATCATCGGCCCCCAGTTCATCATTCCCCAGCTCAAGAACGGCTATGGCGCCCGGATGGCGACCGCCAGCGACAGTTCGCTGACCCGCATCGACAACCTGCTGGGCGACTACAGAATCCTGATCAACAAAGGCGCCGGGGAGGATGTCCCCGACCTGGCGGATGGCGAAGTCAACGAGGACCTGCTCGCCATCGAGACGAGCACGCACTCCGCCGTCAAGATCTGGCGCACGCGCGCTCCGGTTGGCGGGCGGTTGATTGTCTCCGTGCTGGCCACCGATTCCAACGGCAAAGGCACGGAGACGTTTGCCTTCGCCGTCGGCCAGCCCAGTATCGCCTCGCGAGCCGTCTTCCAGGATGACGACGCCACGACCACCAACGCGCCCGCCATTCCCGAGGCACCGCAGGAGGCGACGGAACCCAAGGTCGATGAGCCCATCGCGGCCCCGGCACCCGCCGAGGTCGAGGCCTTCCTGTGAACCCTGCGGGCGGACGTGTGTCCGCGCCCTGATTCCCCCGTGCCAGCTTTTGCATTCTCACTGTCAACCGTCAACCAATCGAGGTCCCATCCGTGTTCATCTATCATTTCAACCGCCTGATCCACAATCGTCTGCTCTGGATCATCTTCGCCGTCGTCGTCGCCTTCGCCTTCCTTTCGGTGGATTCCTGCTCGTCCAACCTGAAGGACTCCAATCGAACCGCCGGAAAACTCGGCGGAAAGACGGTCGATGCCGAGCGCTTCGCCTTTGCAGAACGATTTGTCAGCGGCAGCCGCAACCGGGCGGCAGACATTCCGCCCGCCCTGGTCGAGACGCAGACGTGGCGTCACCTGGCCGCGCTTCACACCGCCGGCGCAATGGGGTTGGGCAGCACGGCGGATGAAATCCGCCAAGCCATCCGCGAGGTTCCGGCCTTTGCCAACCAGGGGCAGTTCGACGCGCGCATCTACCGCCAGGCGATCGCCCAGTCGCTCGGGGTCGCTCCGGCGACCTACGAACGGTTGATGGCCGATCAGATCGTCCTCGCCAAATTGACGCAGACGGTCGGCTCCGCAGGCCTGGTTTCCGCCATGGAGCTCGATGATGAAGTCGCCGCCTGGACCGATCTGTTCACCATTCAGTACGCCACGATCAGCAACCGTTTCGCAGCGGCCGACCTGGCGGTCAGCGACGACGACCTGCGGACCTTCTACGCTGAAAATCAGGCGGCCTTCGCGCTGCCCGACCGCGTGGGCGTGCACTACGCGTCCCTCCCTGTCTCCAATTTCTGCGCCTCGGTGACCATCCCTGAAGACGACATCGCGGAGTTCTACGACAACAACGCCTCGCGCTTCACGCGCTCGACCACCAACGACACCCTGGTCACACGGGCGCTGGCGGAAGTCCGCGATGAAATTGTGGCCGAACTGACGCTGGACGAGGCCCGCTACGTAGCCGGCACCAATGCCGCCGCCTTCATGGAGACGCTGTCGATGGACGGCTTCAATCAGTTTGCCTGGCGCGCCAGGGCACGCCAGATGCAGGTTGCGACCACACCGCTTTTTGCTGAAGACGGGTTCGTTCCCGGCATCGAGCCCGAGGCGGAGGAGGAGTTCCGCAACGCGGCCTTCGATCTGGATGCGACCCGCCTCGATGCGCGCTACGCCGTCGTTCCCGGCAAGGAGAAGGTCTACCTGCTCATGGCCTGGACGAACAGCCCCGCCTACACGCCCGCCTTCGCGGACATCCGCAGACGCATCGAGCCCCTGGCCCTGAATCAAGCCCGCGCGAAGGCCTTCAAGCGCCTCTGCGACGAGCAGCGGAGCAGCCTGCAGGCCGCGCTGACGAAAGGATCGACCTTCCCGGCCGCCGCCGCGGCACAGACGCTGAATGTCAGCACCGCCCTCACCTTCGCCGTGCAATCCGCCAGCCGCATGGACTTGCCGAACGCCCAAACCGTGATTCCCGCCACCATGCGCCTCCGCAAAGGCGAACTCTCCGAACCCGTTTCCATCGGCGACGATGAACTGGTCATCTACGTCGTCGACCGCAAGCCCGGTGATGCGATCTCCAGCGAAATGGTTCGCACGCAAATACGCGAGGGACTCGTCCGGCGCCGCGAATCGGCGGTCATCGCCGACTGGATGCAGTGGAATCTCGAGACCATCGGCTTCTCCTCCGCGCGTGCCGTGCTGCTCACGGACGGGGACGAACCGGCAACCGCAGACGAGGAATAAACCCCGTCGGCTACCATTCGACCTCGACAAACCCGCTGGCATTTGTCACGCCCGACCCGCACAGCAACGCCCGGCGCCACGCCCGGGCATGCCCGTTTCCGGCGGTTGACTCGTCGAGCAGATGGGCCACCCGCCCGTCGTTTCCCAGGGCAATCTGAAAGGTTACGCGGCCTGTTCCGCCGGAACTGGAGGCCGGCATTTCAAAGCGGAACTGCGCCGCCCGCAACGCCGGCGAGAGGCGCGTGATCCGGCCTTGCGGCAAGGCCTGAACCGGCAGCGGATCAATGGGCGGACCCGCCACGAGCGGAATGAACGGCGACTTCGCGCGCGGGCGCACCGCCGGCAATCCGACCGGATCGACGACGACCTCCGCATAGGCCGGCGGCGGCGGCAGCGGCGGCAGCGGGGCCGGCGGCAGCAGGGAAAGCGCGGGAGCCAGCTCGGCACCCTCCCGGCCCATGTGCGCAAAACCATCAGGATGAAGCATCAGGGGATTGCCTGAAAACACGACCTGCACATAGGCCGCCCGCGGTTCGGGCTGCCGCGCCGGAACCTTGGACCGGTAGCGGCCGCCTGGCCAGCACAGCCACAAGCCCAAATACAACAGCAGGATCAGGACAACGGCCCACTCGCCCAGACGCTCCCTGCGCAGCGTATAGGCCGGCCGTTTTTCCGACGCATCCAGTTGATCGGGCTCGCTCACCATGCACCCCTATTCGGGTTTGACCGAGGCATTGACCTGCCGTATGCCCGCCGAACGGGCCAGATTGACGAGGTCCATCACGTCGCCATGGGGAACCCGCCGGTCCGCCAGCAACAGCAGCTGCCGGCCATCCGGATGCAGCGCAGCTCGCGCCAGCTCCGCGCGGAGCTGTTCGCCCTGCTCCGGCACGCTCAATTGGTAGCGGACATCGTCGAAGAAGATCAGTGTCTCCGCCCCTTCCGCCCGCTGGGCCCGCAGCATCACCAGCGTCAAGCCCTGTTGGATGCCCTCGTGGAAGGCCGCACGGGGCAACTCGAAAACCACGCCCGGCTGCAGCGTCAGCCGCCCCGACAGGGAGAAGAACAGCGCCAGCACCACCACAAAGTTAAGCCACGGCACAACCTGCAGGAAGCCGTTCGCAATCCGGTTGCGCGGACGGAAGCGCATGCGCAGCCCTTCCGTGTACCAGGAACCCCATTGTATCGTTTTCTTGGGCATGACCGGGGCACCGCCCCTACTCCTTCTCCCGCGCGGCCGACGTGTGCGCCCACCGACCCATGAACGAGAGAATGTCGCTGCTGGCCTGCTCCATGTCCAGCACGATTCGGTCGATACGGATGACCAGCAGGTTGAACATCGCATAGGCGGGTATCGCCACCATCAACCCCGTGATCGAGGCGATCAGGGCGCGCACCACCCCCCCCGTCACGTCCACCGATTGAACGAGCGGCGCCTGACTGCGCATGACGAGGACCGTCTCCAGCACCCCGAGCAGACTCCCGAGCAGTCCCAGCAAGGGCGCGATCTGCACAATGGTCGCCAGTATGCCCAGACGCCGCTCCATCCGCGAAATCTCCGCATGCCCGGCGTTGTCGAGCACATGGCGGAGCATCTCCTGCGGTTCATCGCGGTGCTGGATGGCCGTGCGCATCAGGTGGACGACGGGGCCCGGTGCCTCGTCGCAGAGCGCCAGCGCTTCGCGCACATTCCCCTTGGCGAGAATGTTGAAGACCCCCGTCAGGAAGTCTTCATAGCGGATGCGGGCCCGCCGCAAATGCAGCAGGCGATCCAGAAAGACGCCGACCGCCGCGAGGCCGATGACAACAATCACCCAGAAAACCGGGCCACCCTCATGCCACAAGTCAAAGGCCATCATGGCTCCTTATCCGCTTCCTCGGCCGGCCACCGGATCGGTTGCCGCCCCTGTATCTGCTCCACCAGCGACTGGGCCTCCGCGGCGCCGGGCACGCCGCTTTGAATCAACCGCTTCAGGATGTTGACCGCCGACTCCGGCTTGCCCTGCGCTTCCCGGATGGAGGCCGCCTGCATGGCGGCGCGCGCAAACCAGGCCTGCGCCTGCCCGCCAAACTGGATGCCCGCGCTTCGCTCGCGCAGATAGCGCAGCACGACCTCGCCGTAGTATTGATCCAGCGCATCGTCGGAGCGTCCCAGCTTTTCAAAGCAGCGTCCCCGTTTGAAGGCGGCCTGCAGCGCCAGGTCGTGGGTCGCGTCAGGACGCGTCAGCATCACCTCGTAGGCCTTCAGCGCCTCGTCATACCGATTCGTCGAGCTGGAACCCAGTGCAAACAGGCTGTCGCCTTTCCGCAGCCAGGCGAGCGTCACGCTTTCGCTTTCGGGGTAGCGGTTGATGATCTCGTCGAAAACCAGGATGGCCTCTTCAAAACGGGCCAGTTCGCAAAGCGCATCGGCTTGCAGAAAACGGGCTTCCGCCAAACGCGTGCTCCCCGGGTAGTCGCGCGGCAGGCGGGCGAGCAGCGCGATCGCCTCCGAGAATTCGGAACGATGCATGGCGGCCCGCGCCGCCCAGACCAGCGCCGCATCCGCCCAGACATGCGACGGCCATTGGCCTGCATAGTCGACAAAGCGCTTCTCCGCCGCGTCGTAGTCCCTGCGATTGTAGCTGTATTGCGCCATCCAGAGCGCCACATCGGCCAGCAGGGGGGACTGCGCATGGCGCGCGGTAAACGTCTCGCAAAGCGCGGCCGCCTCTTCATCGCGGCCGGCGCCGTAGAGCGACAGCACCTCCAGATAGGCGGCTTCGTCAGCCCTCGCGGGATTGGCCTCCAGCACGCGCGACAGGTCGAGAATGGCCGGCTCGAACCGATAGTTGCGGTAATGGGTCCGCCCCCGCCCCAGCAGCGCCGCGCCGCGCTGCAGGGCGTTTGTCGCGCGGTCGATCACCAGGCCATAGGCGCGGAGCGCTTCCGCGACGGCTTCGCGCCGTTCATAGAGCAGCGCCAGGCGCAGCAGGGCCTCGTCGGCGAGGGCCGCCGGAGCCAGATCCGCAAGTCGCGTGAACGCCCGCTCCGCGTCAGCGGCCCGCCCCAGGCGCTCCAGGGCATCGGCGGCCATGAAGGCGGCCGGCGCCGTCAAGGCGGGCGCATTCGTCATCTCGGCGACACGGGCATAGAGGGTCGCGGACTGCTCGTAGTGGCGGTCGGCATGATAGGCGTCGGCCGCCTTCAGCAACGACTCGGCCTGTGCGGCGGGATCGGATGCCGCCTGCGCCGCCTTTTGAAAGGTGGACGCCGACTCGGCATAGCTTCCCAGACGGAACAGCGCCACCGCCCGCCCCCGCAGGGCCGAAGCCACCTGGTCCGCTTCGCCGTAGGTCTCGAGATAGTTCCGATATTCCGCAGCGGCCTGCGTATTGGAGCCCGCCGCCAGCCACGCATCCGCGAGAATCTTCTGGGCGGCCGCCGATTCGGGCGCACTCGGCTGTTCGCGGATGCACCGCTTGAGCAGGGCCGCACCTTCGTCCACCAGGCCGGACAAGGCGACGAGGATGCGGCCGTAGCGCAACCCCAGGCGCCAGGCCTGATGCGGGGAAACGCCGCGATCAAGGATCTGAGGCCCCGCCGCGCGAACGTCGTTCGTCAATCCCTTGCCCGCGGCGATGGCCGCCAGTTCCACCCACGCCTCGGCACGACTGTCCAGCGGCGCGGTCACATCACCCGCGATCCGCCTGAGCTGCGCCTCGGCTTCGGCTTCGCGACCCGCCAGGCGCATCAACTGGGCCTGCAGCAGGTTGCCCAGCGCAAGGGCGGGCAGCGATAGATTCGTCGTCGCCGATGCGGCCTGCCGATGCAACAGGGCCTCGCATTGCGCCACATGGCCGGCGGCCAGCTCGGTCTGCGCCCACTCGAGCAGATTCTCGGCCTGCGTCAGCACATTCGTTGTCGTCCGGTCCACTTCCGCAAACGTCGCCTGGGCGCCGGTCCGATCACCCGCCGCCAACTGCG
>CAZQKI010000145.1:0-2941 GCA_964592855.1 uncultured Lentisphaerales bacterium
TCCGTTACACGTTGCCCAGTCCGCTGGTGACCTTGAAGACGGCGGAGAGGATGCTGATAGCCACGAAGCCGACGCCCCCGGCCACCAGGACAATCAAAAGCGGTTCGATGGCCGCCGTGAAGATCTTGATGTTCCGGTCCAGTTCGTTCTCGAAGCGCCGCCCGATATGATTCAGCGCCCCGGGCATGTCGCCTGTCTGCTCGCCGACCGCCAGCATATCCGTCATCATCCGCGGAAAGACCTTGCCCGCGGCCAGCGGACCGGAGATGGAGGTGCCGTCCGTCACCCGCTCGCGCGCATGCCGCAACTCCTCGGCAATCACCGCATTGCCGACGGTCTCCTGCGTGATCTTCAGCGCATCCAGAACGGTGACCCCGTTCGACAGCAGCGTCTGCAGGGTCCGGGCGAAATTGGCGTAGATGCCATTCGCCACGATGCCGCGGACGAGCGGCGTACGGAGCTTGAGCCGGTCGTAGACCAGGCGCCCGGCGGGGGTCTTGACGTACCGGCCGACGAGGCCGGCGAGCAGGACGATGCCGATGCCGACCAGGAGCGCATACTTCTGCGCGAAGCCGCTCATGCCGATGAGCATCCGGGTCGACAGCGGCAAGGCGATCTTCATGTTCTTGAAGACCTCCATGAATTGCGGCACGATCTTGACCATGGCGAAGATGACGGTGCCGATGCCCATGACCAGGACGATCACCGGATAGGTCAGCGCCTGCACGATGCGCGACCGCATCGCCGTAATCCGTTCGTAGTGCTCGCTCAGGCGCATGAGCACTTCCGACAGGGCGCCGCTCGCCTCGCCGGCTCGCAGCATGTTGCCGTAGAGCGGCGGGAACGTGGCGGGGTGCGCGCGGACCGCGGCGGAAAGCGCCTCGCCCTGGATGATCCGGTCGCGCAGATCGGCGGCGATGCGCGCATCCGCGGTATCCCCGTGCCCGGCCAGACAGTTGAGCGCATTGCCCAACGTCATGCCCGCCGCCAGCAGGTCGCTGAGTTCCGCCGTGAAGAGCATCACCTCGTTGGGCTTCATGCGGTCCTGCCCGCGCGACAGCCGCCACCAGGCGCCCGAGGCGGCGACCGCCCGGGGCTTGGCCTCGGTCACGGAGACCGGCACCTGTCCGAGCTTTTCGACGGCCAGCAGCGCACCGCGCTTGTCCGCCGCCTCGACAACGCCTTCCACGCGCTGTCCGGCCTTGTTCAGGGAGACATAGGCGAAGTTGGCCATGGCTAGTCGCTCTCCTCGGTCACGCGCAGCACCTCGGCCAGAGTCGTGCTGCCGTTCAGCACGCGCCGCCAGCCGTCGTCGCGCAACGTCCGCATCCCCTGCTCCAGCGATTTTTCCCGGATGTCGGTCGAGGAACTGCGCGCAATGATGAGCGACTCGATCGCATCGGACATCTGCAGCAGTTCGAAGATTCCGCCGCGGCCGCGATAGCCCGTCTGGCTGCACTTGTCGCAACCCACCGCCTGATGGATTGGATCACCCAGCTTCACGAAGTCGGGCAGCACCAGATTGCCGACGTGCGTCGGCGACAGCGGCTCGGGACTGCGGCAGACGCGGCAGAGGCGGCGGACCAGGCGCTGTGCGAGGACGCCCGCCACCGCCGAGGCGACCAGGAAGGGCTCGACCCCCATATCGATCAGCCGGACGAAGGCGCCGGCCGCGTCGTTCGTATGCAGGGTGCTCAAGACCAGATGGCCCGTCAGCGAGGCGTTGATGGCGATCTCCGCCGTCTCCGAATCGCGGATTTCGCCCACCATCACGATGTCGGGATCCTGGCGGAGGAAGGAGCGGAGAATGCGCGCGAAGGTCAGTCCGATGTCGCTCTTGACGGCAACCTGGTTGACGCCGGGCATTTCGTATTCAATGGGATCCTCGGCCGTCAGAATGCGGACGTCCATCCGGTTGATCTCATGCAGGAAGGCGTACAGCGAAGTGGTCTTGCCCGAACCCGTGGGCCCCGTGACCAGCACGATGCCGTTCGGACGATGGATGATCTTCTCAATGTGTTCCAGATCCAGGTCGTGCATCCCCAGGTCGGCCATCCTCACGAAGTTGCCGCTCTTCTGCAGCAGGCGCAGGCTGACGCTCTCGCCATAGGTGGTCGGCATCGTCGAGACGCGGATGTCGATGTCCTGGCCGTTCACGCGGATGCCGATGCGGCCGTCCATCGGCAGGCGCTTCTCGGCAATGTCGAGGTTGGCCATGACCTTCAGGCGTGACGTGATGGCCGCCTTCAGCCGGTTCAGCTGCGCCGGGACATCGACCTTGTGCAGCATGCCGTCGATGCGGTAGCGGATGCGCAGTTCGGCCTCCATCGGCTCGAAGTGGATGTCCGTCGCCTCCTGGCGGTCGGCTTCGGCGATGATCTGATTCACGAAGCGGACAATCGAGGCCTCCTGCCCCATCTCGCTGAGATTGGTTTTTGAGAGGTCGGCATCGATGTCGGCGTCGAACCGCCCATCCTCCATCATCTTCTGGACTGTGTCCGCGCCGACGCCGTAGTACTTGCGCGCGGCCTTGCCGATCTCCTCGCGCGTGCCGAGGGTCAGGCGCACGGCGCCGCCGATGGAGAGACGCAGTCCGTCGGCCATGCTGGTGTTGAAGGGATCGGCGGTGGCGACGGTCAGGACGCCGTTGCTGAAACTGACGGGGACGACGCCATACTGGAAAACGGCCCGCGCCGGCAGCTTGTCGATCGTCGCCTGATCGGGTTCCTGCTTCGACAGCGCCGAGAAGGTCATTCCCACCAGCGGCGCCAACTGCGTCAGGAAATCCTCTTCGCGGCAACCGGTCACGCTCACGACAGCGGCGACCAGTCCCCCCTCCATGGAGGGCGACGCCGCCAGAACCTGCTGAACCTGCTGTTCCGTCAGCAGGCCCGTGCGGGTCAAGATCGAAATGAGGAAGGCTACATTCGGGGTGGACATA
>CAZQKI010000145.1:3041-5722 GCA_964592855.1 uncultured Lentisphaerales bacterium
CAGGCCCGTGCGGGTCAAGATCGAAATGAGGAAGGCTACATTCGGGGTGGACATACTAAGCGTCTCGGAATTGTCTTTGACAGGATTACATGATTTACATGACTTTTGGATGCTCCGTGTAAGGACAAAATGCGTCGCTTAGTAACAATCGCTTCCATCGCCGACGGCATCACGCATCAAAAAAGTGAAGGGATTCTACCCCAAAGCAACGTGCAGGACAAGCGAACATCGATAGAGAACGTAATGGGTCTGTTGCCGGGGTGTGCGAAAATCGAGCATGACAAGCCGTTCTTAAACCGTGAAGCCACGTCATTTACCTCGGCCATTGCGACAACGGCACCACGGAGGCACGAAGACCTGGAGGAGAGGTTGCGTGAACCTCCCCTCCCGGACTCCGTGCCTCTGCGTCTCCGTGGTGAACCCCGCGAAGTGAGTTTTCATACGCACGAAATCAAATTTCTTCGCCATGCGCTGAAGTCGCACCCCCGGTAACTGAGCATTGAGCCATTCCAGAGAACGAATTGCGGCCCCCTGCCTGGCATGCTATAGTTGTTGCCATGAAAATGTTGCGGAAACATCTGGTCGTCGCCCTCCTGCTGACCGTGCCGCCCTTTGCCGCGGTGCAGGCCCAGACGAATGTCTTTCTCATGCCCGGCCTCTTTCCCCAGCATGTCCAGCTGACCCAGGTCTTCAAGCAGCAGTTGAAGGCAGTCGATTATGCCGCCATGGAGCGGACCTGCCTGCAAGGCGTGGAACTGCTTCCCGACGATCCGACCTGGCGGTACAACCTCGCCTGCAGCCTGGCCCGTCAATCCCGGCAGAAGGAGGCGCTCGACACGCTGGCCAAGGCCATTGATCTCGGATTCCGCGATGTCAACATGATCGCCAACGACACGGATCTGGCCACGTTGCGCCGCCTGGCCCGCTTCAAACAGCTGCTAGACGCGGCGAAAAGGCTGCAGCAGTCACCTCCGGCGGGACGCCCCGTCATCGCTCCGGCCAGGGTCGCCGGGCAAGCCCTGATCTCCCCGTCAAACACAATCTGGAATCTGGAGATCGGCCAGTTTCAGACGTTCTTCACCTTCCCTCCGAGGACGCCCCCGACCACCAACCGCCAGGTCCGCCTCCCCGGGCCCGCGGGCGAGGCCATCCGCGCCTGGCAGGCCGAGGGCACGGCCGCCGGCAACACCGGCGACCTCTACGACAACCGCGACGCCAACCACTCCGCGTTGAAACTGTCGCTGTTCCCCGAAATGCGGCCGATCATCTATTCCGATGAAGCCAAACAGGCCCGCGTCGACGGCGGCCTCTCAAGCTTCACCTTCAACGGCGTCGCCGTGCTCGGCAACGCCTCCACGGCGACGCGGAACGGCCCCTTCTGGCGGAGCAACGCCCGCCAGGCCTACGTCGATGGACGCTCCGTCCTGTTCCTCTCGCTGCAGTATCTCCGCAACCAGCACTATGTCTTTCCGCAGCACCAGGACTACCTGGCGAAGGTCGAGGGCGACACCTTCCCCGCCAACACGCCCTATCTGACCATCGCCCCCGGATCCTCCTACACCGACCAGCCTATCCTCGAAGCCTTCGCCGCCACGATGGCCGCCTTCCGCCCCGAAGTGAAGGACATGCTGATCCGGGACGGCATGCTCTTCCCCACAATCCAGATGCTCCTCCGCGCCAGCCAGACCGCGGTCCTCCAGCGCACCGACTACCTGACCAGCAAGGCCCACCCCATCGTCTTCGACGGCGCCAGGATCGACCTGCTGCGCATGGTCACCTTCGCGCACGACCTGCAGACCAATGCCCTCCCCCCCTTCGCCGCGCTGCGGACCGTCGAAGACGCCCGCGCCGTCCCGGGGCGCGACTATTTTGATCTCTTCGGCGGCGAAGGCCTGTTCGACACGCCCGCCGCCATCGCACGCGTCGTCCGCGGCATGGCCTACACGCGGCGGATCGTCGTCGACGGGCGCGCCTCGCGCAATCCGATGCAAAGCCACCTGAAGGCCCACTGGGTGCTCCTGCAGGGCGACCCCGCCAAGGTGCGGATCAAGCCGCGCCTGGGCGAGCCCCTCGTCGCCGAGATCGAGGTCGACTACCACGGCGCCGGCTTTCCGTCCGATACCAACAACACCATCCGCACGTCACGCGTCGAAATCGCCCTGATCGTCGAGAACGCCGCACACTTCTCGCCCCCGGCCTATGTAACCTTCCTGTACCTCAACAACGAAATCCGGCAGTACTCGAGCGACGGACGCATTCTTGCCGTCGACTACGCCACTGCCGCCGGACGCTACACCGACCCCATGTTGTCGCTGCCGCGGCGCTGGAAGGATCTCTACACTTACGACCCGCAGAATCAGCTGACGGGCTGGACCCGCATGCGCGGCGATCAGACGGAGACCTTCACCCCCGATGGCGCCCGCGTCCTGACCCGCGATGCTCAGGGACGCCCCGTAACGGCGCGCGTCGTCGGCTACATCCGCCGGGACAGCCGTGACGCGACCGGCAACTCCCTCTTCGAGGTCGTCCAGGTCGACACCGAAAAAGTGCTGACCTACGGCTATGCCTCGGACGACGACAAGATCGGCGAAGTGCGGGGCGCAGCGCAACGGCCAATTGAATAACCCCTAACGCCTAATGAAACACATCACCTATGTCGGCACCTACACGGACGATGCACG
>CAZQKI010000145.1:5822-7810 GCA_964592855.1 uncultured Lentisphaerales bacterium
CCTAACGCCTAATGAAACACATCACCTATGTCGGCACCTACACGGACGATGCACGGACGGGCATTCATGTGCTTGAAACCGATTCCCGGACCGGCGCGATCCGCCCGCTGAGCAGCCTGCACGGAATCGAGAACCCGACCTATCTGGCCGTCAACCGCGCCCGCACCCGCCTCTACGCCGTCCGTGGTTTCCAGAACGGCGCCCCGCAGGAGACCAACGGCGCCGTCGCCGCCTATGCCATCGACGGCCACGCGCTGACGCTCATCAACTGCTGCCCCACGCGCGCCACCGTCCCCTGCTACATCGCCCTGGATCACGCGGAGCAAACGCTCGCCTACGCCGAATACGGCGCCGCCCACGCCGGCCTCCTCGCGTTGAATCCCGACGGTTCGATCGACCCCGCCTCGGAGATCACGGTACAGCATTCCGGCAGCGGCCCCGATCCCGTCCGGCAGGAGCGCGCGCACGCCCACTGCGCCGAAGTCACCCCTGACGGCAAATGGCTCTGTGTCTGCGACCTCGGCCTCGACCAGGTGGTCGTCTACGACTTCCCCCGCTGGCGCTCCGGCCTCCGGGCCGTTCCCGCGCTCACCATTCATGCCGCGCCCGGCGCCGGGCCGCGCCATATTCGCTTCCTTCCCAACGGCCGGTTCGCCTACCTGCTCAACGAACTCGACAGCACCGTTGTCGCCCTGCACTACACCGGCGAGGGGTTCATCGTGAAACAGACCATCAGCGCCCTGCCCGACGGCTTCGATGGCGAAAGCAAGGCGGCGGCCGTCAAGGTTTCGGCGGATGGCCGTTTTCTCTTCACGTCGAATCGCGGCTACGACAGCATCGCCACTTTTGCCATCACTGCTGAAAGTGGATGGCTCACACGCCTGGCCGTCTCTCCTTTGACGGGTAGTTTCCCCCGCGATTTCGCCTTTGTGCCCGGGAGCAATCTGCTGCTCGTCGGCCACAAGCGCTCCAACGAGGTGGCCGCCTACGCCTTCGATCCCGCCACCGGCGCCATCACCCGACGCGATGGCACCTACGCCGTCCACCGCCCTACCTGCATCGTGTTCGGCTAGAAGGCGAAGTAGCGCGCCGCGTTGTTGTACGCGATGTCCTGCACGATTTTTCCAACCCACGGTTCGTCATCCGGGAGTTCGCCCCGTTCGATCTCGCCACCCAGGATGCTGCACAGAATCCGGCGGAAGTACTCGTGCCGGGGATAGCTCGTGAAGGAACGGCTGTCCGTGAGCATGCCCACGAAACGGCTCAACAGCCCGAGCTGCGAGAGCGCCTCGATCTGACGGCGCATGCCGTCCTTCTGGTCGTTGAACCACCAGCCGCTCCCCAACTGCATTTTGCCGGGCGTCGGTCCCCGCTGGAAATTGCCGATCATCGTCCCCAGCAGCTCGTTGTCGCGCGGATTCAGCGGATAGACGATGGTCTGCGGCAGGGCGTCGTCGCCGTCGAGCCGGTCGAAGAGCCGCGCCATGGCCTGCGCCACCGGCAGGTCGCCGATGCTGTCGCATCCCACATCCGGCCCCAGCGCCCCAAAGATCCGCGAATTGGCATTGCGAAGCGCCCCGTAGTGGATCTGCCACGTCCACCGCGAAGCCGCATCCATCCGCCCGCACGCCGCCAGCATCTCGAAGCGGAACTGAGCCACCTCCTCCGGCGTCGCCGCCCCACCGCTCCGGACTTTGTCGAAAATTGCAGAGAGCCGGCTCGCCGTGCAGGAAGGCGCCTCCGGAACCGTCTCGATGCCGTAGTCGGAAAGCCGGCAGCCCGCCGCATCGAAAAAGGCATGCCGCTTCTCGAGCGCGCCGATCAGCGCGCCGAACGAATCGACTTCGACATCCGCCGCGGCCGCCAGGCGGTCCAGCCAGCCGTTCCAGAACGCGCCGCGGTCGATCATCAGCACCTTGTCGGGACGCCACGTCGGGAGCATGCGCAAGGCGCAGCCCTCGGCCCGTACCGCGAGATGCGGCGCGAGG
>CAZQKI010000145.1:7910-11816 GCA_964592855.1 uncultured Lentisphaerales bacterium
CGCATGGCGCGCCATTTGTAGTGGTCACCGCCCAGCCAGAGCTGCGCCAGGTTCTCCCAGCGGCGGTTCTGCGCGACATCGGCCGGCGGCAGATGGCAGTGGTAGTCGATGATGGGCATGGCGGCGGCATGCTCATGATAGAGCCGACGCGCGGTTGGGCACGGCAGCAGAAAATCGTCGTGGATGAACGGTTGACAAGGCATTCTCAACTCCCTAAAATCCCGATTATAACCCGGCGCGAGGTGGAACTTCAAGTCCGCACAAAATCTAAGGATTCATTGATGAAAACGCGGATGATGACAGCGGCAGCGTTGCTGCTCGGCATTTACTGGAGCAGCCATGCCGCTGGGGCGAATGCATTCCGGCAAGTGTATCCTCTGGACTCTCGGAAGGTGACGGCCAATGCCGTGAAGGTGGCAGAAGATCTCAAATCGGCTTCAGCCGCGTGGCGGAATGCGCCGGCCATCTACTACACCGTGCATCCGTTGAGCGACATCATCCGCCAGCCCGACACCTATCCTTCGGATGGCACTGCGTTCGGCACGCTGAAGATCATTGCCGCAAAGGGCGAATTCGAACCGGGCTCCATTGTGCTTTTCCCGCAGCAGAATGTGGATCGGTTCGAATTGCGGGCTTCCGACCTGAAAGGACCGTCTGGTGCCACAATCCCCGCTTCGTCCGTGGACATCAAGCTGGTCAAGGTCTGGTATCAGTGCGGCGGCGCCTGGTTCAGCCAGTTTGCGGACCCGACCGCCCGTATGCTGATCCCGGAAATCCTTCTGAATGACGAAGACCTGATCCATGTGGACGGGAATACGCAGGACAATTACCTGCGCTACGACAATTCGGACGGAACCACCCAATACCAGTGGATGAGCGCGCCAGGCATGGTGACCGGTTATCGCTATACCAACTACGAGAAGCTTGCGCGGGTGTCTGACGATACGGAGAAGCTCCAACCGGTCGTGCTCAACAAGAATGAATTCAAGCAGTTCATGGTGACGTTGTGCGTGCCGAAGACGGCCCTCGAGGGCCGCTATGAAGGCCAGATCAAACTGGTGGCTGACGGCAAGTCGATCGGCTCCGTTCCTGTGCTTGTGCGGGTGCTGCCTTTCGAACTCCCTGTGCCGAAAACCTATTACGACGGGGACAAGGAGTTCTTTCATCAGCAGTCGGGCACGGGCACGCTGAATCCGAAGATCGCCAGGAACATTGTCAACCACAACAATTTGCATCTGGGTGGCAAACCCGAACTCAACGTCTTCAATCCCGCACAAGTCGAGCAAGAGGTCAACCTCCTCAAGGCTTGCGGCGTTTCATTCAGCGCACTCTTTCGCATTGCGACCCCGGTCAATCTGGCGATATGGGGTGCTCAGCCCACGTTGAGCCAGCAGCGGCAACTGCATGTCTTGAGGAGCAAGATCGCCAAGACGGCCGCGTTGACAAAAAAGCTCTTTGGCCACACTGAATTCTACAGCTACGGCATCGACGAAGGGGGGGCGGATGTCGTGCGTGCCGAACGGGCCGCCTGGGAAATCGCCCACGAAGCCGGAGGCAAAGTCATGGTTTCGGGATATTCCCGCCGCCGCCTGCTCTATGCGCTGGACTACATGTGGCAACCCGGCGCCCCCAACGCCTTTCGCAGCGATGAAGCGAAGCTCTTTCATGAAATGAACCCCGATGCGCTGGTCGGCTGGTATGCGGATCCGCATGGAGGCCCCGAAAATCCAAACTACGCGCGCCGACTCTACGGATTGCAGCCCTACAAGGCCGAGTATGATGTCGTCGGCAACCATACGTGGTGGAAGCGCTGCCAGTGGAACGACCTCGCACAGAACTTCGAACCCAGCTACCGCAACCTCAACGTCGCCTATTTGACTCGCAGCAACGTTCTGGACACCCTCCAGTGGGAAGGCTGCCGCGAAGGGCTTGATGACGTTCGCTACGCCACCCGAATGAAGGAACTGGCCAATCGGGCGCTCGAAAGCAAGCAGAGCAACATCGTTTTGCGCGGACGGCTGGCACTCGGCTTTCTGGCGTACTGGGATGCAGACCGTGACGACATGGATGCCTTCCGCATGGAATGCATCAACCACATTCTCGATCTTGACCGGCTTTTGACGGGAGACAAGCAATGAAACGCCCCACCCTTTCTCTCGCGCTATTGGTTCTGGCCGTGATCGCCGCAACACGCCTCCCTGGCGCAGAAGCCGAACCGGATCCTATTGCCACCATTCAGGCGATGACTAATGTCGTCGCGCGCGGCAACGCCTGGGCGAAGCACATTACCGCAGTGGCCGAAAAGTCCCTTCCACAGGCCGCGAACCTCCTGGAGGCGGCAAAAATCGATTTGAATGGAAGCCAGCTCACCGACCTGTATGCCAGGATGGCCGTCTTCGCCGTGACGCAAACCGCCGACGCGGAGCAAGTTACAACCCTCTTCAATGCCATCAAGTCCGTGCAGGATGCTGCCGCCCAGACGGATGTTCAGAAAAAAAAGTTTGACGACTTCAAAACGGGCCGTCTCTGCTGGGCCATCTCCGAGATGACGCGCGACCGTACCGGCGATCCGGGATTGGCGGATCAGTTGCTTCAGGAGAATCGGAACCTCCTGAATGAGGATCAGCTCGCCTCGCTCGGGGTCGACTTCCTGATGGTGGCGGCGAACGAATGCGACCGGGAGGTTTTCGACCGGGATCTGGCAGTCTTCCTGAAGCAACCGATGACGGGAAGGAAGGTAGAAGGCCTCACGCGGATTGCCCGTGCGATCAAGACCCTTGACAACACACTGGCCGGGAGCCTGCTGCGTGACGCACTGGCAAGCCGGGAGATCACCGGTCCGCAACGCCAGCAACTCCTGAACCTGCTTGCCGAGGTGGCCTCCTGCAGCGAAGACGAAACCGAGAGCTACCGGAACTGGAAGACCGTTCAGCTTGAAATCCTCGCACTCGCGGACAAAGGGGACGTCCCCCTGCAATTGAACATGCTCCCCTTCGGCAAGGCTTATGAATACGGCGATTACGTTTTCGCCTATGATCTGATCCGGCGTGCCCTCGCGGTGAACGCCAACGACTACGGCGTTTTGCTGGGCGCCGCGCAGGGAGCCTTCATCACGAACGATCTGAAGACGGCCGCAGGGCATCTCCAGTCGGTCCTGCGCGACACGCGCATGAAACAGGATATGCGGGATTTCGCCGAGGCGCTCCTGTTCTTTGCCAACGACAATCCCGTCTCCGCGTTTGATCGTGAGTTTGCCGCCAGGAAATACACTCCGGAAGACAAGTTGCGTCTCCTTTACCGGGTCTCCGAATTCCTTTTCCGGTGCGACCGTTATGACCTCTGCCGAGCGATCCATGCCGAGATCACAAACAACATGTTCACGCATTTTGTAAAAAAGGAATTCACTGTCAAATATGACCCGCTGGCACCCAAGACCGCCGAGGGATGGACCCACACCCCTTCCTACAAGGACTGGAACCAGATGGAGACGCGGTTCGTTCCCCACGGAGACCTGTTGGATTTCAGCCTTCAGAATGACATTGCCCGCCTGCTGAAAGACGCCGTCCAACCCGAAATCCCGGCCGGTTACCAGACAGGCGTCTATTTCCTGTGCAATGACGAAGGGCTTCACATTTACGTGCGCGCGGATGATCCGCATGTGGACGAGATCGTCGCGCTCAAACGCAAAGGAGGCAACTTTGACATGAATTTCAAGGCGGGTGCCGGCAACGCCCCCTACAACATTTGGTTCAAGGATCTTCCCGACGCCACGGGGGGCTACATTGTGGACTGGGCATCGCCGACCAAGACCTATGCGCTGGCACGGGATATTTTCAAGCGCGATGCCGTCACCACACCGGAAGGAATAGCGGCACATGTCTTCGTGCCCTGGCTGTCCTTCTGCAC
>CAZQKI010000146.1:0-11800 GCA_964592855.1 uncultured Lentisphaerales bacterium
AGTCCCCGCCCGCTTCGCGGCGCGGCTGGCGCCGCGGTTCGAACAGGTCAACGCGATCATTTTCAGTTTCAAAATGCAGAAGATGACCGCGCTGGGTGTGGCCTCCGTGGATGTGCCGACGCGCTCCTTCGCGGTCACCTGCATGACGCCGATCGGCGTCAAACTGTTCGATGTCGTGTGTACGCAGGGCGTGGCCGAGGGGCGGTTCGTCCATCCCGAGTTCGCGAAGCGCGGCGGGGATCTGGCGCAGGTTGTCGCGGCCGATCTGATGCGGGCCTATTTTGACGGACAGCCGGTGCCCGAGGCGCCGTTTCAAATCAGGCGCGGGCGGCTGGTATTCACGTCGGCCGATGCGACGGGCGTCACCGAGCACCGCTATGCCTGGAGCGATGGGCGCCTGGCGGAGAAGGT
The DNA here is from genome assembly GCA_964592855.1 of uncultured Lentisphaerales bacterium. GTDB lineage: Bacteria > Verrucomicrobiota > Kiritimatiellia > RFP12 > JAAYLN01 > JAAYLN01. Next base: position 412 of record CAZQKI010000146.1, read on the forward strand.
GCGCCTGGAAAAGGGGCGTCGTCTATGGACCATCGCGTACCGTGAATACGCGAGCTGTCCCGACGGGCTGGTTCCGAGCGGAATGGAGATTGTGAACCACTTGTACGGCTATCGGCTGGTCGTGGCGGCGCGTGAATAGAAGGGATGCAATGAAGGTACTGCTGGTTAGGCCGCATGTGATCCTCGCGCTTTCGCGACGTTTCAATGGCTTCCTGCATCTGGAGCCGCTGGAACTGGAGATCGTGGCCGGCGGCGTGCAGGCGCCGGACCAGGTCGAGATTCTCGATCTCTCCCACGTTCGCCGGCCTTTTCCGGCGCTGCGCCGGAAGCTGACCGCGATGCGCCCGGACGTGGTCGGCTTCGGATGCTACTCCAACCAGGCGCGGGCCGTGCGCGAACTGGCGGCTGTCGTACGGCAAATTCAGCCTTCCGCCAAGATCGTCGTGGGCGGCGTGCATGCCAGCATCGCGCCCAGGGATTTGAACATCCCGGCGCTGTTCGACTACGTGGTCCGCGGCGAGGGGTCGGTTGCCATCCGGCGGCTGCTGGCGGCGCTGGCCGGGGGGGAGACGCTGGCCGACGAGGGCGTCCTGCCGGTCGGGACGCCGGCGTTCGACCGGCTGGCCGGGAATCCGCCCCCCGCGCATCCCGATTACGGGCAGGTCGCCCCTCCCCGGCGCGACCTCGTCGACCGCTCCCGCTATTTCTGCATCTGGTCGGGAACGGACCACGCCGCGATGACGTCGCTTTTTCCGCAGGTGGCGTCGATGCGGACCAGCGTGGGGTGCCCGCGCCGATGCAGTTTCTGCGTCGTGCATTTCCTGGCACGTGGCCAGTACATCCAGCGCGAACCGGAGGATGTGGTGGCGGAGATCGCCGCGATTCAAGAATCCCACATCTACTTCGTCGATGACGAGATGTTCATCAACCCGGTCCGTGCCGAGGCGATCGCGCGGTTGCTGCTGGCGCGCGGCATCCGCAAGCAGTACATCAGCTGGGTGCGCAGCGACACGATCTGCGCCCACCCCGGCCTGTTCAAGCTGTGGCGGCAGGCGGGGCTGCAGACGCTGTACGTGGGCCTGGAATCGATGGAGGAGGAGGCCCTCAAGGGCTTCAACAAGGGGGTCGATCCGGCGACAAACCGGCGGGCCGTCGAGATCCTGCGGGAAACGGGAATCGTGCTGCACTCGGCGCTGATCGTGAACCCCGATTTCACGAAGGAGGATTTTCAGAAGGTGCACCGCACGATCGACCTCATCGCGCCGGCCGAGATGTCCTTCACCGTGCTTTCGCCTTCCCCGGGCACCGCCTATTGGGAAGAGACGCGCAGCCGCTTCATTCCGGCCGATCCCTATGCGTTCTACGATTGCATGCACACCCTCCTCCCCACGCGCCTGCCGCTGGCCGCCTTCTACCGCTATTTCGCGATTCTCTATCTGCGCGGCTTCCAGAAGAATCCCTGGCGTGCCCATCATGTCCGGGTGCCGCTGAGGGACGTCTTCCGTTTGCTTTGGAACGGGATGTTGACGGGGTTCGCCCTTCACCGCCTGCACCGCGACTATCCCCGCTGCGCACAGGAGAGGCCATGAATGTGAACCGCAAACGCGTCCTGCTCATCCACCCGCTGGGCTACCAGGCCACCGCCGCCGGAAACGACATTGCACGTTTTGCCAACATCATGCCCCCCATCGGCCTGGCCGGGCTCGCCGCGTGGCTGGACAACCTGGGGTTCGAAACCGCCCTGGTCGATTGCTACGCCAAGCCGGGCTCCGACGGCCAGATCCGGGAGCTGCTGACCTCCTGGCAGCCCGCCTTTCTGGGCCTGAGCTGCACGACCTCGAGTTTTCATGACGGCGCGCGGATCGCCGCGCTCGCCAAGACGCTGACCCCCGGGATCATCACGGTCGTCGGAGGGCCCCACGCCTCCGCGCTCAAGGCGAAAGCGCTGGAGGGCTTTCCCGCGCTCGACTTCGCCGTCGTCGGCGAAGGCGAGGAGACGCTCGCCGAGCTCGTCTCCGGCGGATGGGAGAACCCCGGCGCCGTCCAGGGTCTGGTCTACCGCGATGCCGCGGGAACCGCGTTGTTCAACGGCTACCGCGACACGGCGATCGACCTCGACAAGCTTCCCTTCCCGGCCTATGGCAAACTGGCCGGGTATCCGCAGGCCTACCAGCTCCCGATCTTCAACTATCCCCGCACCCCCAACACCAGTTGCGTGTCGAGCCGCGGCTGCCCCTACGCCTGCACCTACTGCGACCGCTCGGTCTTCGGGAGAAGCTTCCGCTTCAACTCCGCCGAATACATGATCGAGCATGTCCGCTTCCTCAATCAGCGTTTCGGCGTGCGCCACCTCAATTTCTACGACGACAACTTCACCTTCAACCGCAAACGCATCGAGGCCTTCACCCACCAGCTCATGAGCAGCGGGCTCGGACTCACGTACAACTGCGCCGCCCGCGCCGAACACCTCGACGCGGATCTGCTGCGGCAGATGAAGGCCTCGGGCTGCTGGATGATCAGCCTCGGCATCGAGACCGGCGATCCCGAGCTGCTGGCCCAGCACCGCCAGCGCGCCGACCTGGACCTCATGCGCGAAAAGATCCTCCTGATCAAGCGGGCCGGCATCCGCGTGAAGGGCCTCTTGATGATGGGGCTCCCTGGCGAAAGCGAGGCCAGCGTCCGCCGGAGCATGAAGTACGTCTACGCCCTTCCGATCGACGACTTCAATCTGGCCAAATTCACCCCGTTCCCGGGTTCGCCCCTCTACGAAAACATCCGGGAGCTCGGCACCTTCGACGAAGACTGGGCGAACATGGACTGCATGCATTTCCAGTTCATCCCCAAAGGCATGACCCGGGAACAGCTCGATCGCCTGTTCCAGGAGTTCTATCGCCGGCACTTCATGCAGCCGCGGGTGATGTGGGATTACACGACCATGATCTGGCGGTCGCCCGACAGCTGGCGGCGATTCTGGATCAACGCCGGCAGGTTCATGAAATTTGCGCGAAGCAACAACCGGCTTGGGAATTGACGAAGAGCGGCCACGCTCGCTATTCCGCCAACGGGTTGACGACGTGGATGCCGCCATAGTCCTGGCCGACGTTGAGATCCTCGGACCACAGGGTCGTGGCGCCCATCGAGCGCGCCGCCGCCAGGATCAAGCCATCCCAGAACGAGACCTGCCACCGTTCGACCTCGTCCGTCGCCTGCAGGCAAAGCGCGACCGTCGTTTCGGCGACCCTCCACGCGGCGTAGTCGCGCAGGGTCTCGCGCGCTTCGGACGGCGGGACGTCCCGACGGCGCAGGTTCACGAACAACTCCTGCAGAACCTGCACGCTGATGGCGGGGTAGCGCTCCGAAAGCCACAGGTCCCTGACCCGGTCGCGCGCCACCTTGTGCTTGCGGCCCGCGTCACGGTCGTGCGCGTACACGAGGATGTTCGTGTCCACGAAAAGATCAGCGGCCATGGGCTTGCTCCCGCGTCAGGGGGCGGCCGCCGAGGGACCAGCCCTTCTCCAGCCGGTCAAGCGCCCGCTTGCGGACGTTCGATGCGGCAGGAGCGTCCGCCCAGCCGACGGGCGTGCCCCCGCCGACGGTGCGCCGCAAGAGGGCCGCGACCCATGCCGAGACCGACATGCGGTCGTCCACGGCACGGTGCTTGACCTCCCGAAGGAGGTCTTCATCCATTCTCAGTGTCACGTTGCTGGCCATGGGATACTCCCTACTCTTTGCACGCACCTAGTGTAGCACGAGGTGCGTGCTGCACGCAAGCCGCCCGTGCGTCGTGCAGTATAATAGGTGCCTGTCAGAGGATCAGCCCGCCGATTCCCATTTGCGGCAGCGGCCGCCACTGCGGCCGATCAATTGGCCATCATCGGTCAACTCGATGATTTCGCAGAGATTCGGACAGTCCTTGCAGCCGAAACTCCGCGTCTCGATGGGGTGCAGGCCGACTGCATAACCGCGGAAGCGGGTCTGCCGGATCTCCGCCCGCGAGGCGATCAGCGCCGCGCCATAGGCCCCCATGACCATGTGATGCCGGGGAATCAGCGGTTCGATCCCGAGGATCTCCTTGAACGCCCGGCGAATCCCGAGATTGGCGCTCACGCCGCCCTGAAGCACGATCGGCGGGCGGAGCTCCTTGCCGGCGCAGACATTGCCGAGGAAGTTGCGCACCATGGCCTGGCACAGCCCCATCAGAATATCCTCCTGCCGGTGTCCGGTCTGCTGCTTGTGAATCATGTCGGACTCGGCAAAGACCGTGCAGCGCCCCGCGATGCTGGTGGGCATCGTCGAGAGCATGGCCTTCTCGCTCAGCATCGGCACGGTGATTCCCAGCCGGAGCGCCTGGGAGTCCAGAAAACTCCCCGTTCCCGCGGCGCACACGAGGTTCATCGCAAAGTCGACAACCACCCCGTTCCGGACCAGGGTGACCTTGCTGTCCTGCCCGCCGATTTCAAAGATGGTCTGCACCTCGGGATGCAACTGGATGGCGGCCTGGGCGTGGGCCGTGATTTCGTTTTTGACGACGTCCGCACCGACCACGGCCCCCACAAGCTGCCGGCCGCTGCCCGTGGTGCAGACGCCGGCGATCTCCAGTTCCTCCCCCAGTGCCGCCTGTGCCGCAAGCAGCGCCTGCTGGACGGAGGCGATGGGGTTTCCCCCAACCCGCGCGTAGGTTTCGAACAACACCTCGTGCCCCGGTCCGATGACCACCAGGTTGGTGCTGATCGACCCCACATCCACGCCCAGATAACCTTTTGCTTTCATGTGTCAGACCTAAACCGCCCCGGACGGGCCACGGCCCTTTTGGCTCTCCGCTCACGCAGCACATCCACAAATGCCTCCAGCCGCGTCATCAGCCCCACGTGACTCGTGTGTTCATCGAACGAACATTCGTAGACCGGAATGTCGAGTTCCCGGCTGATCTTGCGGAGAATCGGCCGGATGCTGATCTCGGGCATGCAGCCCGCGGGCGCCACGTGGATCACGCCGTCGTAGCCTTCCTCCGCGCACCGGACGGTGTGAGCGACGGAATCAATGGCATGGCCGCCCACGGGCGTCGCCAGATAGGGGGCTGCCGTTCGCCGCAGGGCGCGCCGGGAGTTCTTGTTCCAGAAGCCCAGGTGGAAAATGTTGCGCATCTCGACCCCGAGCAGGAAGAAGTTCCGCACCTCCACCCCCAATCCGCCGAGGGTCTCCTCGAGGTCATGGTTGATGCACCGGTCGCGCAGGACCGTGGCCTCGCCCACCAGTCCGATTTTCAGCGGCCGCAGGCCGGGCTTGACGGACAGGTGGCGGAACCGCTCCGGGATCGCCTTCCGGAACGCCTTGATCTCGGGAACCGTCCGGGCCTGATCCAGCTCCTGCAAGCAGGCCTGCATCACGCGCGTCGTCTCCCCGGGGTTTGCTTCCACCGCCCGCCTGGCCCAGGCCGCCGTCTCCAGCGCATCGATGGCGAGGGTCTTCAGCCGCGCCCGGAAGCAGCACCGCAGAAAGGCGCCGGGGGACGGATCGAAATGCCGGATGATCGGCGGCTTGATGCCGTCGTAGCCGAGGCCGAAGACGAACAAGTTGAAGCCGCGCTCCTTGAGCAGCTTCTGCTGGAGCATGCGGTAGTAGCGCAGCCGGCAGGTTCCCTGGCTGTTGACCATGACGCCGTATTCCACCCCCTCCATGGCGGCCTTGATGAAATGTCCGGTTGCGGCCTTGAAGGAGATGCAGCTGAACTCCGGCGCCGCCTCCACGCCCAACTGCAGGATCTCCGGCGTCGTGCAGGTGCGCGTCCAGGGGGTGACGCCGAGACATTCGACCGAGGCGGCCAACGCCAGCGAATAATTTCCCCAGGGTTCAATGGCCAGCGAGGGCATGCTGCTCCTTGATCGAATCGACAAAGGCTTCGAGACGCGTATCCATCCCCGCCTGTCCGGCTTGTCCGTCCAGCACCAGCGTCATGCAGGGGATCCGTTTGCCGTCCAGGACCTCGCGGAACAGGACGCCGGCGATGGAATCACAGCCGCAGTTGAATGAACTCAATTGAATCACCCCGGCCCAGACGGCGGGGTCCAGCCGGTTCAGCTGGTCGTGGATGACGCTGCACATGTCCCACTTGAGCGGCTCCGGCGGAATCGCCTGCCGGGCAAACGAAACGCGTTCGGCGCAAACGCCTAAAGTCGCGAGCTTGCTCAGAATCAGCTCCGACAGAAAGGGGTCGTGGAGATTGTAAGGGTGGCCGATCACCAGAAAACGCAGCGCCCCGGACCTGGGTGTGCTCCCCTCGGCGTCGAGGGCCTGCTGCAGCGCCGTCAGGGCCTGTTCGGCCGCCGCCTGGACGGTGGCCCGGTCGACGTTCAGCAACCGCCCCAGTTCCTGCAAGGAGTTGGCGAGGGGCACGCGACGCTCGTCGATATCCAGCGTGAGAATCGGGACCTCCGGCGGGAGCTGGGCCCGGGCGCTGTCCGGCAGCACCCCGAGCTTCGGACAGGCGATATGGTGGGGCCGCATGGAGAGAATGCGGGGAATGAAAATCACATCCACCCGTCCCGCCAGTTCGGCCAGGTGCGCATCGAACAGCTTGAAGGGAAGGCAATGCTCCGTTTCCGACAGCAGCCCGGCCTGTTCGATCGTCACCCGGGTGGTGGGGGCGGAAAGCACAACCTGAACGCCGATCGCTTGCAGGAAGGTCTCCCAGAGCGACGGATAAAGATAATGGCCCAGCGCACGGGGAATTCCGATCCGCAACTTGGAACGATCACCTTTCAGGCTCAATTGCGCGGACAGGCCGGTCGTTCCGGCCTGGTGGCGGACGCCTCTGCCAATCGCGTTCAGGCAGCGCTTCATGTCCGCCGGATTTTTCCGCTCGCGGTTTTCACAAGGTCCGGCACGCAGGTGAAGGCCTTGGGAATCTTGTGCGTGGCCAGCCGTGCCCGGCAGAAGGCTTGAAGGGCGGCCGCGTCGAAGGTGCTCCCCGCCCGCAGAACGATCTTCGCGCAGGGGATCTGCCCGTACTCCGGATGCGCTTCGCCATGCACGAGGGATTCGGAAACGGAGGGATGCTGGTTGAGGATCTCCTCGATTTCCTGTGGAAAGATCTTCATGCCCGCGAAGTTGATCACCGCCTTGCAACGGCCGACCAGACGCAGGCTGCCATCGGCGGAGCGTTCGCCGACATCGCCCGTGTGGAACCAACCGTCGGGCTGGCAGACCGCTCGTGGCTGCCACGGGGAGAAATAGGCGTCGAACATCCCCTTCCCGCGGATGAGGACTTCGTTGTCCACGCCCAGCTTGACGGTGTAGTCGGGCAGCGGCTTGCCGAGAAGGCCGTCATGGGACTGCGCCGGCGGACAGTGGATGAAGGGCAGGCCCACCTCGATGATGCCGTAGGCTTCGGTGAGCCGGAGGCCGAACCGGTCGAAGAACCCCTGGGCGATGGGCGCCGGCAGTTTGACGGCTGTCGAGATGGCCATGCGCACGGCGGCGAAGTGCCTGGCGGTCAGCGTTTGCGAGAGGGTCAGCAGCTGGTAGTGGATCGGGCTGGCGTAGAGCAAGGTGATCGGATGCTGCTGCAGGGCCTGGATCAGCGCGTCGGGGAGCGGGTCGCCGCACAGCACGACGGTCGCCCCTTTTCGGAGAAAGAGGAGGATGGTCACCACAAAATGGAAACTCATCGAGAGCACCCAGCCAATCCGATCGCCGGAGGTGATGTGCAGCCCCTGGTTGGCGGCATCGGTGCGGTCCAGAATCGCTTCATGGGAAAGCACCACGCCCTTGCTGGTGCCCGTCGTGCCCGACGAGAACCGGATGAAGGCCGGCCGGATCGCCGCGTACTCGGTCGGCAAGGGACGGATGGGGGTGCGCGGCGTCAGTTGGAACGTGTGCGTCAGATCGGCGGTGTTGCGCAACCGGGTTCCCGTTCGGTCCGGCGCAAAGGCCGCGTCGGCGAGGATGTGGTGGACATCCATCTGCTCGGGCAGCACGGCACGCTCGTCGGTCATGAGCCCCGGCGAGATCGGAATGATGGCGGCATCCAGGGAGAGGATCGCCAGCGAGAGGAGCACGTAATCGATGCAGTCCGGGCACAGAAACGCGACACGGTCAAGCGGCCGGACGCCCTGCTCCGCAAGCTCCTGCGCCAGACGGTCGACCGCCTGGGCGAGTTGGCCATAGGTCAGGGTGCACGATCCTTCGAGAAGGGCGGTCTTTCCGGAGAGAGCTGCCGTTTCCCGAAAGATCGTGCGGGCGATGTTGAGACGTTGCTGCATGCGCCACTCAGCCGAACGGTCAGAACACGGCGCGCAGGCTGACCAGCACTTCGCCGCTCTTGATATCTTCTTCCCGGTAGCCATTGCCACGCCAATCCGCCCCAGCCAGGGTTACTTCCGATGCGTCGTAACCCACTTCGAAGGAGATGCCGACCATCTTGTCGCGCATGAACTCGATCCCGACCGAGCCGAAGGCGCCGGGGGAGGAGCTGTCAACATAATCGCCGTCGGCAATGTGGTACTTGAAGCCGACACGCGCAAAGGGAGAGATGGAAGCCTGTGGCAGGAAGGTTAACCCGTAGGTCAGGCCGACCGGGACATCCCAGTAGGTCTCATCCGAGCTCTCCCAGGAGTCCCCGTAGTAGCTATCCTCTTCAATCAGGATGATGGCGGCGGGGCCCAGGTCGAATGTGATGCGAGATCCATGTGCGAACTCGTAGTAGGGCGTGAAGGAGAGGCCCACCGGAACCGACCACGAAGTGTCCAGTTCGGGGTACAGCTCTTCGTAGTAGTCGAGGACGTTCTGAATTCCACTCACGTAGCTCAGTCCGACGGGAAAGCCCCACCGGCCTTCCGCAAGGCAGACATTGGCCGCCACTAGCAACATCGACAAAGCAACGCACGCACGGATCGTTTTCATCGCAGTTTTCCCCCCCATCCTCAACCGTCAAGCTGCGCCAGTCGGCGCGAAAGGATTGGCGATTGTTTGTTGTTGAACACCCGCGTCCGACACGAACGCGTGTTGATCTTCTTTCATCCGTCGCGCGGCACCCACCACACGCCAAATGAACACGCTGAGCTTAGTGGTTTTCTAGGCACTTGTCCATGCCCGATCCCGCTCGGGCAGCAATTCTCTTTTTGGCGGGGAAGCGGCTTAAGGTGCCACAACAAACGGCCGAAAACGGGCGCAAACGCGGTTGTAATGTGCCCGCAAGGGCATTCTACCGCGTACACCCGACTCGGCTCGATTCTCGCAAGAGATTTGAGTGTACGAGTAGGTTGTTACCAGGCGTAGGGTTGACAGAGCCTGCTGATCGGCCTATGTTATCTCCGTTTTCAATTGATCAACAGGCCGGGGCGGTGCGGTGCGAACCCGCGCTCGGGGCTTTTCCCGGGATTACGGAAATGAATAACCATTTGCTGACAGGATTCATGGCCTTGGCCTGTTTGGCAGCGGCCGCGGCCGAGGAGAAGGATATCGGCGAACCGGCGCCCATTGCCGCGCGGCATTGGGACGGACTGTTCGAACCGAACACCACCACGCTGGTGGGGAGCTATGTCACGGTCATCCGCCAGGCAACGAACCAGTTTGTCGCGTTCAACAACAGTGTTGACGGCAGTCTTGCCGGTGGCTTGAACCTGTGGCGCGGCAAGGATCACCGCCAGTTTGAACCGGCCGGCATCGTCTTCCAGCACGACCGGATCGATGACGTGTTCGGCCCTGACGGCGCGCTGTTCGGGAAACGCCGTCTGACGCGTCCCTTCATCGACTGGCATCCCGACCACGGCTTTGTCGGCGTGGTCCATGTCTGCGCCGACTACGGCCCCGTCGATGGCCGCGTCTATCCGGCGCTGGTCACCAGCAGCAACGGCGCGGCCGGAAGCTGGCAGTACAAGGGGAAGCTCAAGGGCGAGGTGTGGGAGCTGTTCGGCGACCGCAGCGGCAACGCCCGCTGGGCCGACGGCGGCGCGTTCCTGTTCCAGCCGGGCAAGCGCGACAAGCTCAACCGCGCCCGGCCGCTGGAGAACCGCTACGTCATGTACAGCAACCAGTACGCCGGCAATGGCACGGTCGCCCTGCTGTTTTCCGCCGACGGCATCAGCTGGTTCTTCTACCGGCAAGGCGGGCGGCCCGAAGGGGCGATCGTGAACCTGCTGCCGGAGGCGTTTGCCGGACGCAGCATGATCTTTCCGCACATCGTCCCGATGGGCAAGCACGGCTGGACGATGTTCCTGGCCGAAAACTGGCCGCCGACCGCCATCTACCGGCTCTGGTCTCCCGACGGCCTGAGCTGGCAGGAACTGGGCGCCCAGCCGGAGATCGTGAAGCCCGAGACCCTGATGATCAAGAACCTCAACGGCTGGTTCGACCCCGATACCGCCACCCTGCACGGCTACCTGAGTGTCTGGTCGAAGCAGCCTGACGGCAGCCTCGACTACAACAAGTACCACGCCGCGACCCGCACGCTCAAGCCGGCCGACGTGAAGGAGCCGTAGCGCAAGAGTCTCGTTTCACGCCTCACGGTTCACTTATACACGCCATACGTCTGCCCCGTCTCGTACATCGCGAGGACATTCTCAAGCGGACTGTTGTCCTGGATCGAATGCGTCGGCGCCATGCAGTAGCCGCCTCCGGGCATCATGATGTCGAGCGTCTGTCGACAGACGGCGCGGACGTCGTCAGGTGTGCCGTTCGCCAGCGCCCCGGCTGTGGAGATGCAGCCGTGGAAGGCGAGCCGGTCGCCGAAGCGCTGCTTCAGGTAGGCCGGGGACATGTTGGTGGCTTCGGGCTGCAGCGTGTCGACGGCGCTCACGCCCATCTCCACGAAATCGTCGTAGGCCCAGCTGCTGGAACCGCAGGTGTGGATGATGACGGGGATGTTGTAGCTCTTGGCGAGATCGATGAACTGCTGGTGGATGGGGCGGAGGTGCCGGCGGTAGAGTTCGAGGCTGATCATCGGTGCGATCTGCGTCCCCAGATCCTCGCCCAGCCACATCAGGTCGATGCCGCCCTTGGCGGCGTCGAGGGTCCGCTCCATCATCTTCAGATAGATGTCCGTCCGGCGCCTGGCCAGCAGCAGCCCGGCCGGGTCGTCGGTGATGAGGTCGATCAGGAACTGCTCCATGGAGCGGATCATCCCCGAGCTGTTGATCACATCGCCGACGCCCGGGCCGCCGCAGAAGATGGCGTAGTCGCCGAACCGCCGGCAGGTCTCCGCGACCGAACTGTAGTCAAAGTGATCCGGGTTCGGCATGGGCCAGGCGGCGATCTCCGCCTCCGTTGCCTCGCGGAGCGGAAAATCGCAGAAGTCCCAGTAGGCGCCGGAGGCATGTTCGATCTTGCGGCGGTGAATGCCCCAGTTGTCCACGACCACGCCGCGTTCGGGGATGTCGTGATGGAGGAGGGG
>CAZQKI010000147.1:0-11794 GCA_964592855.1 uncultured Lentisphaerales bacterium
GCCTCTGGCCGCCAGAGGCCTCACTGAACCCTGAACCCTGTCTCCTGAACCCTCGATGCGCGGCAACGAAGTTGCCGCGCACCCCGCGCCGGAACGTGATCCTGATCAGCGTGCAATTCGACGCCGGACGTGGCATAATTCAAGCTTTCATTCACCGCTTAGACACAAGGATGCCTATGACGCGTTCACCAGCACGGTCTCCTCAAGATTTACCGGTTTCGAACGAACTCGAACTCCAAGCCGGCGCTTTGCGTATCCAGTTTGCCGGACACGCCAACGGGCTGCCGTCGCGCGTGGCCGTCCGGGAGGCGGACGGGCGCGAAACCGTCCTGTTTGACGCTGGGGCGATGGGGCTCGAACTCGAACTCGCCGATGGCCGCCTGCTGCATCCGGTGGCGGGCCCCGGCCCCGTCGTGCGCTACGAGCAGGGGGGTGCGTCGCACGTTGATTTCGTCGGGATGCGCTGGCAAACCCCATCGGGCGAAACCGTGCCGGACTTGCGGCTGTCGCTGCAGCACGAATTCTACCCGGACGGCACGGCTTTCACCCACGCGTTCTTTTGCGCGTGCAGCCGCCAGGCGCCGGAAATTGTCCGGTTCGAGCTGGTGCAGCAACCCGACTGCAGCGGATTCGACGAGATCCGCTGGAGCGTCCCCGGCCGTCCGAAGCTGGTGGACGGCACACTGATCCTGGCGGGCGTCGAGCGCTTTCTGCCGCGCGGCGAAGCGCGGACCTTTGACGGCGGTTTGTTCCCGATGGCGTGCTTCAACCTGACGCGCGAATTTGCCCCGTCCCTGTATGCGGAGTTTTTCATGGAGGGCTGCAACTCGCTCTCCAAGGATCCGGCCGACAGCGCGTCGGGCGTCACCTGGCAGGGCGGCTCCCCGACGTTGCGCTGGACGTTCCAGAAGCGTCCCTATCCGCGCCCCATCATCAACCAGTGGCGCAATCAGTGGGGCTGGGTCATCCGCCCGGCTTCCGCGCAGCGGCACCAGCCGCCGCTGCGCATGTACCACTATTTCGACAACTATCGGCGCTACCCCGAGCCCGACCAGGTCAAGGCCATCGCCGCCGCCGGATGCGACGTCCTGGTGATGCACGAGAACTGGCGGCTCGACGCCCAGAACGACGGCATCCCCTTTGAGCCCGTCCGCTTCGCCCGGCTGCTGGAGGAATTGCATGCGGAGCACATCCGTCTCGCCGTCTATGTCCGCGGCAACGAGGACTCGATCGCCGAGCATAAGGCGGCGTGGTTCGACCGCCACCTGAAGCGCAATTTCGACGGCCTCTACGTGGATTATGGCGGCCCCTGCCACGAAGTGACGCCGCCCGACGAGTCGTGCAACGGCGGCCGATTGCACCTCCGCAAACACTATCTGAAATGGCGGGCGTTGCGCCAGCGGGTGGGCGAGGACGGGGTGCTCTATTCCCACACCGGTCCGTTCTTCTCCGCCATCGGCATGCCTTTTGTGGATGGCTATGTGTCGGGCGAGGGCGAACGCGGCCTGCTGGTGCGCGGCCGCGCCGAGCACGAATACTACAGCATGGCGCCGGTGATCACCGGGACGATGTGGGTGGCCGCGTTTCCGGAGTACGCATCGCCGCGGATGGCTCCGTTCCTGGCCGCCACCGGGCAGTACCCGCACAACACGCTGGGGCGGCAGTTCCCAACCAGCAGCCTGGTTCATCCCCCGGAGCCGGGCATCAACGACGCGGCGTTCCGCACCCTCTGGAGAATCTGGAGCGTGTTGCGGGCCGAGCGGGACCTGGCGGTGTTCAACGATTACAACAGCTGCGGCGTCTTTCCCCGCGACCGCGAGACCGGGCACTATCTGATGGTCTCCCAGGACCGTCGCGTCGCGCTGCTGGTGCTGAGCAACTTCAGGGACGAAGGTCGTCGCGACATCGACTGCACGGTCGCCTGGCCCTTCAAGCCCGAGGGCATGAACGTGCGGCTGCTGGCCGAACGCGAATCGCATCAGGACGCCTGTCCCGCGATGCTGGAGCTTCCCGGCTACGGGGTGGCGGGATTGCTGCTCACCGCGCCCGGGGTGGATGTCGACGCACTGCTGGCCGAATACCGCCGACCGGCGCCAGAACTGGGCGTCAAGGGCCGCGCCTATCTGGCCGAAGTTGCCGACCAACGTCGACTCCGCGAAGATCCGCCCGTTTGGGAGAACATCCATCTCTTCCTGTCGGTGCCGCCTTCGCCCCCGGCCACGTACGAGGAATCCCTGATCGTCGACCTTTACAACAACACGTTCGAACTGATCGAAATCGAAGCCGATGGAACACTCCGTCCGATCGCCTGGATCGACAAGCGCGGCGCCGTCCGCGAGCCGAGCCCGGAGGCGCAGCTCGCGGCCGGGGACTGTTCCCCCCCCGTCGAGCTGGCGGGGCTGCTCCCGCCGGGCGTACGCCGTTTGGCGGTGCGCAGCCTCCACCTGGGCGAGGAATTCTACTCCTTCTGTCAGGTGACCCTCTCGCCGACGTCAGACCCGGATGACCGGCGGGCCTACCGCCTGGAGTTCTTCAACGATCTGGAGCCGAACCGCGCCCGCATCACGTTCCTGTGCCGGCTGCCGGAGCCCTTGACCGATGGATGATTTTTTCGAAACGCAGGATGCGCCTGGCGACGTCAAGCAAGCGACGCCGCCCGGCGCCCCCTTGGCGGCGCGGATGCGCCCCGAGAAGCTCGAGGATGTTGTCGGGCAGGACCACATTCTGGGGCCCGGCAAGCTGCTGCGCCGGGTCATCGAGGCCGACCGCCTCACCAACCTCATCTTCTACGGTCCGCCCGGGTGCGGCAAAACTTCGCTGGCGGAAGTGATCGCCCTGGCGACCCGGCGCCGCTTCGAGCGGTGCAGCGGCGTGCTGAGCAATGTCGCCACGCTGCGGAACGTCTGCGAGACCGCGCGGCTGTTCCGCGGCGAACGCGGCACGGTGCTCTTCATCGACGAGATCCACCGCTTCAACAAGGCGCAGCAGGATGTGCTGCTGCCGTATGTCGAGGATGGCACCGTCACGATGATCGGCGCGACGACGCACAATCCGCAGGTCTTCATCAACACGCCGTTGACCTCGCGATCGCTGGTCTTCGAGCTCCGCGCGCTGGACCAGCCGGCGGTCCGGACGCTGCTGGTGCGGGCGCTGGCCGACGCGCGCCGGGGCCTGGGCGCCATCCGGGCCGAAGTGGCGGAGACGGCGATCGAATTCCTTTCGGTCATCTGCGACGGCGACGCGCGGCGCGCCTTGACGGCGCTGGAGGTCGCGGTACGCAGCTCGCCTGCGGACGGCGACGGCGTGGTGCGGGTGGATGCCGCTGCGATGGAAGACTGCGTGCAGCGCAAGATGATCGTCTACGACCGGGATGAAGATGGCCACTACGATACGATTTCGGCGTTCATCAAGAGCCTGCGCGGCTCCGATCCCCATGCGGCGGTCTACTGGCTCGCGAAGATGCTGGAGGCGGGGGAGGATCCCCGTTTCATCGCCCGCCGGATGATGATTTTCGCCAGCGAGGATGTCGGCAATGCCGATCCGCGGGGGTTGACGCTGGCCGTGGCCGCGATGCAGGCGTCCGAGTATGTGGGCATGCCGGAGGCGCGGCTGGTGCTGGCGCAGGCGGCGACCTACCTGGCGACGGCGCCGAAGAGCAATGCCAGCTATTTGGCCATCGAGGCCGCGCTCGGGGATGTCCGCACAGGGCGGACGCTGGCTGTGCCCGAGCATCTGAAGAACCGCCAGATCCAGGTGCAGGGCAAGGAGACTCCCGCCGCGTACAAGTATCCGCATGATTTCGACGGCCACCATGTCGAACAGGTCTATGTGCCGACCGCGACGCGCTACTACAAGCCGGGCGAGCAGGGCTATGAGGACGTCATCCGCAAGCGCCTGGCGGCATGGGATGCCGCGAGAGGAGGACACCCTCCGGATGCCTGACAAGTCCGAATGGCGCGCGCGCATGCGCGCCCGGCGCCGGGCGGTTCCGGCCGTCGAGCGGGCCGAGGCGGGTCGCCTGCTGGCCGAACGCCTCTGCGCCTGGCCGCCCCTGCCGCGCGGCGCCTGCGTGGCGTCGTTTCTCTCGCTGCCCGATGAGCTCCCGACCGGCGCGCTCAATGCGGCCTTGGCCGCGATGGGCTGCCGCCTGGTCGTTCCGGCCTGGTCGTCGGATGGACCGTGCTACCGGTTTGCCGAGTGGCAGGCGGCCGATGGGCTGGCCGAGGGACCGATGCAGGTGCCCGAGCCTGCGGCGCCGCGATGGGTGGCCACGGCGAGCATCGCCCTCTTCCTGGTACCCGGCCTGGCCTTTGATCGAGCGGGCGGGCGGATCGGGCATGGCGGTGGACACTACGACCGCCTGCTCGCGGAACGCGCGCCCGCGAGCCGCTGCGTGGCGATCGGCTACGACTGGCAGCTGGTGGAGGCGCTTCCCCAGGATGCGGACGATGTTCGAATGGACTGGGTCATGACTCCGCTGGCAACGGTCAGGACCCGAAATCCCGATTCGTTATGACGCGGCCGAGATCTTCTGATATGCTGGCACCCGTCGCTTCAGACAACCCCGAAACGATGTTATGAACAAGAAAAGCAACGACACGCAACCCGACAGCCGCATCGCGATGTCGACGGATGGCCTGCGCGAGGATTTCAATTGGCATCTGCGCTACAGTCTGGCCAAGGACCAGTTCTCCGCCACGGACCGTGACCGCTACGTCGCGCTGGCGACGTCCGTCCGCGACCGTCTGGTGGAACGGTGGATCCTGACGCAGGAGACCCATCACCGCAACGATGTCAAGCGCGTCTATTATCTTTCCCTGGAGTTCCTGATGGGGCGGCTCCTGGGCAACAACGTCATCAACATGCAGATGGAGCCCTTCTGCAACGAGGCGATGGCCGAGCTGAACATGGATTGGGAGACGCTCTGCAGCTTCGAGGCCGATGCCGGACTTGGCAATGGCGGGCTCGGGCGCCTGGCGGCCTGCTTTCTGGATTCGATGGCCACGCTGAACCTCCCGGCCATCGGCTACGGGCTGCGCTACGACTACGGGATCTTCAAGCAGCGCATCCAGAACGGGGCGCAGATCGAGGAGCCCGACCACTGGCTCGACCAGGGCTATGTCTGGGAGATCGCCCGTCCCGAATATTCCTACGAAGTGAACTTCGAGGGGCGCGTGGAAGTCGCGTCGATCAACGGCACGGTCCACTGGCGCTGGGTGGATGCGCATCCCGTGAAGGGCGTGCCCTACGATGTGCCGGTTGTGGGCTATGGCGGCCAGGCGGTGAACACCCTGCGCTTGTGGCAGGCGCAGGCCACGGATGCCTTCGATCTCGAGGATTTCAACCGCGGCTCCTATGTCGATGCCGTGGAAAACAAGGTGTTGGCGGAGAACCTCACGAAGGTGCTCTATCCCAACGACAATGTGCTGCAGGGCAAGGAACTGCGGCTGCGCCAGCAGTACTTCTTCGTCTCGTGCTCCATCCAGGACATCCTGCGGCGGTTCCGGTCCGACGGTCTGCCCTTCTCCAAGCTGCCGGAGCGCGTCTTCATCCAGTTGAACGACACGCATCCGGCGCTGGTGGTCCCCGAGCTGATGCGCATCCTGCTGGATTACGAAAAGCTCGATTGGGAGCAGGCGTGGGACATCACGGAACGCTGCACCGGCTACACGAATCACACGGTGCTGCCGGAGGCGATGGAGCAATGGAGCGTGCCCTTGATGGAGAGTCTCCTGCCGCGGCACATGCAGATCATCTATGAGATCAACGGCCGTTTTCTGCGCGCCATCGCGGCGCGCCATCCGGGCGACATCGGCCGCCTGCAGCGCATGAGCATCATCGACGAGGGCGTGGTCAAGCAGGTGCGCATGGCCAACCTGGCGATTGTCGGCTCGTGCTCGGTCAATGGCGTCGCCGCCCTGCACAGCAAGATCCTGCGGGAGGAGATCTTCCGCGACTTTGCCGAATACTGGCCGGGCAAGTTTTCCAACAAGACGAACGGCGTGACGCAGCGGCGTTGGCTCCTCAAGGCCAACCCCGCCATGGCGAAGCTGATCAGCGAGCGGATCGGGGACGGCTGGATCCGCAATCTGGATGAATTGCGCCAGTTGGAGCAGTATCTGGACGACCCGGATTTTCTCGGGCATTTCCGCAGGATCAAGCAGGGCAACAAGGCGGCCCTGACCGCCTACATTCGAAGCACGCTCAAGATCGCCGTCAATCCGGAATCGCTGTTCGACGTGCAGGTGAAGCGCCTTCACGAATACAAGCGCCAGCTGCTGCTGGCCCTCTACATCATCGTGCTGTACAACCGCCTGCTGGTGAATCCCGGGCTGGAACTGCAACCCCGCACCTTCATCTTCGCAGCCAAGGCCGCGCCGGGATACGTCATGGCCAAGCTGATCATCCAGTTCATCCATGGCCTTGCGGCGGTGGTCAACGACCATCCGATCATCGGCCGTTGCATCAAGGTCGTCTTTCTCCCGGACTACGGCGTCTCCCTGGCCGAGCGCATCATTCCGGCGGCCAACCTCAGCGAGCAGATCTCCCTGGCCGGCACGGAGGCGTCGGGTACGGGCAACATGAAGCTGATGTTGAACGGGGCGCTGACGATTGGAACGCTGGACGGTGCCAACGTGGAAATCGCCGAAGAGGTCGGGCGCGACAACATCTTCATCTTCGGCATGCTCGCGGAGGAGGTGGTGGTGCGGCGCCGGGACTACTCCCCGCACCAGGTCTACAACAGCGACCCCGAGATCCGCCTGGCGGTGGATCGCATCAAGCAGAACGTCTTCTCGCTGCTGCGTCCGGGGCTCTTCGACCCCATCGTCCGGGCGCTCCTGGATTTCGGCGACCATTACATGCTGCTGGCCGACTTGCGCAGCTACATCGACACGCAGGATGCGGTGGGCCGGTTGTATCGGGACGCGGCGGCCTGGGACCGAAAGGCCCTGCTGAACATGGCGCGTTCCGGGAGGTTCTCCTCGGACCGCACCATCCGCGAATATGCCCAGGAAATCTGGAAGCTTCGCCCGTGCCTGCCGCCGGCTCAGGCGTAGCACGGCGCAGGTGACGCGTGCCGGCTATTCCGCCTTCCTGGCGCGCGGTTTCCGCTTGGGCGCGGTTGTGTCGGGGTTCTCCTCGGCGGCGGCCGGGGCTTCGCCGGCCGCCAATTCGACCGGAGGGTCCGGCACCGCGACGGTTGCCGGTTCCGGCTGGGCACGGAAGACCAGGTGGCCGTCCTCGACCCCGGCCGTCAGCTTGCCGTTGTCGCTGAACGTCTCGTGCAGCAGCGCCTCTGCCAGCGGGTCTTCCAGATACTGCTCGATGGCGCGGCGCAGGGGCCGTGCGCCCAGGTCGGGGGCGTAGCCCTTGTCGATCAGAAAGTTGGTCGCTTCCTCGTTCAGCTCAACGCTGATCCCGCGTGCCGCCAGCCGCGCGGTCACCTGCTGGAGTTCAATTCCGAGAATCTGAACGACATCGGCGCGTTCGAGCTGGCGGAAGACGATGATATCGTCGAACCGGTTGAGCAGCTCCGGCTTGAAGACCAGCTTGGCTTCGTTCATCAACTGGTCTCTGAGGCGGTTGTAGTCCTGCTGCGCTTCGCCGGAGGCAAAGCCCAGGCCGCGGCCGCGCTTGTTGAAGTCGAACCCCAGATTGGACGTCAGGATGATGACGGTGTTCCGGAAATCAACATGCCGGCCCAGCGCGTCGGTCAGGCGCCCTTCCTCCAGGATCTGGAGCAGCATGTGCATGACATCGGGGTGGGCCTTCTCGACCTCGTCGAAGAGGACGACGCTGTAGGGGCGGCGGCGCACGCGCTCCGTCAACTGTCCGCCCTCTTCGTGGCCGACGTAGCCCGGCGGGGAGCCGATCAGGCGGGAGGTGGTGAACTTCTCCATGTACTCGGACATGTCGATCTGGATGAGGGCTTTCTCGTCGCCGAACATGCGGGCGGTGAGCACCTTGGCCAGCAGCGTCTTGCCGACGCCGGTCGGGCCGAGGAAGAGGAACGACCCGATGGGGCGGCGGGGATCCTTGAGGTTGGCGCGGGACCGGCGCAGCGCGCGCGCAATGGCGCTGATGGCCGGCTGCTGGCCGACCACGGCGGTCCCCAGCTCCGCTTCGAGGTTGAGCAGCCGGGCCAGCTCGTTCTGGCTCATGCGCTCGAGCGGGACGCCGGCGATGTGCGCGACGGTCGCGGCGATGTCCTCGGCGGTGACGACCAGCTGCTTCTCGCTGTTCTCCTGCCGCCAGTTCTTGACGAACGTCTCCAGCGCATCCTTCGCCCGGCGCTCTTCGTCGCGGTACTGCGCGGCACGTTCGAAATGCTGGTCGCGGATGGCGTCTTCCTTGAGCTTCGAGAGCTCGCGGATCCGGGTCTCCTGGTTGCGCAGGTCGGGCGGTCGGACGCTGCTGCGGATGCGGGCGCGCGCCCCCGCCTCATCCATCGCGTCGATGGCCTTGTCGGGCAGATAGCGCCCCGGCTGATAACGCGCGGTCAGCCGGACCGCGGCTTCCAGCGCCCCCTTCTCGTACGTCACGCCGTGATGCTTGGCGTAGCGCTCGCTGATGCCATGCAGAATGCCGACCGCCTCCTCGCTGCCCGGCTCGTCGATCCGGACCGTCTGGAAGCGGCGCTCGAGCGCGGCGTCCTTTTCAATGTACTTGCGGTATTCGTTGAGCGTCGTGGCGCCGACGCACTGCAGTTCGCCCCGCGCCAGGGCCGGCTTGATGATGTTGGCGGCGTCCATCGTCCCTTCCGCGCTGCCGGCTCCGACGATGGTGTGAAGCTCGTCCAGGAAGAGAATGACGTTGCCGCTGCGCCGGACCTCGTCCATGATCGCCTTGATCCGCTCTTCGAACTGGCCGCGATATTTCGTGCCGGCGACCAGCAGCGCCATGTCGAGCGCGATGACCCGCCGGTTGCGCAGGCGTTCGGGGACATCGCCCAGCGCGATCGCCTGCGCCAGCCCCTCGACGACGGCGGTCTTGCCCACGCCGGCTTCGCCCAGCAGGGCGGCGTTGTTCTTGGTGCGGCGGCAGAGGATCTGGATGACGCGCTCCAGCTCGGACTTGCGCCCGATCACGGGATCCAGCTCGTTCCGCTTGGCGAGATCGACCAGGTCGCGTCCGAAAGCCGTCAAGGCCGGGGTCTTGGATGGACTCTTGTCCGGCTTCCGCTGCGGGGGCGCGCCCTGGGGCGGGCCGAAGGGCTTGCCGGCATCGGGGGCTTCCTCCTGAAGGCCGAGCGGATTGCCCGGCTCGTCATCCTCGTCGTCCTCCGCGCCGGAAAAATTCTCGGAGAGGAACTTGCGGACGGCCTCCTGCGCATCCTCCAGGCTGACGTTCAGGCCCAGCAGGACTTGCGCGGCGACGCCTTCGGCCTCGCGGAGGAGCGCGAGCAGCAGGTGCTCGGTGCCGACCAATTCCTGCTGCATGGCATGGGCCTCCGCCAGGGCCAGCTGGAAGACCTTCTTGGTGCGGGGCGTGTAGGTGCGCGCGCCGGCCACCTGCGTTTGGCCTTCGCCCTGGCCGACAACTTTTTCGACGGCCAGGCGGATGTCCTCCAAGGAAATGCCCATGCCCTCGAGCACTTCGACGGCGACGCCTTCGCCCAGGGCGACGAGCCCGAGCAGGATGTGCTCGGTGCCGATGTAGGCATGGTTGAAGCGCGCGGCTTCCTTGGATGCGAGACGGATGGCCTTCTGGGCGCGTGGGGTGAAGTTTTGCATGGTAGGCGTTCAGGGAATGTGCATTACGGGGTTAAAACAACGGCGGCGAGCTCCCGGCGCAGCCAATCGGCCCTGCGCGCATCGCGTTCATCCGGATCGGATTCGCGCAGGTTGAGCAGCCGCTGCAGATGAACGGGTTGGATGTTCAGCATCAGCTCGTCCACCTGGGCGACGCGGAGGCGCTGCAGCAGCTTCAGCTGCACGCCCAGGCGCAGGGCCGAGAGGTAGTCCATCGCCTCGTCGGCGGGAATCATCCGCGCGTTCTGAAGCAGGGCCAGGGCGCGCGCGATGCAATCGTGCAGCATGACGGGGGCGTCGCGGAGCAGGCGCAAGCGGGCGAAGTGCTCCTGCCGGATGACTTCGTTCACCTGCTGCAGCAGGGTTTCGATGACCTGGTGCTCGCTTTGCCCCAGCGTGCCCTGGTTGGAAATCTGGAACAGATGGCCGGCGGCGTCGGTGCCTTCGCCATCCACCCCGCGCACCATCAGACGCAGGCCGTTCAAGGCGCGCAGGACGGCTTCCAGATCCTCCGTCAAGCGGAGCCCGAGCAGGTGGACCATGACGCTGGCGCGAAGGCCGGTGCCGACATTGCTCGGACACGCCGTGAGATAGCCCAGCTTGGTCGAGAAGGCATAGTCCAGGTTCGACTCGAGCCGGGAGTCCAGCTGGTCCGCGACGGCCCAGACGGACGCCAGGTCCATGCCAGACCGGATGACCTGGATGCGGAGATGGTCCTCTTCGTTCAACATGATGCTGACGCCCGGATCCTCGCATTGAATCAACGCGCCGCCGGCCCCCCGGTCCAGGAGGTCCTTGCTGACGACATGCTGCTCCTGGAGCGCCGCCAGCACCTGCTGTCCGGCGGGGTTGTTCCGGTCGCCGATGACCGTCAGGCCTTGCAGGCCGCCCGCCTGCCGGACGGCCTTGACAATCGTCTCGACGACGCTGAAATGGCCCGTCTCGTCGTTCCAGTCGGGAAACCGCACGCCGTCCAGATTGCGCGCCAGACGGATGCGGCAGCTCAGGGCGATCTCGTCTTGCGGCAGCACCGGAGCGGGGGCGCGGCGCCGATGCAGCAACAGCTTACGCATGGCCGCCCCGCCTTTCGTGGCTTCCGGTGGCCGAAGCCGCGGCCAGTGCGCGGAGCCGGTCCCGCAGGATCGCGGCCTGCTCGTACTGCTGATGGTTGATCGCCTCGGTCAGCTCGGCGGCCAGACGCTCGCGGGCCACGGAATCAAGCGCCTGCCGGGGCACCTTGCCGACGTGGCGTTCGCCGCAGTGCATGTCGCGCAGCAGCGGGGCGAGCTCCTGCGAAAAATGGGCGTAGCAGGTGGCGCATCCCAGGCGCGACCGCTTGCGGTACTCCCGGCGCGTCATGCCGCAGGTCGGGCAGGGATCCTCGGTCCGCTTCGAGGCGTCGTGCGGTGCGGGAAAGGGAAAGGCCGAGTCGAACAGAACCTCGATCCGGACTTCCGTCGATGGCGTGGAAGCCTCCGGCCGCCGGGTGGCGCAGTCTTTGCAGACATAGAGTTCGCGCACCTCGCCATCGACCGTCATCTGGGTGGCGGTTTCAGCTTGGGCTTGATGGCACAGTTCGCATTTCACGATAAAACCTGCTGGAGTTGTCGGGCAATAGGACTATATCACGACTGTGCCTTCCGGGGGTAGCAAATTTTGGGTTCGGGCAGCCTGTGGGCGCTCCCGGGCTCGAGTCAAAATAGTTGGCTCGCAGGGAAGCGAGGGTTCAGGGTTCAGTGAGTACGAGTAGGGGGTGGCGGTTCACCCGCAGGGAACGAGGAATCGGGGGAACTCTCGACGTAGGACGGTCCTCCGGGCCGTCCCGGCAGGTGCGCAGAGACAGGACGGCGCGGGAGCACCGTCCTACTTCGGACCGCGCCGTTTGGAAGCCTGAATGGCGCTAATCGACACTTTTCGGTGGACGCTTACGGCGACGCTTACGGTCGACGACAAGACGGTGCTTCTCGTAATCCGTAAGCGTCGCCGAACGCGTCATCCGGGTCCCACGGCAGTTACCCGATTCTTTGTCGCGAGCTTGGTCG
>CAZQKI010000148.1:0-11782 GCA_964592855.1 uncultured Lentisphaerales bacterium
AGCGGGGGCCTTCCCGCTTTGTGGTCTCCAGCGTCTCCGGCGCCGCCGACAGCGTTGGGATTGCGGTGGAGTAGGGCTCAAGGACGCAGAGCCCCGGGACTTCGTTGTTCACGGAAAACTCTTGTTGCCATACCAGGAAGATGCTACTTTCACACCGGTTGCGTGAACAGGGGTTTTTGCTGATTGTGCGAAAGATACGCCAGAGGGTGCTTGCTCATAGTGTGCTGGGGATTGGCGCGCATGGCCTTGAGTATGAATGCGGTTTCGCACATTCAAACAGATAAATGGAGAAGCGCATGGCTGATATGCTGTTCAAGTGTACGAATTGTTCCAAGGTGCTGGCCATCGATGGCGGCTGCTTGAAACAGTCTGTGAACTGCACGGACTGTGGTTGCGCGCTCGTGGTGCCCGCTGCTGATGTCGAGTACCGTTGCCCGCACTGCCGGGTGCGGCTAGGTTCCCCGTCAAATATGGCAGGAACGCTTTGCAGTTGTCCCAGCTGCGAGAAGGATCTCAACGTTCCGTTCCACACGCCCCAGTTGAACCTCCTACAGAGACATGCCGTCGATTCGGAACAAGCCGTTGAGAATCAATGTCCAGTTTGCGGTGCCAGCGTCGCGCCTGCGGCATTGCTCTGCCTCAATTGCGGCATCGATTTTCGAACGGGCAGACCGTTCAAAAAAAAGCGGTTCGCCAGGGCGGTGGACAGTGTGTTGTTTTACTGGGCGGCCGTCTCAATACTGCTCGCAATGGCTCTAGGCGGATGGCACTACCGGACCCTGCAAAAGGCGGCGGAGGACGACAGAATTATGCAATTGCAGGCCCAGGCGGCACACGCCGAGAAAGTGGCAATGGAGCATGCCGAGCGGCAGCAGGCCGAATCCGAGCGTCTAAAAGCCGAGGCGGATCGGCTCCATGCGAAGGGCCTGAAAGACGAACGAGAGAAGGCCGAGGCTGAGCAAATGCGCTTGCGTATGGCTGAGTTGCGCGAGCGGTTTCTAGACTCTCCGGAGGTCGGTTTGCTTGATGCGTTGGCGCAGATCTCCCTGGATCGCAACATCCGGATTGCCATTGATCCCGATGTCATCAGCGTGGCCGGAAGCATTCGTGTCAAGCCTGCCGATCTGACCATCCTGGCCGATCCGGGAAAACGGTATGATTGGCTTGGCAAGCGGGGTTTCGTGATACGTTCGTGTCCTATCTCGGCCAGGGACACCAATTGTGTCGACCTGGTGACAACGGAATCCATCTGGGCCTATTCCCGCGCCAGCCAGCAACTGCGGAATGGACAGTTGGCGAAGGCCCTTCAGTCTCTGGAAACCGCCCGCATCGACGATTCTGAGTTCGGGAGGCACTGTCTGGCACTGAGCAACCTGTTGCGCGACTTGATCGCACAACAGGCAGAGGCGAACGATCTGGCAATGAAGATCAGGCGCAATTTGGCGGACTGCGGCACCTATCAAAAAGC
The DNA here is from genome assembly GCA_964592855.1 of uncultured Lentisphaerales bacterium. Classification (GTDB taxonomy): domain Bacteria; phylum Verrucomicrobiota; class Kiritimatiellia; order RFP12; family JAAYLN01; genus JAAYLN01. Next base: position 1,469 of record CAZQKI010000148.1, read on the forward strand.
CGCGCAAATGTACTCCCGTGGTGTGGAAATGAGCGGTGAATCGGTGTCGTCAAGACGTGTGGGTGATCACACGGTTCAGGAAGCGATGGCAAAGTCCAACTACGAACAGGCTCTAAAGACGATGCGAGCGGTATGTGCAGACATGGAGACCTTTAAACGCAAGGTGATAACGTGTGGCAGCGATTTGAGCAAACGGTATACAGGTGCCTATGATGCCAACTTGCACACGGAGGCGAAGTTCCTTGTGGACGGGTATATCGAATCCATTTCCTCTCTTCGGATGCTATATGCCGAGATCGAGAGAACTGGACTGCTGACGGATGTCAAAACCGCCCGATACTATGGCATGGAGGAACCCATGGGCTCTTGTGCCCGAGATGCACGGGAGTTTGGCAAAGATTTGGTTGAGGTGCCAGAGGGGGTTCGGCGCAGTCAAGGCGAGGTCGATGAGTGGGTGAAGGTGTCGTCGGGGCAGGCAGACGGCATTTGTTTGGATGCGGCCACACGTGACGAAATCGTGCGTGGCACGGCGGCATCAGGGCGATCGCTTGTGTATGATCGGGGAAATCTGCTGGCTCGTGCTGCGGCAGGCTACTTCCGCATGCAACTTCACGGACGGATGCTTCGCGACCTTCTAAAAGGCGAAAATGATGGTAGTGCACGATTGCAAGCGCTCACACGCGAGTTTGCCTCTGGCAAGAAGAATGGCATGTTCTGCGCGGCGAGGGAAGTTGGCGGGCAAACGGCCGTCGCTCATGCTATTGCAGGCAATCTCGGCAAGATCGGTTTGGCCTCCGGACTTTTTGTTATGGACTTTGAAGATAGGGGGGAGATTCTTCCTGTCTCCGTGCAAATCAAGCCGATCACACATACGACCTTTTCACGGACGGTCAGTGTGCAAGGCAACACGGGTGTGGTTACCCCCCATGTCGGCGTCTGGGAAACTTGGGGTGCCAGTGTCCGTTCCTCATATGAGGTCTCTTCAAAGAACGTTGTTTGGGAGGACTACGGGGACAAAGACAGCGACATGCGCATCGCAGCCAACGAAACCTACCTGTGGCTCTGCAATGCTTTTCCCCGCAACATGCAGGAACAAGCGATCCACATCACTTTTCATCACTTAAAGGAGGGCAAGTCGGGCGATTCGGCCGGGGTCGCCATGGCGACCGCCGCCTACTCATCGATCAGCAACCGCCCAGTGAGGGCAGATGTGGCAATAACCGGGTCCATTCGTAGCGATGGGTCCGTCCTCGGTGTTGGCGGCATTTTCGAAAAGATCCGAGGATCGGCGGCTGCGCCTCTTGTCGAGATCGTCGTCATTCCACGAGCGAACGAAGGTGACGCCATGCTGGTGCCGTTGGATGATATGTGCCGCATTACGGTCATCTCTGCCGATGATATTGCAACGTATCTGAATTACGCCACGGACAAAGCATACAGACAGCCTGCACTGATGCGTCTGCGCAAGGCCCAGATCCACCTGCTGACCGGACGTCGTGATCTTGCGGAACCTCTTCTGCTGGAGGTCGCGGCCGAGTGCCCGGAGAACTTCACGGCGCGGCGCCTCCTCGAACTGATCGCCTTCTGTAAGAGGTTTGGCCAAACGGACGTGGCATCTGCAAATCCCCTGTGAGTTCTGGGCGCGGAAGGCTTACTCCCAGCGTCGGATCAGCGCCTGCGTGCCGAGATCGGCGCCACCCTGTTCGGCGAGCTCGCGGTACAAGCGGAGGGCGAGTTCAAGTCCGGGCAGGTCGAGCTTCAGCGCCTGCGCCGAGGCCAGGGCGATGCCGAGGTCCTTGACGAAGTGCTTCACGTAGAACCCCGGCGCGAAATCGCCGGCCAGCATCCGCGGGGCCAGGTTCGTGAGCGACCAGCTTCCCGCCGCCCCGGTGGCAATGCTCGCCAGGACGCATTCGGGGTCGAGCCCCGCCCGGCGGGCGTAGGCCAGCGCTTCGCAGACGCCGATCATGTTATTGGCGATCGCGATCTGATTGCTCATCTTGCAGTGCTGGCCGCTGCCTGCCGGCCCCTGGTGCACAATCCGCTTGCCCACGATATTCAGCAGCGGAAGCGCGGCTTCGAAGGTCGCCGGGTCGCCCCCCGCCATGATCGAAAGCGTCGCTTCGCGCGCCCCCTTGTCGCCGCCGGATACGGGGGCGTCGAGCGCCTGTAATCCGCGCCGCTTGGCATCTTCCGCGATCCGTACCGCGAGGTCGGGACGCGATGTCGTGAAGTCGATCAGCAGCGTGCCGGGCTGGGCCGTGGCCAGCAATCCCGCCTCGCCGAAGTAGACCGCCTCGACGTCGGCGGGAAAGCCGACCATCGTGCAGATGGTGTCGCACCGGGGCGCAAGCGCCGCCGGGCTGTCGTGCCAGTTGGCGCCGCGCTCGAGCAGCGCCTGCGCCTTGGCGCGGGTGCGCGTCGTGAGGTGCAGCGTGTGGCCGGCCCCCAGCAGATGCCCCGCCATGCTGCTGCCCATGACCCCTGTGCCGATGAATCCGATGTTGCTCATACAAAGAGTCTCAAAATTGTTTTAGCCAGGATTGCAGGATTTGCAGGATTTTTCGGATGCTCCGTGTAAGGACTACAATGCGACGCTTAGTAAGTTTGCCCGCTGTCCGTGATCGAAATAGTCGATCCACGCCGGGTTCAGCGGTGGAACGTCATACGGCTGGTTGCCGTTGCGCATCGACTGGTGGCCGAGCACGCCGGCCGCGACCGCCTGCCGCGCGGCGATGTCGAGCTTCTGGACGAAGGGCATGTAGCGCATGTTGTGTCCGAGAAAGAGCTTCTGCCGCGTGCGGTAGGCGGTTTCGAGGATGTGGTCGCAGCCCTCGATGGAGATGGCCATCGGCTTCTCGAGATAGACGGCCTTCCCGGCCTCCAGCGCGGCGCAGGCCATCGCTTCGTGGTAGCAGTCGCGGACCATGATGAAGACGACGTCGATTTCCTTTAGCGCGAGCAGTTCCTGATAGGTCTCCAGCAGCTTGACCGTCGTCCCGGGATGCGCCGCACGATAGCGGTCGCGCATGATGGGATCGCGGTCAACGATGGCGACGACCTCCACCTTGTCCTTGGGAAGCGTGGCTTCGACCAAAGCCGCCCGCAACTCCATATTTCCGCCGATAACACCGGCTTTTAACATGCTCCCGCTCCGTTCATCTTCAAGGCTTCGCCCAGCTGCGCGATGATGTCGCGGGCGATGAGCGCCGCCTCGCCCCCCTGCCAGGCGGCGAGGTCGCCGGCGGTGGAATGGAGATAGACCCCGAGGCACGCCGCATCCCAGGCGCTCAGCCCCTGTCCCCAAAGTGCGCCGATGACGCCCGAGAGGACGTCGCCGCTGCCGCCCGTGGCCATGCCGGGGTTGCCGGTCAGATTCATCGCCGGCCGGCCGCCGGGGGCGCAGACCAGGGTGGCGCATCCCTTGAGGACGACGATGGCGCCGGTGGCGTCGGCAAGCTGGCGGACGGCCGCCGGGCGGTCGGCTTGTACCGCGACGACCGAGGTGCCGAGGAGACGGGCCGCCTCGCCGGGGTGCGGGGTGAGGATGACGCAATCCGCCGCCGCGAGCCGGTGCAGGGGTTGCTGCAAGGCGAGGATGTTGAGTGCGTCGGCATCGAGCAGGATGCGTTTGGGATTGCCTGCCAGCAGTCCGGCGACGAGTTCGCGGGGACCGTTTCCCGTGCCGAGGCCGGGGCCGACGACGAGCATGTCGAAGGGGGAGAGGTCGGCCTTCCATTGCCGCACCATCTGCATGTCGAGGCAGCCGTTTGGCGCGGGAAGGGGATGGGCCATCGCTTCGGGAGCGAGGGTGGATATGGGTGCGGCGGCGCACTCCGGCACGACAGCGCTGACGAGGCCGGCGCCGGTTCGCAGCGCCGCCAGCGCGGCCAGGGCGGGAGCGCCGGAAAACCCCCTGGAGCCGCCGATGACGAGGAGGTGCCCGAAACGGCCCTTGTGGCTATCGCGCGGACGCGGCTTGATCAGCCGTGCCAGTTCGGTGGGCGACAGGTAGTCGCAGGTGTCGGAGGACGAAGGGGGCAGCGCGTCGTCGGTCAGGCCGATGTCGATGGTTTCCACGCGGCCGAGCGCCGGCCAGGCGCCAGGGCACTGGAAGCCGCGCTTGGGGGCGTCGAAGGTGACGGTGAGGTCAGCGTGTACCGCGACCTCCGCCAGGGTCCCCGTGTCGGCATTGAGGCCCGACGGCAGATCGACGGCGACGATGCGGGCGCAAGGAGCTGCGCGGTTAATCCAGGCGATGGCGGCGCGGATCACGCCGGTCGGTTCGCCGCAGGCGCCTGTCCCGAGCAGGGCGTCGACGACAACCGCGCGGGGGGGCAGTTCGTACGCGGGATGACTTTCGTTCCACCGCACTTCGCTGTCGTAGATATCGAAGACTCCGTTGGCGGAGTTGCACTGCGCATGTTGCTCCCAGGCGTTCCGGGCGGCGCCCTTCAGCGTGTCGGGAGGGGCGGTGAGGCGGATTTCGCAGCGGACGCCCCAGGTCTCCAGGAGGCGGGCGGCGACAAAGGCGTCGCCGCCGTTGTTGCCGTGGCCGGCGACGAAGAGGCAGAAGTCGCCCCCGCCGGCGCGGAGGAGGCGTGCGATCACGCCGGCCAGCCCCGCCCCGGCCCGCTCCATCAGCACGACCGCAGGCGTGCCGCAGGCGATGGCGTTTGATTCGCGCTGGCGGATCTCGGCGATGGAGCGGAATCTCATGGGTGGACCGGTCGTTGCGCCTCGGCGATCTTGTCGAGCATGGCGCGGGTGGCGGCTTCGATGCCGACGAAGATGGCGTGGCTGATGATGCTGTGTCCGATGTTGAGCGTGTGCACGCCGGGTATCCTGCAGATCGGCGCGACATTGTCGAGGGTGAGTCCGTGGCCGGCGTTGACGATCAGGCCGGCGGCCTGGGCGCGCCGGGTGGCCTGGGTCAGGCGTTGCAGTTCGGCCTCGGCGGCGGCGCCCGTCAGGCGGCAGAAGGTGCCGGTGTGCAGTTCGATGTGGGTGGCGCCGAGGGTGGCGGCGGCATCGATCTGGCGGGGCTCGGGGTCGATGAAGAGGCTGACCTCGGAGCCGACCCCCTGGAGGGCGCGGATGATGGGGCCGAGGGACTTCATCTGCCCGGCGGCGTCGAGGCCGCCCTCGGTGGTGAGTTCTTCGCGGCGTTCGGGGACGAGGCAGACCTCGTGGGGCTTGACTTCGAGGGCCCGCGCCAGCACGTCGGGCGAATTGGCCATCTCCAGGTTGAGGCGCGTCGCGATGGCCGCGCGGAGGCGGATGACGTCGTCGTCCTGGATGTGGCGGCGGTCTTCACGGAGGTGTACCGTGATGCCGTGGGCGCCGGCGCGTTCGCAGAGGAGGGCGGCGGCGACGATGTCGGGGTAGTCGACGCGGCGGGCCTGCCGCAGGGTCGCGACGTGGTCGATGTTGACGCCGAGTGTGATTGGTGTGCCCATGCGGTTGGTGTTCCTAGCTGGTTTTGATCTGGTTCATCCCTTCCAGGAAAGTCTGGAAGTGGACGAGCGAATGGCGGAGGGTCAGCTTGATCGGAAGCTGGCCGAGCAACGGCCGGAGGGTTTCCATCATCTGCTCCGAACGGACTTCGATCTCGCGGGGGCGGCTCTTCGCATGGAGGCAGATATCCAGCAGGTGGTTTGGAACGGAACGCCACATGGCCGACAGGCCGTCGGTCGGCAGGACGACATCGGCGCCGATGCAATGACCGCCGTCGCTGTTGAAGGCAGCCAGCAGGTAGGTGGTCCGGAGGCGGTTGCCGGGCTCGCCGATGGTCGCGCGCGAGAGGGCGAGGTCGAATTGCACGCGATCCTGGAGGCAGGGGAGGGCGGCGACGCCCGCCAGTTTCCCGGCATCGATGGGCGGTGGCCGGACAAAGGCGGAGTCGGGGGGGCGGGGGAGCCACTGCTCCTGCCAGTGGCCGTCTGCATCCTGTCCGCGGACCCAGATGAGGCCGGGTTCCGGCGGTTTAAGCAGGTCGGGGTCGTTTTCGCGCCGCATCGCCACGCCGGTCGTCTGGCGGATGATTTCGGTCAGCTGCCGGACTTCCCGGGCATCCAGCAGCCACGGCAGGAAGCCGGTCCGGTGGCTGCGGAAGACGGCGCAGAGGGTGTCGGCGGGCGGGAGCGGTCCGGCGCATTGGAGGATGGCGCGATCATCGGGCCCCAGCTCTTTGAGGGGGATGAAGGTGAGCTGGAGTGCGGGTGTTTCGATGAGGTCGCGAACGGTGAGCGCCTCCGCTTGCATGAGGGCTTGCATGCGGGAGAGGGCTTCCCAGCCGAGGAAGGTGAAGCAGGCGTGATTCTGGCGGTTGGCGCCCATGATGCTGACGAAGGCGATCAGGTCGGAATGCGGCAGGCGGATGCCGAAGCACTCATCGGGGGCCATCCACGCCCACGGGGCCAGCCGCTTGAACAGCTCGGCGCAGTCGCAGAGCTGCTTCCATGCTTCGGCGGAAACGCCGTGGAGCAGGGTGGGATGCTCCGGTTGCGTGGCTGTTTCCGATGCTTCTATGCGGGCGGCGTTCACTCTTGGAGTATACGTTATGGGCGGCTGCAGCGTCAACCGATTACCTGCTGCGTCACAACTTGTTCTCGACACTAGCAGCCTGTCGGGTTTAGCGTGGGATTTGTCATTGACCACACGCGCACAAACGCCGAAGGCCGGTTCAAGAGGGTCGACTAAGCGTATCCGAGTATGGGTGGGGACGAAGTGTGCGACGAAGTGTGTGCTCCGCAAGCGTGGATGCGGGGGCTCTCCCGCGCCTGGATGGAAACCCGCAGGAAGCCGGTCCGACCGGCAAGGACCGGTTCAGTCCAGGCCGCCGAGACAGCCCTCCAGGATCTGGATTTCGCGGGGATGGAGCAGGTAGACCGTGTCGTCCTGCAGTTTGACGGCATAGCCGCCGAAGGCATCGTCGATCAGAAGCACCGGCGCGGCGCGGCGCATGTCCCACACTTCGACGCGCGCCTCGCGCCGCAGGAGAAAGAAGCCCGGCCGCCCGGCGTAGAGGATCTGGCGGGTGCCCTCGGGGAAGGGCCGCAGGCTGTCCCCCTCCGGCCGTGCAAATGGCGCGGTGCTGATCGTGAACCAGGCCGGCGGGCGATCATTCGCCAGCCAAATGGCCGAGCACAGGTACCGCCCCTCGCCGAGGGGTCCCTCCACGCGCGCCCCCTGCGTGTTCTCCGGCCCCTGCATCTGTTCGATGACCGCCAGCGTGCCGGCGTCGATCCGCGCCAGCAGACCCCGGTCGGAACGGGGCGGACAACTCCCGCAGTCGGCGAACGGGTGCGTTCCGCAGACCAAGCTGTCCGTCGCGCGGTCATGCCACAGGCTGACAATCATTTGCTCGGGCAGGGGGTTCACGGCGTAGCGCGCCGCTCCGGTAACGGTGTCGTACCTCGTCAGCGTCGACCCCAGATTGCCGTAGGGTGCGCTGCAGGCGTAGAAGAGGTGTCGTCCATCATCCGCCGCGGCAACGGGACGGTTCGAATTCGGAGGCGTGGCCACGACGCGGGGGTTTTCGGGAAAGTGCGGATGTTCATCCGGGGCATATTCGACCAGCTCGCCGCCGGCGTAGGCCGCCATGTAGACTTTGCCGCCGATCTTCCAGATCCGCTGGATCTGGCCCGCGCCCGGTGCGGCCCGCCCGCAGTCGTAGCCCTTGCCAGTCCGGATGTTCGCCTCCCAGAAGCGCTGGGTGATGAAGGGCGTGCCCAGCAGGCGCTCGGCGTCGATCCGGCAGAGGCAGTCGGCGCGGCCGATCGAATCGGCCGGCAGCCGGCGGGTCATCTCCATCGCTCCGGTCTGGCCGTCGAAGCGGTAGAAGCAACCGTAGGTGTTCACCGCGATAATTTTTCCGTCCGCCGTGCCGTTGACGTTGTGCAGGCCGGCGTCCGTAATCGATCCGAGCGCCTGCACCTTCCCGGTGGCCATGTCCCAGCGGCCGATCTTCAGACCTTCGGCCCCGCTGTCGGCGCCCCAGGCCGTCGCGTCGACGCGGTGGAACCAGGTCATTTCCCGCTCCGGACGCGGACCGTCGCCGTCGAACGCCCGCCGCCGTCCGTCATACCATCCGTGGCGGGGGAAATAGCGGCGGCCCTGCGCATCGGCGATGAGCCGATAGGTCGTGCCGCCGCTCTGCGCATGGGTATCGAGTGTCTCGCCGATCCGGGCGGCCTGCACCGTCTCCGTCTGCGGATCCCAGTGCAGCAGCGTTTCGCCGGGAATGTGGAGGACGAAGGTGTGGCTGCCGTCGCCATTCGGAAAGCCGACGCGCATGTACTTGTCGTCGGCAATCCCCGCGTGGATTTGCGCCGTCCGGAGCCGCCGCGTGTCGAAAGAGAAGGCGGTGACGACGCTCTGCGGCAGCACGTTCGCCAGGGCGAAGAGCTTGCCGGTGTCCCGGTCCAGCGTCATGCCCTGGAAGACGAGCGCCGGCGGCGCGCCGGTTTCGAACACCTCGTATTTGCCCGTCCGGAGGGAGAAGCGCAGCACCTGCGAGAGGTTGCCGCAGAGCCACAGGGTCTCCTCATCCTGCTTCACAGCGCTGTAGAAGCCGCCGTGGCGGCCATCTTCGAAGCGGTGGACGCACACCTCGCCGGTCTCCTTGACCAGCAGCGCCAGGCATCCGACATTGGCGTTCCAGGTGGAGATCCAGAACCGCTCGGCGCCGTCCTCGCCCGGTCCCAGCGCGAGCAGCGGCGTGTTGACGAAGGGATCGCGGCCGGCCGGAACGGGGACCTGCCGCCGTGCGCCCGACCAGGCTTTGAGCATTCCCGTTGATTCGTTCATGGTGACGGCCTTTCTGTTTCTGCTTCCGCGACTCCGGTCGCCGCCGGCATAACCCGGCCGCTTCGGATGCGTGTCAGGAGGGCCTGGGCGTTTGCCCCCAGCACGCGGATCTTGTCCGCGACCGGCAGGCGGGAGTAGACGACCCACCCCATCTGCTGGCGGGGATCGCGCATGGGCTGGTCGGAACCGTAGACCACGCGGTCGGCGCCCGCCCCCCGCACCAGGTAGTCGATGACCCCGAGGCAGACCGGCGTGAGCGTGATCTCGATGAGCAGGTTGGGATGGCACCGGCTCTTTGCGATGGCCAGCTCGGCGGCCTTGTAGCTGCCGCCGCAATGGGCCACGACAAAAGTCAGGTTCGGATAGCGCGGGCAGAGCGCATCGAACTCCGACAAATCGTCGCGGCAGGGATGCAGCAGTGCATACAGACCCCGCGTGTTGCCGAACGTCCACAGGGGCTCGTAAGCCGGATGGTCGTAGTGCCGGCCGTAGTGGGGATAGGGTTTCAGCCCGAGGAACCGGGGATCGGCGAAGACCGTCTCCAACGATCGCACGAGCGTGTCGGGGCTTTCGTGGACGACATCGAAGGTCGCCAGCCCCCAGAAAAGGCCGGGATCGGCGTCCAGTGCGGCACGCACGCAGGTGTTGCCGGCGTCGGCGTGGACTCCGACCGTGCCATTCCAGCTCATTAATCCGATGCCTTTCACGCCCATGCGCGCCGCCAGGCCTTTTAGCCCCTGCGGCCCGCCGGCCTGCATCGTGTAGCTCCCGCCGCCGCCGTTCAGCCCTTCGTCGAGGACGTGGGCATGCATGTCGATGACCCGGGCCGGCATCGGCTCGCCCCGGCGGGCGGCAGCCATCAGGGCGTCCTCGTCGCCATTGATGCAGAGGCGCGGCGGCCGGACGCCCTTCAGGAGGCGGATGAGGTTGCCGCCTGCGATCTGCGCCTTGACCGCCTCCGGCACCTCCGCGTAGTCGATAAAGGCGCGGTGGGCGCCCATCGACATGTCGACGGCGTTCGAGGCGTAGACGAGCTGGTCCGCGCAGCCCTGCGCCACGAGCCACTCGATGCCGCGGTTGATCTGGAAATGGTCGAAGGCGACGTGGAGGTTCCGGTGGTGCAGCAGGAGGGGGACAACGCAGCGCTGTCTGGACCACGACATGCCGATCAGCACCACCGGCAGATTGGGAAATCGCACCAGCAGCTGCTCCAGCCCCGGGGGTTCGATCTCGGTGCGGCAATCCAGGATGGCCGGAATGCGCGCCTGTTGCAGGGCCGCCAGCAGGGGCTCGCTGGAACGCGCGTTCAGCTCCCAGCCATTGGTCTTCGGCGCGAGGGTGACGGCCCCGACACCGGTCTGCCGCAGCTCCGCGATCAGGTTGTCCGGGGACGGGCACTCGCCGGTCCAGTGCGGGAAGACGTTCCAGATGGGAAAGAGGTTGTCGTAGGGCGCCAGCGCCTCGCAAAGGCGGTGGTTTTCAAACATCGCATCGTAGAGGGTG